>NZ_LDUE01000021.1 GCF_001038485.1 Ornithinibacillus californiensis
CAACATACTTAAACCTGATTCAAAAATGAAAGTGAAGAAGCTCGGTTTTTGATACGGATTCAATGATCCCTGAGGCTGATCGAGCTTTCTTTCACTTCTCACTATAACTCTAAAAAGAAAAATAGTGGGCAAAATCATCCGTCGATGATCTTACCCACTAATCTTAGTATGTTTCATATTACTAAACAGGGTGTTCAACAGGCCCATTATATCCCGTACTCTAATATACCTCATCTAAGACTATGTCACCTTTCCCCGATTACTTTTCAAAAATAATGCTCTTTGTTTTTTCAAGCACCTCATTTGCCCACGTATCAATCATTACCACTTTGAAAAGAGTATTCCTATTAATAGGGACAGAGGGACAGTGAACTACTACCCTAAAATCAGACAGTAATAAAAAGGGACACTTATGCAGCTAGTAAATGATTCCGGTATTGTACCGGAGTCATTTTTTCTAACCCCCATTGATATCGCCGGTTATTGTATTCATCAATATAAGAATCCACAACTTGCTGTAATTCATAAAAATTCGTACAATGTTTATATTCTACTTCATCTTTAAAGTGTCCAAAAAATGACTCCATAGGGGCATTATCCCAACAATTTCCCTTGCGTGACATTGATTGTGTTAACTTCAATTCTTTCGCTTTCTTTTGAAACTCTGGATTTGTGTAGTGGACCCCTTGATCTGAATGTAGGATAGTATTTTGTTTGATAATACCGTTGTTTTGATCTAGGTGTTCTAGTGTTTTATAAACAATACTCATTTCTAGATTAGTAGATAAATAGTGTGCAATAATTGCCTTTGTACACCCATCTTTAACACATGATAAATAAGCTTTTTGGCCATTCCCGTAATACAAATAAGTTATATCTGTTAATAGAACTTTACTTGGTTTTCCTTGATCAAATTGGCGATTTACAAGGTTAGGTAATGTTCGATGTTCTTGAGTTGCTTTTATCATTTTTTTATAAGGATTAGCTCTTCTCACTTTTGTCATTAGATTATACTTGCGCATTAATCTTCTTATCTTTTTATGATTCATACAAATACAATAATCATTTTCCATGATCATTTTTATTAGTAATACGCCTGTTTTTTGACTTTTTTGGTTAAAGATGTAAGCAATTAATTCCGTATCATTTTCATCTTCTTTTTCGCGTGAATCTCGAAGTTCTTTCGCATCCATCCAGGCATAATAACCACTTCTACTTACCCCTGCAAGAACACATAGATAAGTACGTACACGCTTTAAATTATTACGTTGGATAGTGTCATGGATGAGTTGATATCTTTCGCCTGGTGTTAGTTTCGTTTCTTTTTCATCGCCATCCTTTCCAACTCTTCTAGCTTTTTTAAAAACTCATTTTCCATTTCCAAGAACTTTATTTTGGCTTCTGCCTTTTTAAGCTGTTCTTCAATAGAAAGCTCTTTAGAATCCTTTTTAGATTCTTTCTTGCCTCTAAAGTCAGTTAACAACCCTAATTCACCTGATTTATCATAAACCTCTCGCCAAGTATATAATCTTTTCCTAGGTATGTCTTTTCCAAGAATCTCAAGATCAAAACCATTCTCTAAAAATATTAAACTAGGGGCTTTACCTTCTAGGTTATCTTTAACAGCCCTTACCTTAAACTCTGGGAGATAGGTTATTTGATTCTTTTTCACATCAACTATATTAGGGTTTTGTTTTAATTGCTTAATTTCATTTTCTGAATAATACTTTTTAGCCACTATAAAATCCTCCGCTCATCTAGTTAATTAAAATTATAAACGGATTTTCACTTTATAGATATAGGAAAACCCGAATAATGTCCTTCTTTTACTTTTGTCCATTATTCGGGTGGTAGTTCACAGGAACCTTGTCCCACCCGTGGCTCAAGGTTCCTGTCCCTCCATCTCTGTCGCATTAAATTCTTACATACTGTTCATTACGGAAGTTCTTGAGAATTGCATAAAACATCATTGGAAAAAGTAGTAGGTAAATCAATCTTTTTAAAGTAGACTTTCTCTTTCTAAGCAACGTTATTCTCCCCTCTCTATTGTGAAAATACTGCTTTATATTTTTCTAATTCGTCAGTAGTAACCAAGATTGATGGGTATTGCTTTGTAGTTTGCATCTGTTCTACGGTGTTCACCGTCCAAACTACTAATTGGATGCCCAGCTTCTCACACTTTCGAATATGCTTTTCTTTTATGGCTGTGTACTTCACAGCAAAGTATTGTGCGTTTAACTTTTTTAGGAGTCGGTAGTGTGTTAGACGGACTTTATTAACGAGTGGTCCGATTTGTATGTCTTTGGAAATGGCCCGTAACTTACGCAAGGAATCATGGTTGAAAGAAATTATGTAAGTCTGTTTTTCCATTTGTAGTTTATGAATAATTTCGTACACCTTTTTTTCAATACCTGAATAAAAATTCGGTTTCTTTAGTTCGATGGATACATGGATGCGGTCTTTGGCTAGTTGAAGTACTTCTTCTAAAGTAGGAATTTTTTCATTTGGGGTGATCGTAAACTGTTTAAGCTCCTCTAACGTGTAACTATAAATCTCTCCATTTCCATCTGTCATGCGGTCAATTGTATGATCATGGATAACTACTGGGATTCCGTCTTTACTCATATGTACGTCAAGCTCCATGTGAGAAAACCCTAAGTTTATAGCCGCCTGAAAGGATGATAATGTGTTTTCAGGAAAGTTTACAGGGTATCCACGATGAGCAATGCCTCGAATCGTCATTGAATTCTCCCCTTACCTACGTTTTTGTAATACTTTCCTTTTTAGTATAAAGCTTAGATATTAACTGGATATTGAGTATGTGTGAAGGCAATGTAAAAAAGTTGGATTAGAGGGACTGTCCCTCTGTGAATAAGTTCACATTACTATCCTAATTTCCTACTATGACTTCAACAGAACATAATTATTTCACCATTGGAAAATATAGGAACAAATACTATTAAAAGGAGAAAAATATTTGCTATAAACTACTATTTTTATTGTCTTGCTTGGTAGTGATGTTTGGTTGTGCAGATAAAGAAGAGGTCATAGACCAAATGAAGATGGATGCTGAGCAGCATATGGAACTAGGTAAACGCCAAGAAGCCATTTTAATTTATGAAGAAGTGCTCCAAATAGAAAACGATCCCGAAGTCCAAGACAGACTAATGCAACTGAAATCCGAAAGAGAATGAGGGACAGAGGGTCAGGTTCCTTGTCCCTGTGTGTGGGACAGGAAACCTGACCCTCTGTCCCCCAAAAAAGCAGCCCCTACCACTATATAGCGATAAGGGGCTGTTTTACTTTTTTAAAATATTATTGTGCGTTTTGTAAATCTTTATATTTACCGTGTGCTTTACCTTGTGGTCCTAGAACATTCTTCTGTGAGAAGTTTCCAGCAAGGTCTTCTACATAAACCGTTACAACCGAGCTAGGGTGAATTCCAGTAAGGTCAAATTCACTTACATCAGTAAGTACCCCAGAAACATCCTCACCGTTAACTAGGACTTGCCAAGCCGCAACACCACTACCATTTTCATCTGCAACAGAAACTGTTAATTCACGTTTCCCACGATTAATATCTGCAGAAATGGTAGGTACTGTAGTATCCAATAATACAGGAATTTCAATGGAATCTGATTGTGCTCCAGCAAAATCAATGACACCTACAGCTTGTAGGAAGTATTGTCCATCATTTGCAAGCGTTCCATTTACAGTTCCATCCCACATCCAGTCAGATGAAAACTTATAATATGACCCATTTCCACTATCATAATAGTCTTTACGGATATTTGATTCTGTGAAAATAGTATCTACTACATTACCATCTGCATCTAGAACATTAAATGTCACTTCTTTCGCATTTCTTAGGAATGATAGGATTAACCCTGCATCATCTAAGTATCCGTCACCATTTGGCGAGAATGCTAGTTGAGATGGATCTTCACCTAAAATGTAGAATTCACCACCAATTGTTCCTACTAAACCAGTCATGCCGTAGAATGACATTGGATCCCAAACTGGCGTATCAAAGATAGGTGCTGCATCCCACTCACCCTTGAATCCAACATAAGGAACTGTTAGAGAAGGGTTCGTGTCCGTTGCGTCTGTTAATGTTACAAATCCTTCTAACCAGTAACCATTTTCGAACCAACCAGAAAGTGTCCCATCTACGGAACTTAAATCTATAGTTACTTCAAAAGTTTCAGAACCGTTTGCAGGAACTTCCACTGTACTTACCGCTTCACCATTCACAGTAACTACTGATCCAAGATCTAATGCACCGAACAAGTTAGGTGCAGTTACAAGAATACCCGCATTTACTGGCGTATCCGTCTGTGCATTCGCACTAACTTCATAGCTTACCGCTTCATCTGAGAAGTTTTCAGCTGTTAATTCGAAAGTAACTTGGTTTCCTGTTACTTCCTTCAGTGCAACTTTTGCTTCACCAGTTGTAGAATTTGTCACTACTACAGGAGTAGATAAAGCAGAATGAAGTTGCATTAAACCAGCACCTTGACGACGTGGTGAAACTAGTGCGCCATCAAATTCTACTGGAGCAGAAGTATTCATTAAAATAGTTTTAGCTAATTCAACACGGTCTCTACCTTCTAGGTTAAATTCACTATCCACACGCTCTAACACTAATGCGCTACCACCTGAAACATGTGGAGCTGCCATCGACGTACCAGATTTCACACCATATCCACCATCATTTAGTGTAGAGTAAATTTGCCCACCAGGAGCAGTGATTTCTGGTTTAAAGTCTAGGTTTGGCGTTACACCCCATGAAGTGAAGTCACTCATTTGTCCAGCTGCTGCATTTGGCACTGAAGTTTGTTCACCTGAGAATGTTACGCTAGCTGTTTGACCATTTTGCACTGCTGCCGCTAACTTATCACCATCTACCTTTGAAAGGAAGATTTGTGGAATAACTATAGCCGGATCTGAAGCCATGTTTACCATACCGTCTTGATTATTATAAACAATTACTCCAGCAGCTCCTGCGCTTTGTGCATTGAGAGCTTTTGTTACGAAGTCAAGTTCCCCACGTTGTACAAGAGCATATTTACCATCAAAATCTTTTCCTTCAAAATCTGCAGGATGGCCAAGTCCAGCTACTTCCAGTTCATATGTAGCTCCAACTGTTGGTGCTGTTTGACCAGCTGACATAAATCCTGCAACACCAGTTTCGCCACCTTCAATAGCGAAATCTAATGCATCAATTGTCATAAATGTATTTTCAAAAGAAGCAACTTGTAATGAATCATACGAAACACCAGGAGAACCAACTAAACCATAATCTGGATTAGATGCATAAGGATAGAAGAATCCATCTCCGAATAATGCAGAGTTACCTGCAGAAATAGACATCATAACACCGTTTTCTACTGCACGAGAAACAGCAAGTTGCTCTGGATTTTGACTATCCACAAATCCAGCCGTAGCACCTAAACTCATGTTAAGTACATCAGCACCTAACTTAATTGCATCGTCAATTGCAGCGATATAGATATCACCATATGTATATGGATTATCTGGATCGTTACTAAATACTTTTAAGTTTAAAATTTGCGCATCTGGAGCAATACCTAAGATTCCTCCATTGTCTTCATCACCATTTGCACCAACTGTACCAGCTACGTGCATACCATGTGATGAGCCACCTGCGTAGTTATCAGTATATTCATCATTCTGATCTGCATAGTTATATCCATAAGGTACTTTACCTGTGTAGTACTGACCAGGTAAACCCTCATCTGCAATAATTTGATTCACATCATCTTCCAATAGGGCTACTGAAGTCCCTTCAGAAAGCACCATATCACGGTGGTTATGGTCTACACCAGTATCAATGACACCGACAACCATACCTTCACCTGTATATCCATATTCATTCCATGCTTGTTGTGCTTGTACAAGTTCTTTACTGTTTACCATATCTGGCTCAGCAATAGGTTGCTCGTACTTAGTGGAAATAACCACACTCTTTACATTTGGAATTGCTTGGATCGCATCCAATTCACCAAATTTAACTTCCGCACTAAAGCCGTTTACAACAGCATCAAATTCTTGAAGGACTTTGGCATTAATATTCTTATCCTTCATTGCTTTCTTTACTGTATTTTTCTTTGCTTTCGCTTCATTTAAAAGCTGTTTCTTCTCCGCTACGCTTAAATCGCCAAACTTAACCCCTTTTTTCGTAGCTTTCTCAATCGGAGCTTCACCGTCTAGTTCAACAGTGACACGAACTACTTCGTCTGGATTGATCGTTTCTACTAAATCTTTAGAAAGGGTTCCCTTCTGAAGATTACTATTAACGACAATATTTCCAGGTACCGCAAAGGCAACTGTACTGAACGCTAATAGAAAAATTAAAGATAATACCGAAATTCTCTTAAGCATTTCCTTCCTCCTCAATGAAAGTTTGACTTAAGCCTTTAGCCCCCTACTTTATGATTCTAGTAGCCTAAAAACTTAGTAATTTTAATGATAGATAATTCTTAAAACTTAGACAAGGTACCAAAGTCGTAGTTAAATATACGGATAGATTCTAGCGATTTCGCTAAAGTTTGGTAATTTTCTGCAATATACTACATACTATATAAGAAGATATACCTATTTTTTCGTGCTTTTTCGTGAAAGAATCTAGGTAGAAAGTTCTGACTTCGACAATAAAACGTGCTTTATAAAGAACTTTTTATTTCTCCCATTGAGTAGGCTTTCATATTATGCTATGATACCTTTGGTTTAAATTAAAATTTTCTGAAAGGGAAGTGTTATGATGAGTCCTGCTTATTACTTCGCTATCGCAGCAATCCTAGCAAGTCTATCCATTCTATTAATCTTTAAAATTAACATTGAAAAACTAAAAGAAAATCCAGATAATGTTGGTACCATCCAAACAAAGTTCTTTATCGGAGTTGCCATTGCTGAATTACTTCCAATCATCTTCATCATTCTAGGGCTGATGAATCTAACTACAGCGTCCTCCATCGAAGAGCTTTACTTACCTGGAATTATTGTCATTTTTGCATTGGTATTTGGACCTTTATTTATTCTCTTGCAACGTTCTGTAGGTGTTCCAGAAGAAGCGAAGCAAAGAGTGATGACGTTTTCGATGATCGGTATGGCTATGGCGAATGCTATTCCGTTTGTTTCTTTAGTTGGGCTAATTATGATGATGCCTTAGTGGTATGCCTTCCTTTTGGGGAGGTTTTTTTGTTTGTTGTGGGGGTTCGTATGGTATGTGCGCTGCCGTTTGGTTGATGTTTCGGTATTTCGGTTGATAGTTTCCTATTTTTGGTTGATATTTTTCAATACTCGTTGATAATGTCATTTATCGGTTGATGTTTTTCAAGAACGGTTGATATCATTACACTTTCGGTTGATAATCTTCAAAAACGGTTGATACCCCCGCACTTTCGGTTGATGATCCCTTAAGAAAACGGCTGATACCCCCCCACACAATCCACCTCCCCCTTCCATCTCGCCACTTTCCCTACTATAATAAGAAAAGACAAAAGAGTTCGGAGCTGATTACTTATGGAAAAACAAATCACCAAGGTTTGTATGCTAGCTGGGAAAATCATGTTGGAAAGTAGTGCGGAGACGTATCGGGTGGAGGATACGATGAATCGGATAGCAAGGGCGTATGGGCGAGAGAATTCGCAGAGCTATGTGACTCCTACCGGTATTAACTTTTCGACTGATCAAGCAGAGCCTGCGAACATGATGCGGATTGAAAAACGGACAACGGATTTAAATAAAATTGCTGAAGTAAACAGTGTTTCTCGGAGAATCGCTGCTGGGGAATTAACGATTGATGAAGCGCTTCGTGCGTTACGAGTGCTGGAGAAGCAAGAATTTCTCTACTCGAATACTGTCATGGTTGCTATTGCAGCGATTGCCAGTGGATGCTTTACGATTATGTTCGGAGGAATTTGGGCAGACTTCCTTCCCTCATTAGTGGCAGGAGGGATTGGTTTTATCGGTTTTCTCTGGTTTGATAAGCTGGTGGAGATTCGCTTTATATCTGAGTTTGTTGCTTCCTTCGTTATTGGACTTATTGCAATTGTTTTTGTTCAAACTGGATTAGGTGTGGAGTTAGATAAGATTATTATTGGGGCGGTTATGCCGCTTGTACCTGGACTTCATATCACCAATGCTGTTCGTGATTTACTTGCGGGGCACTTATTGGCTGGCCTTTCTAAAGGAGTTGAAGCACTGTTGACTGCGATTGCGATTGGAGCAGGTATCGCGGTAGTACTTTCATTTGTTTAAGATAGGTATAACCCCCTAGAACCTGTCCACCATTCGGGAACAGGTTCTTTTTTTTCCTTTTATTTTTACCTCTTTACAAAAAACTTTTTCATATTTAAAACTTTTTCCCAGCTCACTTCGACTATATGAATAGAGACAGGGTTAAGGGGAATACGTGGTGAAATGATGGATCAAGAGAAAAAATGGATAAAAGAGATAAAGCGAAAAGCAAATACCGAAGCAGCTAATCAACTGATTGCAAAATACTATAAAGAAATTTATGCATTCGTCTACAAACAAACAATAGATACGGAGTTAGCACTTGATTTGACCCAGGAGATCTTTATTAGTGTTCTAAAGTCTATTCATCAATTTGAAGGACGTACCGCTACATTCCGGACGTGGTTATACCGAATAGCTTCTAATCGTGTGGTGGATTTTTACCGCTCGAGGCACTATAAAATGAGACGGATATCCGACACAATCGAGGATATGGAGTTGCATGATAGTGAGGATCTAGTGGTGTCCTTAGAGTATAAGGAAGAAATGGAACGAATCGCATCCATTATTAATTCGTTAGAAACGAGCTATCAGAAAGTTATCAGGCTCAAATTATTTGGAGAGTATCGATTTCATGAAATCGCGGAGATGGAACAGCTGCCCCTCTCGACTGTGAAAACAAGGTATTATGCAGCCTTAAAATTAATCAAAATGGAAATGAAGGAGTTTAGCCATGACTAAGGAAAAGTTTCATATTCCAATGCCTAGTGACGAGCAAATCCAAAGGGAATTAAATCATATTATTTCCGTTGGATTGAAGCCAAAGGAATCATTTCATGTTTACTTGCTTCGGTTATACAAAGAAATTGGGTTACGCAATTTGATGCCGAATCGCTGGGAGGAGTTTCTCATTCTCCTTATTGGATTTAGTGCCTTACTCTTTATTCCATTTGTTGTAACAGAGAGTCGGTTTTATGAAGTTAAAGACTTTTATGCGATTACCTTTCTGCTATCACCACTTTTATTCATGACTCTATCTATTTATCATTTTACTAGTAAAATCCATACAGCTACGTATGAAGTGGAGATGGTTTGCAAATATAACCTGTATCAAGTAGCAGCATTTCGCATGTTCGTGTTTAGTATCATAGCAATTCTAGTAAATGTTTGTAGTGTTCGATCCGTTTCTTTATTAGATGATGATATCCAATTTTTCAGAGCTATTATGATTTCCATTACATCCCTATTCCTCTTTTCTATTATCTTTTTATTCGCCTATTTGAAACGGCAATCGAGATTGATGATTGCCTTCGTCATAGGGGGATGGGTTGTAGCTAACATGAGTTTGAGCTATGTGAAAAGTGACTTTTATGAAGGTTTCTTAATGACCATTCCTATCCCTGTCTATCTGGTTATTCTAGCATTAAGTATTGGTATCTATTTCAATTATCTAAGAAAGCTGGTGCATTTTAAACCAGTAGAGGGAGTTCGATAATATGTTGGTAGTTAATAACGTTAGTAAAAACTATGGAGACTTTACCGCATTAAAAAATATTAATCTTGAGTTCGGTTCTGGAGTATATGGTTTACTAGCCCCAAATGGTGCTGGTAAAACGACGTTAATCAAGATGCTAGTTACACTTATTTCGCCAAGCAAAGGGGAAATACTGTATAACGGAACCGATATTACCAGCTTAGATGAGGAGTATCGTGAAGTACTTGGATTTTTGCCACAGCAATTCGGCTATTATAAACATTACTCTCCTAAGAGCT
This sequence comes from Ornithinibacillus californiensis, assembly GCF_001038485.1. Lineage (GTDB taxonomy): Bacteria > Bacillota > Bacilli > Bacillales > Amphibacillaceae > Ornithinibacillus > Ornithinibacillus californiensis. Next base: position 10,036 of record NZ_LDUE01000021.1, read on the forward strand.
ATTTAATGTACTTGGCTGCATTAAAAGGGATTGAGAAAAAGGTTGCCCAAGAAAAGATTACAGAGTTGCTCGATAAGGTAGCGTTGTCTGATGTGGCTAATAAGAAAATGCGTAAGTTTTCTGGTGGTATGATTCAACGGGTCGGGATTGCCCAAGCATTACTAAATGATCCAAAGATAGTTATTCTAGATGAGCCAACTGCTGGGCTGGACCCAAAAGAACGGGCCAGGTTTCGTCAGCTACTAACGGAATTATCTCGCGATCGATTGATTATCATTTCTACTCATATCGTGTCTGATATAGAATCTATCGCTAATGAGATGGTGATGATTAAGAATCAAGAGTTATTATACAAGGATTCTGTAGAAAACATTTGTAACACGTTAGACGGAGCAGTCTATGAAACTACTATTACAAATGATGAGCTTGCTTCCTTTAGAGCGAATCACGTGCTACTTTCTGAAAAACAGGAACAATCAAAAATGCTAGTTCGTTTCGTTCATAAAGGTGAGTCAAAAGAGGACTGGACAGTAAAGAATCCACATCTTGAGGACGTCTTCCTTTATGAGTACCGTGATGACCTTTCATTAGGTGTGTGATTAACATGCAAATTGTAAAATTCGAATGTAAAAAGGCATTAACATCACCTATTATTCTATTTTTGTTACTATTATTTACTGCTTATAATATATTGATTGTCTCTAACTCTTCTGATTTTAATAAGGAACTGCATGTAGCTAATGACGTAGCTAATTCTTACGGAGTAGAAATTACTGATGAAACTCTCCTTAAAATGGAAAAGGATTTACAAGAGGAACTGACTCATTTAAATAACATAACCGAGGAAAAAGCTGGTCAATCTTTTTCTAGTGCTGGAGAATTTTTTTCGCAATTGACCTATGAGCGACAAGAGAAATATTCGGAAGACCAGTTGGATTCCTTTTATACTATTTATCTAAAAGAAATGTATTTAGATACGGCTAAACATATCGATGAATCCTACCAGAAGATTGATATCAAAGAACTTGGTGAAAACAATATTCAAAACTATGGGTTGAGTGGTGCAGCCTCCGAATCGCTGAGTAAACAATATGAGAAGTTTGGAAATCGATTCGATGAGATGAAGCGTAATATGGAGCATAAGCGATGGTTTTTTGCTGGTAAAGTATATTCCATGCACAGCCAATTGTTTAAACAGTTGTTTCTACCTATTATTTTTGAATCAATCATTTTAATCGTGCTTTCCACGGCATTAATAACCAATTATGAATTTGAAAACAAAGCACACCTTGTTACATATGCAACTAAAAGAGGGAGACGTTTGATGGTGGATAAATTGGTAGCTTCTTTAGCTGTCTCCACAATCCTGTCAGTAGTGTTATTGGCTGTAGCACTAATTGTCTATTTTAAGGTGTTTGATTATACCCACTTATGGCATAGCTCAATTAGTAGTGCATTTAACTGGGAAACTAACTTCCCATACGTCTCCTGGTGGGAGATGTCCTTTTTACAATATTTAGTCGGGGCTATTGCTTTGTTTTATATTTGTATGCTCCTGTTCTCGTGTAGCACGTTTGCTATTGCTGTTTTACTTAAAAATAGCTATTTTACTTTCTTTGGATTTATAGCGATATTTACAATTCTTTTTATGCTACAGGGGTTCATGCCCAAATCATCGAACCTAATATTTGTTACTGGATTTAACCTAACAAGTCTCGTCTTAAATCCTCACCAATGGTTTATGGCTAGTAATGGGTTACTCGTTTTTAAATACTATGAAGTCATTACGGTGCTTGTGGCTGTAGTAGTTATTACCATATTGTTTGTTTTTGTTATGAAGCGTTTTAATAAACAAGATATTGTCTAAGGGGATTGTTGAGAATGCGGATTGTACTACAAGAATTGAAGAAAATCTTAAACTGGAAAATTGGTTTGTTGCTTGTTCTCGCTAATGCTATATTGTACTTTTTATTAATCAGTTATCATATTGAACATTTCCCTAATGGAAGACCAGCTCTAGACTCCTATCGAATTGGTATAGAAATGGTTGAGAAATATGGTGTCTCCATGAGCGAAGGGGAGAAAGCAGACTTTAAAGAGACATATGAACAACGTTTGAAAGATGCAGACGAATATATTCAATCAAGGGTGGATTTTTCATCGGTTGGAATACATAGTTATCAAGATTTTCAAGATATCAATTATGAAAATCAGGAACAAGCAGAGCTACGAAACAAAGTGGTCTTTGAGGAGAATGTGGATTTATTCTGGGAGCTTCAGGAGCGCGAACGTTTAATAGAATTTCAAAATGAGAACGACATAATTATGGCGAATGAAATGGAAAGAGGTAGTTCCCAGCAAGTTGCAACGTTAGAAGAAATAAAGGCTACTGGTAATTATTATATCTATCCAGAGTTGGTCTTTTATAACTACAAGGACTTTATCGTAAACGTTGCGATAGCGATTATTGTTAGTGTCGTGTTGTTGTTATCTCCTGTTTTCATTAGGGATCGTTCGTTAAGACTAGTAGACTTGCAATATACAACAAGGGTTGGGCGGAATATATTTAAGAGAAAAATGATTGCTGGGTTACTTGCAATGTTTATGGTAATTACAGCACTTCTAGCAATCTATTTTAGTATTTATTCCTTAAACAATACGGGAATGTTCTTTTCTAGTCCAATTAATTCTTTCATCGGTGGATTCCATTGGTATGACATTACCTTCTTCCAATATATTGTGTTAACAGTTCTTGCTATTTACTTCTTGGGATTTGTATTTGCTTTGCTTGCCATGATTTTTTCGAATTTGATGCCAAACTTCGTAGCGTTAGTAGGGATTCAGATTCCCTTTATTATCGCAATGATCGGCCCTGGTATCTCTTACTTGATTTATCAAATTACTGCCCTAGATCTATCGCAATGGCTCGTTCCATCGGGCTATGTGTTAATAATAGTGATAGGTAGCATGTTCATGCTTTTTGTTTGGAGAAGAGAAAGGACATTGGATATCGTACATTAATAAAAACTTGGGTTTGTACTCCTCACCGTTAAGGAGACAAACCCAAGCTTTGTTTTTGCTTTTGTTTTTTTATGCGATCCTTTTCGACTTTTACCGGATCTGGTTGAAGTACCCCTCTTACTAACAATTCTTCAAAATTAGCTACGGGAACTGGTCTTGAAAATAAGTACCCTTGAATGAGGTCACATTGTCGATTTCTTAAGAAACGATACTGCCCGTATTCCTCCACGCCTTCTGCAATTATCTTCATTTTAAGTCCTTTTGCCATTTCCATGACGGAACCGACAATAATATTATCCTTTTCCACTTGACCATCTCGACTTTGAATAAATACTTGGTCAATTTTTAACGTATCTGCTTGGTACTCGCGCAAGTAATTAAGTGAGGCAAAGCCGGTACCAAAGTCATCGATGGCAACGCGTACGCCAAGCTCCTTTAATTCTGCAAGTGTCATCAGCACGCCTTTTTCACTTTTTAATAGCGAACCTTCTGTAATTTCCACCCCGAGATAGCCCGCCGGCACTTGATAAGCTTCCAACTGTCTCTTCACATAGTCTGTGAAGCCTTTTTTCATCAGGCGAATTGGTGAAATATTTACAGAAACTTGGATTAATTCTAATCCTTTGTCTTTCCATTCTTTCATTTGGCTACATGCCTTTTTAATCACCCAATCCGTAATGTCGCTAATTAGATGGTTCTCCTCCGCAATTGGAATGAATTCTCCTGGGGAAATTAGCCCCCATTCCTTATGATTCCAGCGTATGAGTGCTTCTGCGCCCATGATTTGGCCTGTTTTTGTTTCCACTAATGGTTGATAATACAGCTCAAATTCTACTTTTTCTAGAGCTTCGATCATATCTTTCTCAATCGCTAGCTTACGTTGGAATGCAATGTCCTTGGAATAGGAATACAGTCGGAATGTATTTCTACCGCTTTTCTTTGCATGGCTGAGCGCTGAGTGTGCCTTGTCCATTAAGCTTTCGACTGTCTCGCCATCTTCTGGGTACATGCTGATTCCAGCGCTAATGGTCAAATTAATTTCGTAATTATCGATGGTTAACGGTTGCTTAATGTCGTTAATTAAATTATTCGTGATGGCTAGGATATTGTCCTTACTCTGATAATCCTCGAGAAGAATGATAAAATCATTGCTCTCTAAACGGGCAACAAAGCTCGACTCTGGGAGAATCAATAAAAGCCTAGCAGCTATTGTTTTTAACACTTCATCCCCGATTTGGTAGCCTAGCGACCCATTAATAACCGAAAAACGATCTAAGTTTAAAAACATAAATGCAAATGGTGTTTCACTATTCATTAACTGATCGAGTTTTTCATCCAAACTTCTTCGGTTGGGAAGTGTCGTTAGTAGGTCATGATTCGCAGAATATCTCAGCTGCTCTTGTGTCTCCACTTCATTCGTTATATCGGTCTGCATCCCGTAAATATGGGTAATCTTGCCACTTTCATCCCGGTACGGAGCCGTGTGGCAGGTTAGCCATTTTCCCTCGCCATTAAGCGCGTTAATTCGATATCGCAAATCAACAGATTCGCCTTTGGCTAGTACATCGATGGCCAGTTGCTTTACATATTTTTTATCATCTTCGTGAACATATTTTTGAATCACATGCTTGATATCTAATTGGTCTGTATCAAATGATTCAATTGGATATTCATACAGGTTCGCTAACCCCTTGGAGGCGTATACTAGTTTTCCTGTTTTATATTCACTGATCCAGACACCAATATCTAATAGATCAAAGATCGATTTAAAACTTCTATTTTCACTTCGCGTATCTATTTCTTTTCGTTTATGTATTGTCACATCTTTAATAATGATCCCTACACCATCTATGTCACTGGAATTTTGCAATGGCATCATCATGACTTCGTAGAACTGCTTTTTTCGCTTGACTTGTACCTCACAGTATTCCGTTTTTCCAGTCAGTGAATTAGCGAAAGCGTCTGCAAATTTTTGGTATGTTTGTTTCAACAGCACATGCTGGAGGTCTTCTATTTTATTTAGATTAGTAAATGGAGCCAAGTTCATCTGATTTTGAGAGCGCAATTGTCCATCTGGAGAGAACACCATAATCAAATCGGGTGCGTTATTTCCTAGTGATGCATAGTAGTTTAGTAGTTTTTCCGTAAGAGCGTCTTGACCAATGTGGGTATTATTATTTTGAAATAACATACTTAATATGGCAGATTGTGTCGAATCGGTCTTAGTCATGATAGCTCTCCTTTTAGAAAATTAAACAAAAATTCGAATACTTATTCTAAATTATAGTATAATAGTCCTTCATTTCAAACGATTTTCTCACTATTATTGCGGTATTTCGCTTTCCGAAATAACAAAACACGAAAAATACTTTTCTTAATTTGCAAACTTTTTCCTGTAATACCGGATATTTTATTCCAGAAGATTGCAGTCTGTTTGCTAATTAGTTTACAATAGAAATCATGTATAAACGGATCGGAGGGTTAGGAGTGGGAATACTTGCTCAGCTTATAACAAGCTTTGTTGCATCAGCAGGGTTTGGGATATTATTTAATGCACCGAAAAAAGTGCTCGTTCAATGTGGGTTAAATGGGATGGTCGGATGGATTGTCTATTATGTGCTTGTCGAGAGAGGTATGGACACCGTTCCAGCAACTATACTGGCCGCTATGCTCGTTGCCATGATCAGCCGCTTTTTCTCCAAAATCTATAAAACACCAATCATCATCTTTAACGTATCTGGCATCATTCCACTCGTCCCCGGTGGGATGGCCTACAACGCCATGCGCAGCGTCGTTCAAAACGATTACTTATTAGCGTTTCAATATTCCACAAAAGTAATGCTACTGGCTGGTGGAATTGCCATGGGGTTAATGTTCTCCGAAGTGGTGAATCAGATTATGTTGAAGACTGCTGGGAAGAAGCAGAAGACGCAGTTGTAGTTGGGGGTTGTGGGGTTGGCTCTTTTGCGGGAGGATGGCTGATGTCCGGCGGTGTGGTTGATGTTTGGGCTCGTTTGGTTGATGTTTTATTTAAACGGTTGATATTCTGACTAATTCGGTTGATGTTTCCATTTAAACGGTTGATATTCGTTCCATTTTGGTTGATAGTCATCTTAAATCGGTTGATGCCCGCTATGTTTTGGTTGATAGTCACCTCAAATCGGTTGATGCCCGCTCTGCTTCGGTTGATAGCACCTCGCATTCCGTTAATATTCGCCTAATCAGAGGGGAATCACCAGCAACCCTCACTACCACCAGCGTCCCCCCACTCCTACTCCCCACTATCCAACTCAACCCGTGTCACCATTACCTTATCCACCCGCACATGATCCATATCAACTACTTCAATTTTCAAGTCTTCTACCTGGATGAAGTCGCCCACCTTTGGAATATCACCTAGATAGGTTGTAATATAGCCACCAAGCGTGTGTGATTCACTGCGTAACTCTTCAAATTCATCGATTTCAAAATAACGTCTAAAGGTTTCTAACGGAATAAGGCCATCTGCAAGCCAGGTCTTCTCATCGCGTTTGACAATTTTGGGATCGACATCAAAAAGATCAGGCATGTCCCCGACGATAACTTCGATAAAGTCATGCAAAGTAACGAATCCTTCAATTCCTCCATATTCGTCAATTACGATTGCCTGGTGCTTACCGGAGTCTTTGATTTTTTCCAGTGCTTGAAAGGCCATCATGGCTTCCGGTAAAACGAGGGCTTTTTCTACAACATCCTCTAACTGGAAGGGTTCGTTTTTCAGTAATTTTCCAAAGACGTTCTTCTTATGAATGATTCCGCGTATGTTGTCTAGGCTCCCCTCACCGACGGGAAAGGAGGAATGGTTACTCGTATTCATGATTTCTAAGTTTTCCTCTTGTGGGTCCTCTAAATCGATCCATTCGAGGTATGTTCTTGGCGTGAGGATGTCACCTAATCGCTGGTCACCCATGTAGAATATCTTTTCTACCATTTCACGCTCGTTTTCTTCCACTACACCGCTGTATACACCTTGTTCAATTAACTGAGTAATCTCTTCCTCCGTTACATCCGGATCATTATTTTGTTTAATCCCGAAAATTTTCAGAACGAATTCGGTTGATTTACTTAATACCCAGATTAATGGCTTGCCTACTTTTGAAAAGTAATACATTGGTTTCGCAACGGATAGGGCGACCTTTTCCGGATTATTCATACCGATTCGTTTCGGTACGAGCTCACCAATAATTAACGACAAATAGGTTGTTATCGCAATCACGATAAATAAGCTAATTTGTGAGCTAAATGGTGCAAGTGACTCAATTTTAGCTATCGCAGGCGTTAATTGGCTTGCGATTGCAGCACCACCGAAAGCACCAGTTACAACACCGATTAAAGTAATCCCGATTTGAATAGTTGATAATAATTGGTTCGGTTCTTCGGCCAGCTTTAGTGCATAACTTGCTCGCTTATCACCATTTTCGGCAATTTTATCTAATCGTGCTTTTCGGGAAGTTACAATTGCAATTTCTGTCATCGCAAAAATACCATTTGCGACGATTAATATAAGAACAATACCGATGGAAACCAGTGGAATGTCCAAAATAGCCTCACCATACCTTCGTTTCACTAGATAAGAAAATTAAACCACAAATAAGTCCATATAGTCTAACTTTTGCTTATGAAAGGATTCTTATACTGTTAAGGATTGGGTATTCTATGCCGATGAAAAGGGAGTAGTTATAATTGGCTAAGGTGAGGAGGGAATTGGATGGATATTGCAGCAATGTCTGTCGTGATGGCAAACAGCAAAGTTCGGTCTGGAGCTAGTTTAGCAATGGTCGCGAATATAAAAGATCTTATGCAACAACAAGGAAATCAGTTAACAGAGATGTTATCTCAGAACATATCAAATGCTCCACATCCAACTCTTGGCAAAAGCGTGGATATTAAGCTATAAAGAGCTTTTCGTTCATGAAAAAAATCCCCTAGCGTCTTGCTTGGGGATCTTTCATGTACATAATTATTGATTCATATCGTCTTCTTCACCGTTTTCGGTTCCTTCAGTTGGGCCAGCACCGTTATTTTCGCCGTCTTCGCCTAGACCGTTATTCTCGCCATTTTCGTCATCTAGTAGGCCATCTTCGCCATTGTCAGTATCCAGGCCGTCATTGCCGTCCGTACCCTCTGTACCGTTGTCTAGACCGCCATCCATGCCATCATCCGTTCCGCCATTCTCAAGGTCATTATTTTGACCATTGTCATCTTCTTGATTTAACGGAGCTTCATCTCCGGCAGGATCTTCGATAGGGTCTTCCGTATCATCGTCACCACATGCAGCCATAAGTGATAATGCCAAAACAGGTGCCCCTAATTTGATTAGCCATTTTTTGTTCATGACATTTCCTCCTTGTAGTAATAACTTTCGGCATTAGCTTACCCCGTTTCATCAAAACTGATACGGTTATTTTACGGAAAATTAATGTATTGTAATTGCTGCAGCGGGAAAAACAAATAAAAAATGCCACCATTGAAATGGTAGCATTCCCTAATTATTTAATCGCAAATGTAATTTCCGCTTCACAAGCAAGTTCGCCATCTACTGTCGCTGTCCCTTTTCCTTTTCCAATAGGGCCTTTGACACGGATGATTTCTACTTCTAGTTTCAGTTGATCACCAGGTTTGACTTGGCGCTTAAAACGACATTTATCAATACCAGCTAGGAATCCAATTTTTCCACGATTTTCTTCTTTTCCTAACATAGCAATTGCCCCTGTTTGAGCAAGAGCTTCTACGATGAGAACTCCTGGCATTACAGGGTAATCTGGGAAATGGCCTTGGAAAAATGGCTCATTTACTGACACGTTTTTTAAAGCAACAACACGTTGCCCTTCTTCTACTTCTAATACCTTGTCCACTAATAAAAATGGATAACGGTGTGGGATTGTATTTTTGATTTCATTAATATCCAAGATTAGCGCTCCTTTATATGTATCTTTTTTCTTATTATAACAGAGATTAACTATTTATATAATCCATTGCCTTTTGCAAATAATTCTTTAAAGGTTTACTGGTATCTACAATCAAGAAAGGGTGATTGAGTGGTCGTTTACTATTTTCCAGTGTACTTCGAAAGACAACTTCCGAACTGACTTTGCTGATTTGACTCTGCATAGTTTCTCTGCTTTTTAATCGTTGATTAATTTGATCATAATCATCTAAATAGCATTCGATATATTTATATTTAGCGCCATATTTGTCCGCTAGTGCCTCTCCCTTTTCAATCATAACTGGATACAAGCAAGGGCTATCTAGAATGGTGCTATTCCCTAAGGCTAGATTAGCATCAACTAGAGACCAATCGATATTGTAAGCTACCTTTCCAGCTTGCTGGGGGTTGATTTCCGGCATTTCTTCAAGCAAAGCCGATTTAACGACATCATGATCAACGAGCACAACAACTGTCTGAGCGGCAATTTCGCGTGCTAACGTTGATTTACCTGAACCAGGAAAGCCTGACATTTGGAGAAAGAACATGTACATACCTCATTTCAACATCCTTTCTCCATTATTTCTACGCTATATTCGCGAAATCCTGCTACGTCATTAATCTGTTATATTTTCTTAATATTTTTTCCATAAAAAAACCTGCACTCTTCTAATGTACAGGTTGATTAACTATTCTGCTTTAAAGATAATATCAATAATATGCTGCCACGTTTCCCATTCCAATGCATCACTTGGTTCACCTTCACCAAGCCCACCATAACCAAACATTAATCCGTAACCTAATGCAAGGACACATAATCCCGAAACAATAACTAGACGCAGCCAAATTGGGAAAATACGTAATCTTGGCTTTTTATTCTTACGTTTTTCTATTTTTTGCTGTTTCTTTTGTAGTTTTCTCGTTTGCTTGAGCGTTTCGGTCATTTCCATTTCCGCACTAGCAGATCTTCTTCTACGTTGCTCTTTTTCTGGTGAAAGTTCTTTACTGGAAGACGTATCTTCTTTACGCACCGATGGCTTCGCTTCGCTTTCAGAAGAACGTTTATCAGGACGTTTGTCTTCTGTCGATGCTTCTACACGCAATCTTCTCGTACGAGTCTCTTCCTTTGTTTTTTCAAATTGGTTTGTTGGGCTCATAACTTGGTTCACCTGTTTCCATACATTTCATTCTTCTTCTACTATAAGATAAAAGTTAGACAATCGTCAATCATCTTTTAGGCAGATCGGAAAGAATATATCTTTTTACCTAATAAGAAAAATTAACACATTCGCAAATGCGAATGTGAGTTTTTTTAAAATTTAAGAACGTAATTGGTTAATTAATCCCAACATCTGGTCACCCATGGAAATGGTACGTGCATTAAATTGGTAAGACCGTTGTGCATTGATTAAGTCGGTTAATTCTTTCCCCATATTTACATTCGATGTTTCTAGTGATCCACTTTTTAATGACGCTGTGACGCCTTGAATAATCTCGGCTTGGTTGTACCCTGCAACATCTGGTAGACGGAAATTATTATTGCCTGTTGCTTCTAAAAATCTTGGGCGAACTGCTTCAACGACTGCTAATTGACCAACAACCTCTGTGTCATTACCACGTCTTACAGTAATTTGCCCATTATCTGCAACTTGCAAATCGGTAAAGCCATCTTCAAAAATAATTTGGCCGCTCGCACCTAAAACAGGATCACCATCTTTTGTTGTTAGCATCACTTGATTGTTTTCTAGTGGACTTAAATAAAAGGATCCATCTCTTGTGTAACGTGTTTCGGTCACATTATTTTCGGTTACCGAAACTTGGAATAAATGATTCGGCTGTAAAAATGCAATATCAAGCGCACGGCCTGTTTCTTGTAACGCACCCTGGGATAAGTCAATATTGATAGAGACAAGCTTTGCACCTGAACCTACACGTACCCCATCCGGAGTAAGTCTGCCTTCTGCATTAGCTGGATCATCCATATTATTGATTTGCTGGAATAGTAATGAAGCAAAATCCGCTTGTCTTGCTTTATATCCAGTTGTTTGGCTGTTCGCTAGATTATTACCAATCAAATCCATCTTTTGTTGGAGTTGATTCATCGTAACTGATGCTTGAATCATGGATCTAGACATGGCGGTTCCTCCTCTTTAAATAACTACTTTCCATTATCCAATACGCCCAATTTCAGACACTGCTTTACCCATGCTTTCATCATAAGCTTTTAAAACTCGTTGGTTCATTTCAAAGCTACGATAGGACTCCATCATTTGGGTCATTGTTTGCGCTGCATCCACATTGGACTGTTCTAAAAATCCTTGTTGTACGGTAAACGTCACACCTGCTGGAATAGCTCCCCCTTCCCCGCTAAGCAATCCATTACCTTCTTTTTCTAATTGATTCGCATCTGCCGTGTAAGCTATTCCTAGTGGGATTGCTTGTCCGCCCACTTGAAGTAAACCGTCTGGATTCACGTTGAATTCCATTCCGTTTGTTTGGATCGGATTACCAGCTTGGTCTAAGACATAGTAGCCCTGAGTCGTGACAAGGAAGCCCTGTCCATCGACTGTGAAATTACCGTTTCTTGTATAACGTGGTTCCCCGTTTTCATTTTGCACCGTGAAAAAGATGCTTCCGGTTTCATCCGGGAAAGCCCCATCAATTAGAGCAAGGTCTGTGGATACACCAGTATCTTTAAGGGAACCTTGCACAAAATTCGGTACATATTCTTGAACATAAACACCAGTATTTATTGAACCAATTGGATTTTGAACCGGTAAGTTTTTCGGTTGTTTCGTTGGGATAGTGTTCGCTCCCATTTGATACATGAGCATTTCAGGAAACGCACGTAATGTCGCTTGATCTGCTTTGTATCCTGGTGTGTTCGCATTCGCAATATTATTTGAAAGTGATTCCTGTTGACGTTGCATCGCCAGCATTCCACTAGCTGCCGTATAAAAACCTCTTAGCATTACAATACGCCTCCCCTTTGCTTATTTATTAGACGATTCTTCTGCGTTCTATTTTATCAATATTCTCAAGCATAATTCCTGTTCCTTTTGCCACACAATGCATTGGCTCTTCAGCAAGGAATACAGGTACTTTTAATTCTTCTGCTAGTAATTGGTCAATACCATGGATTAGTGCGCCACCGCCAGTTAGAATAACCCCGCGGTCGATAATATCTGCTGATAGTTCAGGTGGTGTACGTTCCAGAACAGTCTTGGCACCTTGAACAATCATATACACTGACTCACGAAGTGCCTCTTCAATTTCCTCGGAGTAAACCGTAATCGTACGTGGTAGTCCAGAAACCATATCACGGCCACGAATATCCATCTCTTCATTACGTGCACCTTGAAATACAGTTGCGATATTAATTTTAATATCTTCCGCTGTGCGCTCTCCAATTAGAAGCTTATACTTACGCTTTATGTACTGAAGAATTTCCACATCAAATTTATCCCCGGCCATTTTGATGGATTCACTTGTAACGATATCCCCCATGGAAAGAACAGCTACATCCGTAGTCCCTCCACCGATATCTACAACCATGTTTCCACTAGGCTGATAAATTTCCATGCCAGCACCAACTGCTGCTACCTTTGGCTCTTCTTCTAAGTATACTTTTTTACCGCCAGATTTCTCCGCCGCTTCCTTGATTGCCTTTTGCTCCACCTTTGTAATATTTGTCGGGCAGCAAATCAGCATTCTAGGCTTCGAAAGAAATCCTTTCACATTAATTTTATTTATAAAATGTCTTAACATCGCTTCTGTCACATCAAAGTCAGCAATAACGCCATCTTTCAAAGGGCGAATTGCTTCAATATTTCCTGGTGTTCGTCCAACCATACGACGTGCAGCTTCTCCAACCTCAAGCACTCTGCCAGTGTTGCGATCCATTGCTACTACAGATGGTTCATTAAGTACAATCCCTTTACCTTTAACATGAATCAACACATTAGCAGTCCCAAGGTCAATCCCAATATCCCTAGAAAACATCATAATCCTCCTCGAATAAAACGTTCCGCACCTGTTTAATAAACACAATGCTCCTTATACAATATAATACCACAACATTCTACAAAAAACTGCAATTTAGGAAAAAAGGAGGATAAATTTGTTTAGGGGTTGGGGGGATGGGGTATAGGGTTAGGTTGGCTTCGTTTTGATTGCTTGTGTTGTAGGTAGAACGGTTGATGTTGGGTGGGTATTGGTTCTCGAGGAACGGTTGATGTTGAGTGGCTTTTGGTTGATGTTCTCGTGGAACGGTTGATGTTTTTGGAATACGGTTGATATGACGATTATCTTGGTTGATGTTCGCATGAATTCGGTTGATATGCTACTCCTTTTGGTTGATGCACCTGCCAATTCGGTTGATACCCGTTCAAAATGAGGCAGTAACCTGACATCAATACTAAAGTTTCCACAAATAAAAAGAGGATTTTATCTATTTTTGTAGAATATTATGGTGAACCAATTTAAAGGAGTGATTTGTTTGAGTAGTAAAGTACAACTATTTCGGACAAAGCCGTACATTATACTTTGTTACGAGGCTTTGTTTCGGCAATTAAAACCGCAATATAGAAAAAACCAAATTTTATTGAACGAGTATTACAATCACCAGGCAGGTTTTCAAGGTGAAAAATACTCCGATTACACCGTATCCATTTTCCCTCACAAGGATGCCTACATTTATCAAGGAATCCGATTGAAAAACGGTCCTTACTTCTTCCAAATTGATACCCTTATTGTAGCGAAAACTTTTATCCTAATCTTAGAAATTAAACATTGGAAAAGTGAAATTGAGTATGATTCCAATACCCATCAAACAACACAAAATTCAGATGACAAAAGAAAGGCTTTCAGAAGTCCAATTCTACAAGCAAACAATCAAAAGATGCAGCTAACTTCCTGGCTTCAAAAACGCCACTTCCCTAACCTCCCTATTGAAACAATTGCAATCCTCAGTAACCCAGCTACTATTCTCACTTATAAAGGTGAGTCGGAGGAATTTCATCATAAATTTATACATCTCGATCATTTACCGGCCATCTTGGAACAGCATTATGCAAATTACACGAGACCCTATTTGGATCATGGAAGTATGAACAAATTAAATAATGCATTGTTAAAAAATCACACACCTCATAAACCAGACTTAATCAAACAATTCGGAATCACTAACGACCATCTCATAAAGGGTATAGAATGTAACGATTGTTCTTATTCTCCATTAATATATAAAAAACGAAAATGGTATTGCTCGAATTGTGATAAGTTTAGTGAAACAGCACACGTTCAAAAAATACTGGATTACTTCCTCCTGATTAACCCCATGATTACTAACAAAGCGTGCAGAGAATTGCTACTAGTGGAATCCCCTCGAGTTGTTTATCGCTTATTGAATTCAATGAACTTAAGATATACCGGTAACAATAGTGCACGTAAATATTTTGCTCCGCGGCTGGATGAGTATCCTCAGGATTATACGTTGCCAAGTAAGAGTAAATCTGTTTTTAGTAGCCTTTTTTAGTTGCATCAGTTGAGGTGTGGAGAGTTTGGTTGATATTTGGATGATTTCGGTTGATATTTTTACAGATTGGTTGATATATTGCAAAATTCGGTTGATGTTTTATAAAAACGGTTGATATTTTTGTTTTTCGGTTGATAATCATTAATAACGGTTGATAGCATACTGTTTTTGGTTGATACCCCACTGAAAACGGTTGATGGGTCACGCGCCGGACATATGTCTACTGCTTTGGGCTCACATCCCACTTCAAAAACAGTTGCTAGTCCGCCCGCCCGATGCACACCATCCCAACACCACAAAAAAACGCACCCCCAATACCAGGTGCGTTTTTACCTCCATACCTCCCGTGTAGAGATTTTGAACTGTTAACCGTCACCAAACTAAGTACTTCTCTACCACTCACCTCCTTAAGAGGATAATGATATTGCTGGCACTTACCTTACTGTTGTTGCGTTCACTTCGTCGGAGGTTTTATACTTTTTACGGGTTGCTTCTCCACCGCGCAGGTGTCGGATGGATTTGTGGTACTCTAGAATTTCTTTTACCTTTAGAGCTAATTCGGGATTAATCTCTGGTAATCGTTCGGTTAAATCTTTATGGACTGTGCTTTTGGAAACACCAAATTCTTTTGCTATCACTCGGACGGTTTTCCTCGTTTCGACAATATGTTCACCAATCCTGATAGTTCTTTCTTTGATGTAATCGTGCACACCGTTCGCCTCCCTATGTTGAATATTTCTGAGGTGTCAGACGAGACTAGGTGATTCGAAAAATGAAAGTTTCATATTTTCGAGTGCCACCTCTACTAACAGCAAAAGTGGATTTTCAGTGGCTTGTTTAGTTAGGATATTTTTGGAGTTGAGTTACATATTAGGATTTTTTTTACAAAAAGGGTATATAAAAAACGGCGTTGGTAAAGTGCGTTAGTAATCATATGCTATGGATGTTGGTTTTTAAGGAATATGTAATCAAGCAAAATCGATGCGTTCATGAAGAGCCACATAAGCTCTCACCTCAGACTTACTGAATGCTTGGTTTGTAACATTTTATTACCGGAGTGGCTAGATTATGATTAAAATTCGATGGAATCACTTGAGGGACAAGATGTTTTTTTTTATTTTATTTTGAATTTTTCTTCA
Organism: Ornithinibacillus californiensis; assembly: GCF_001038485.1. Classification (GTDB taxonomy): domain Bacteria; phylum Bacillota; class Bacilli; order Bacillales; family Amphibacillaceae; genus Ornithinibacillus; species Ornithinibacillus californiensis. Next base: position 25,697 of record NZ_LDUE01000021.1, read on the forward strand.
CATGACCTTTAACAGGCAAAAAAATAACCAAAAGTTCTATACAGTATATGCATAGGCCTTTTGGTTTTATATGAAAGGATTCAAGTTTATTCAGTTGGTAAGACCATATTAATTTATATCATCTAAATCACCGTACTCAGGATCAGCTAAAAACATGCTTGCAGGTTGAATGATGGTGAAGAGTACTACAAAACCTAAAAACATTGAGAAAGCAAAAGTTTTGAACTTCTTCATATTATTCCTCCTCTCCTTATTGACATAAGAGCATTTTTAAACTTGAATCCTATCATAACGAGTGAATTATGCTTGAAGATTCTTTATGGCTGTAATTGGTAATCTACTAAAGAAATAGTCACTTCTTTCCACAAACATTTTGCAGGATTCGGATAATAAGTTCTTATCCTGCTTGGCTAGCCCCATGTAATACATTTTAAAAGGACTATCCGTATAAATATCTTCTAATAACTCGATTGCCTTTTCATTATTTCCTTTGGCAATTTCGAGATGTGCTAGTTCACTAATATCTTCTGTTTCTATTCCTTCAGTTCTGCCAAAATGAGCAGCTAAGAATGGAACATTACTGTTTTCAATACTACGAATATATCTTTTTAAATCGTATTGCTTAGCGATTTTTAATCCTTCTTTTAGGTGATACATGCCTTGATAATATGTATCGAACGTATAGGTTAAACCTAGGTGGATATGTAAGCTTGCTTTTGTCGATGGACTGTTGGTTTGATTTAATGCGCGAAAAGCATACTTTCTAGCCATGATTAACTCGTTTCTTTTCCAATAGTAAATAAATAGTTTTTGATAAATTCTTAAGTTGAAGCTGGAAAGTAAATACGTATCTTGAATGGCATCAAATAAATCGGCTTGCTTATCCAGGAAGTTTCCGATTTTCCCGAAATCCATTTGATAAAAATAAGTATCTACAATGGCTAATTCGATTAAGCATTGTAGTTCGGGATCAGAATGCTTTATTCCTCGAAGGTGTTGTCGCAGTTCGCCCATCGTATATTTTCTAGAACGGAGATCTAATATTATTTGATAGACCTCTGCCCATAACTTATTAGATATATTATTCGATAGTTGGTTTTTCACGATTAATAGATTTAAATCTTCGTAAAAACCATTTATATATAAAAACTCCATACCTTGTTTCTGAATAATGGTAGAGGAAGATTGCAAACAATATTTACGAGTTAGCTCGATTACAGCTTTCTCGTCATGCTCTTGGGATAATAATAAAATAACTTGTCCTAGTGTTAATTCCGCACTTTCTGATACTGAGGTCATGTATTCCGGCATTAGGTGTGTACTTCCGTAGCTCATTTTTTGTTAACCAGTCCTTTCAGCTTCAACGTACTATATCGATTCTCCACAACGGATAACTTTTTACGAGATTGTAATATATTAAATTCTACTAGTTTTTAACTATTATAATAGTAACATAATTTTTTCAAAAAATAGGGATAATCGTTCGACATATTTCTTACAAATAAGGGCGAAATATCAGGGTTTTTGGCGAGTCTTTGTGGGGTGATATCGGGGGAATGAAAAAAAAGAGAAACCCTAGCATATTTTCTAGGATTTCTCTTAACAATTATTCTTCGGAATCAGTTGAAGTCTCCTCGGAGTCCTCTGAAGAATCTTCCGTTGTTTCATCGGTTTCTTCAGTAGTTTCCTCGGTAGAATCTTCATCATTTGTTTCTTCATCTGCATTTTCAGAATTTACTTCTTCGGATGTAATACTAGAAGTGTCTTGCTCCTCTGAAACATCTTCAGATTCAACACTTTCTAACTTACTAACAGGTTGATTGAAGAACTCTTCTGGGTTAAATACTTCTTCATCTTTTCTGATTTCGAAGTGTAGGTGGGTACCATTGTTTTTACCGAAGATATTCTCTCCAGCTGTTGCAATGACATCGCCTTGTTTCACTTCATCCCCAGCTTGTACACTAATTTCTCCAAGACTAGCATAATACGTTGATACGCCATTTTCATGTGATAGAATTACCACATTTCCTAGTAATGGATCCTCTTTTACTTCTGTTACCGTACCACTTAATGATGCTAAAACATCAAATGCTTCACCGTTTGGATAAACGATATCAACACCTGTGCTTTGGTAGTATCGGTTGTTAGAAAGAATCAGTGCACTTTCTTGGTCTTCTGCTGAAGCGTCGTAATCAAAGAATTTAGTTACGATTTCTGCTTGTTCCTGATCAGCTACTGGCATCTTAATGACTTCCGAAGAATCCATTACCGGTTCTGCATCCTGATCATGTGGACTTGGTGTATAATTGTCACTTAGCTCCTGGTCATCCCCAGCACTTGGTAATTGATTATCCAAATTTTGATACCAAACTACTACCGCCAATAAAAGTGCAGCAATCGTTAAGTATACTGCAGGGAAAAACCATTTTTTACGAAAAATTGAGTTGGCACCTTTTTTAGGCGCTTTGTTTTCCTCTTTCATTTATTCATCACCTCACCAACCATTCTGAACAGAAAACGAAAAATCTATACATTTTATAAAACTTTTTTTCTGTTTTTATGCATTTTTCATTTGTTTTTGGGGATATTAAGTTTTTCTAGCGGGAAATTTGATGGTTTTAGCGGATTTAATAGATAGGAATAGTAGATAGATTGGATGGATTTGCAGGTTGGTGGGGCTTTGCGTGTTGCGGGGTATCAACAGTACTGGGATGGCTATCAACTGTTTTCGGGTCATTATCAACCGTTATTGTAGGACTATCAACCGTTTTGGCGTAACTTCTACCGTTTTTCGGGGAATATCAACCGTTCTGGAGAAACTTCAACCGTTTTCGAGGGAATATCAACCTTTCTGGAGAAACTTCAACCGTTTTCAGGGACTATCTAGCGTTCTGAGAAACTTCAACCGTTTTCGGAGAATATCAACCGTTCTGGAGAAACTTCAACCGTTTTCGGAGAATATCAACTGTTCTGGAGAAACTTCAACCGTTTTCGGATGCTTATCAACCATTCTGGAAAAACTTCAACCGTTTTCGAGGGACTATCAACCATTTTTCATGCATCATCAACTATAAGATGAAATCAAAAAGCACCCACTAGACAAAATCTAGGAGGTGCTACTGTCTACTGCATAACCAACGCTGGTACTGCTTCATCTAAATAACTAATTTCAACATCCTTGTAATAGTAAGTGACAATCTCTTCGTAAGTTTTGCCTTCTTGGGCCATGCCATTGGCGCCGTATTGGCTCATGCCTACGCCGTGTCCGTTTCCTTTCGTAGTGAAGATCAGGTGATTACCTTTTTGTTTGATGGAAAAGTCACTGGAACGTAATTTTAGCTTTTCTCTTACTTCACGGCCTGACAATGCCTTTCCAGCAACATGTAATTCATTTACCCGGTTGCTTTCGGTTCTAGTCACTTCAATCGCTAGTTGTTGATTTGCCGGTAAGTCGATACCAAGTGCGGTTTCTACTTGTTCGAATGTAAATGTTTCCTGGTCTAAATAATATGGGGAAGCTTCATCCCATGGACTTGGCACACTACGCAAATATGGAATTTCATTAATATAGTAATCCTCTGAGTTCTCTGTATAGCCATTACTCGTTGAGAAAAACTGTGGATCAATCGGTTTGTCATTGTACGTAATAATTTGACCCTTCGTAGCGAGTACCGCTTCGGTTATTTTCTGCATATGTTTATGGTAGTTTTTGCCCCACTTCAATCGAAGCTCGGCATCGTTTTTGTATACTTGATCTTGAATGGTGTCGGTGACGTCTGAGGACACCTCTTCCGTTTGGTACAACATTTTGTTCACGATGTAGGTTCTTGCTGCTAAGCTCTGTGCTTTTAATGCTTCGGTTTCAAATTCAATTGGCATCTCGGATGCAACAACCCCCGCTACATACGTTTCCAGCGGAACATTCTCGATTTGAGACGTTTGAGAACGCATTACTGCGACTTCAACAGCAGAGTCTTCTGCCAATGTCTCTTCATATTCTGGTTCTGCTACCCGATCAATAGATTGGGACAATACCTCACTGTTTGAGATAAAAGGGACAACAATTAATGTCGGAACAGCTAGAATGATAAATACGATACTGAGCAAAAATACAGCTGGGAATTTCCATTTGAAGCGCCCTTTAGTCAGTGGAATTGGCTTTTGTGTATTGCTTGTCGAAAAACGTTTTTGTAAGATTTGATGCTTCGATTGAGCTTTTTTCTTTTTTAGTTTTTGTATTTGTTTGATGGAATTTTTATTGTTCTTCATGGGGCACCCTCCTTACACACTTTTTCATATCTAGCATTCCTACTATTAAACTTATACAGTTAGTAAAAATAATAGAACTAGAATTTTGAAATCTATTGAAAGGATTTTTGATAGGACAAGTTCTATTTGAAGATTATTTCTCTGGTGAAGACTGCGAAGTGTTATTAAGTGGTTTTTCTTACATGGGAGTGGTCAACTATTGTGTTATTTCTAATTTCCTCAAATCTATAATAAACTTACCAGCCATAAGGATATCTAGACCAATAAGGCCATTAATACCCCATTTACTTAAATTTCCAAAATCAAGCTTAGGATTTCTTGTGTAATATGAACCGAGTTTTATGAAATCAACTTGTTTCCGAAAAGAGTACTCCTCTCCTCCTATTCCAAATGAACTAACCAATGAGTCTCCATTTTCTAAATATATCCCAATATCATCAACTATATCTGAGGATATGAGGGTATCAATCACAAGCTTATCAATTACTTTTGTTTTTCCTTTATAGTAAATCCCCATTTTAGTCTCAAGTAAGTTATTTACGAACTCTAATTTCATAACCTAATCCCCCTAAAACCAATAGGTTCCCTAACATCAATATAAATCTCCTCGTTACCTGTATGGTATACAATAACGTTCCCATTTGCCTGAAGTAACTCCCTTGTAGCTATTTTTGGATCACTGATAGTATTTATTAAAGCTACTTCAGTTACAATTCTTCTTCCATCCTCTTGATAAGAATCCAGTATTCTAAGTTTTAAGTATTGGTTTGGAAATAGCCTACGTACTTCTTCCCATTTCATTTCATTCACTTCCTTCTTAGTTAATTTCAGACAAAACTAAAGGGGTGTCTATACATAATAGTAAGACAATCCCTTCATTTTTTCTACCGTATATTCACTACAGGTTCTTTAACCCTGTCCTTTTTCACCTGCTCATTATACAAATGACATGCAACAAAGTGATTTTCCTCCACCTCTTGCCATTCTGGTTTTTCTTGGCCACAGATTTCCATTGCAAATGGACAGCGTGTACGGAATACACAGCCACTTGGCGGATTAATTGGACTTGGTAATTCTCCTTGTAAAATAATCCGTTCGCGCGTTTCCTCGATATCTGGATCAGGAATTGGGATGGCGGAAAGTAATGCCTGAGTATATGGATGGAGTGGATTCTCATAGAGACTATCGCTGACAGTTAGCTCTACCATATTCCCTAAATACATAACCCCAATGCGGTCTGATATCTGTTTAACCATCGATAAATCATGCGCAATGAATAAAAATGTTAATCCTTTTTCCTCTTGCAGCTCTTTTAATAGATTGACCACTTGTGCTTGAACGGATACATCGAGTGCGGAAATTGGTTCATCTGCAATGATGAAATCCGGATTTAGTGCTAGTGCACGGGCGATTCCAATCCGTTGGCGCTGTCCACCACTAAACTCGTGTGGATAACGGTCTGCATGGTCTCGATTCAAACCAACCTCTTCCAGTAACTGATAAACGCGTTCCGTTTGTTCCTTTTTACTTTTATATAGCTTATGTACTTCCATCGGTTCGGCAATGACCTCACGTACTGTGGAGCGTGGGTTTAACGATGCATAGGGATCTTGGAAAATCATTTGCATCTTTTGGCGTAGCTTGAACATCTCTTTTTCGCTGAGCTCATGAACATTTTCCCCATCAAAAACGACGTCCCCTTCTGTTCGGTTATACAGGCCAATAATCGTACGCCCAATCGTCGACTTCCCACAGCCAGACTCACCTACGAGTCCAAATGTTTCCCCTTTATTCACGTGAAATGTAACGTCATTTACCGCCTTGAGCACCTTATTCTTTCCAAGGTTGAAATGCTTTTTCAAGTTTTTAACTTCTAAGATTCTTTCTTCCGCCATTTCTTATACATCCCCCGGTTCCCAGTATCGTCTCGCAATACATAACTCTTTTTCGTATTTGGTATCTTTTAATTCCGTAATCTCAATGCCTCTTCCCGTCATAGGGGAGTGAATCATTTTGCCGTCGCCGTAATAAAATCCAACATGATGGATACTTCCCTTTCCTTCTTCATAAGCGAAAAAGAGTAAGTCCCCTGGCAATAATTCATCATATGGAACTTCCTTTCCAAAGGCTGCCTGGTCGGATGCATCTCTACTAATCTGGTAGCCATTGGCTTTGTGCATATTATAGGCAAAACCAGAACAGTCATAGCCAAACGCACTCATTCCGCCCCAGAGATAATCAAGTCCCACATACTTTTCAGCGGCTTCAATAATATTCGCACCATTTCCTAGTTTTCCACCTTCTACTGTAGGGAAAACATCTACTACTTCTGTTGGTAAATAAGCAGCTCCTTGTGGGGTAAGCACCTCTACCCGGTCTGCCTCTTTCTTAATTTCAGGAAGGCAAGTCATATAACTAACATTTATTATTGGTTCGCCTGACTCATTTTCCAGCCATGCCTGTTTTGAGGTAACAGCAGCTGTCTCAGCTCGAAGCCATTCATCCTTGGTAACTTGTTTTAATTGATTCAGTGGAACCCAGCCTGGATATCCGTTGTTATCCTTTTTCGAAGGTTGGCTAGGAATGGTAATCTTTACCCAGTCACCCTTCACTTCAGTAATAATTGCTACTTCTCCATATAAAAGCTGTGTCTGTACCCGATTTTCATTGCATAAGGCAACCTTTTCCTCATAGGTTAATTGGTCAATCCACTGTTCGATTTTCGTCGGATCGCTAATAGCATGTTCATCTATTTCTCTAGCAGACTCTGGATTTGTCCAGACGGTTACGACCTGAACAGCCGCTACGTGGAATACATCTGGAAGTTGAAAAGTTTGTTTAAACATTGTACCGCTCCTTTCTAGCTGTGTTCTCTATACGAGATACTCTTCATTTAGACCACTAATTCCTAGGCCTGGCCTATTTCCTAAGGTAATATTACTTTCTGTATACGTAATGCCACCCCGGATTAAATCTCCTGCAAGCATCAAAGGTGCATCAAAATCAAAGAATTTTATATTTGGTTGGCTTGCGGCAAGGTGTGCTGCTGCAGTTATACCAATCTTGGATTCAATCATACTACCAACCATGCAATCGACACCGTATACACTTGCTAGTTTCGCAATCTTGAGTCCTTCGTGAATGCCACCAACCTTCATCAGTTTAATATTTATTAGATCAGCTGCATCCATTTCTAAAACCGCTCTAGCATCCCGTGCGGAAAAAACACTTTCATCTGCCATAATCGGAATATGGGTATGGTCCTTCACGTGTTTTAATCCTTTCAGGTCGTAGGCTTTTACTGGTTGTTCGATAAATTCAATATTCAATCCAAGGTCTTCCATCTTTTGAATGGAGCGAACCGCCTCTTTCGGATTCCAGCCTTGGTTTGCATCTAGTCGTATAGTTACATCAGGACCCACTCTATCCCGAATGGCCTGAATTCTTTCAATATCAGTTTCTATTCGGTCTTTTCCTACTTTCACTTTTAGAACGGAAAAGCCGTCCTTCACATAGCCTTCTGCATCCTCTGCCATTTCAGTGGGACTATTGACGCTAACGGTATAATCCGTTTCAATCCTGTCTTGATATCCACCTAAAAATTGATGAAGAGGCATGCGTGCATGCTGGGCAACACAGTCATAAATAGCCATATCGACTGCTGCCTTGGCACTCGTGTTTCCAACCACTATACGATTTATCTTTTCAAAAAGAAGCTCTCTGTCAAGACAATCCATTCCTACTAGCGCTGGTTTAATTACATCATTGACCGTAAAGGAGATACTAGCTAACGTGTCTCCCGTAATAACATGTGTCGGTGGAGCCTCTCCCCAGCCAACTACTCCATTATCACAAGTTACTTTGACGACGATAGTTTCCGCAACGGTCACCGTTCGTAATGCCGTTTTAAACGCCTTTTTTAACGGTATGGCTGCCTTGAATGTTTCAATTTGTTGAATGTTCATTAGCGTTCTACCCCCGGATCAATCGTCAATGTTTTATCCCTCGTGTTTAGAATTGCACCTGCACCTAATGGTACGGCGAAATGTGGAAAGCAATGACCAATTTTAAATCCTTTGATCACTGGGCATTCTAAATCACCTAAATAATGATCTAACACTTCCTCTAAAGTTAAAGATGGCTTTTCTTTCGGCTCTGCTTCCGCAAAGTCACCAACTACCATGCCGTGAAGGTTATCAAGTTTCCCAGCTAGTTTTAGTTGGTTCAGCATGGCATCGATCCGATATGGTTGTTCATAAATATCTTCTATAAGTAGGATTTTTCCATCGGTTTCAATCTCGTATGGTGTACCAAGCGTACTAGTGATTAAAGCAAGATTTCCTCCTACCAAAGGACCTGCGCCAATTCCATCTACTAGTATTTCTAATGGTGCGATGTTTTCATTATATTGGAGCGTTACCGGCTCAAAAAGCTGTTCAAATGATGAGGCAGAAATTTCATCAAAGTTAGGATCTGCGACATCGGAAGCTAACATTGGACCATGGAAGGTAACTAGCCCTGTCTTTTGCTGAATGGCCGTATGTAAATACGTTATATCACTATAACCCCAAATGATTTTGGGATGATTGGCGATTAATCGATAATTAATAGAAGAGGCAATTCGACCTGTACCATAGCCACCACGTGCAAAAATAATTGCTTTGATACTATCATCTGCTACCATATTGTGAAAATCTTCCAGACGTTGTTCATCTGTTCCAGCTAAATAACCATGAACTTCGTCTACATATTTCCCCAGTTTCACACGGAGGCCAAGATTGTTGAAAAAGGGTATCGCTTGTTCGAGGCGTTTTTTATCAGGAGGACTTGCAGGGGCAATCACACCTATGGTATCTCCTTTTTGTAGCGCTTTTGGTAGTAGCATTTGTGTACCTTCTTTCTGAATGTAAGTTTATAAATGAATGAAAAGGAGTAGCTCATCTAGTAGATGAGCCATTCCTTTGTAATCATTTCTAGCCTGGTCCGCGGCCCGAATACACTCCGCTTTCCGCGGGCGGCTGGTGAGCCAGGCTACTACTTGAGTATGCTTCTTTGCAGCCTTGCACCGAGGAAGCATGCTACGTAGAGATACTTGCAGACGCAGGTGCATACTCGGTGTCTCACCGATGCCTTTCCTCCCGCAGGAGTCTCCGTGTATTCGGGCCGCTCAGTGCAATCAATTAAAAACTTCCTCATACAAAAGATGAAGAACAGTTACTCCTCTTACTTCTTATCCGCATACTTCAAATCAAAGTATCCTACTGGGTGGCGTAGGATTCCTTCTACACCTTCTGCTTCAAGTACTACAGTATTGTAGTAACGGATTGGGAATGCTGGCATTTCTTCGGCTAATAATTTCTCCGCTTCGAATAATGCATTCCAACGTTCTTCTTCATCTGTAGCTGATTTACCAGTTGCAATTAACTCATTATATTCCTCACTAGAGAAGCCAGTACGGTTCATGTAGGAATCCGTGATAAAGCTTTCTAGGAAGTTAACTGGGTCATTGTAGTCATTGATGAATGAACTACGAGAGAATTGAAGCTCTAATGCTTTTTGTGCTTCAGAGAATACGTTCCATTCTTGGTTTTCCAGTGTTACTTCCACACCTAAATGCTCTTGGAACATACCGTGTAATGCTTCTGCTACTGCTTTGTTCGTATCACTTGTATTGTAGCTTAACGTGATCGCTGGTAATTCATCATAGCCTTCTTCTGCCATACCTTCTTCCAGTAACTGTTTTGCTTTATCTGGATCGAAGGTTACTAGATCACCATTCACTTCACGGAAATCTTGACCAGATGGACTTGTATACCCAGGGTTAATGAATCCGTATGCTGGTTCTACCCCATTTTTCACAACATATTGTGCAATATCATCTCGGTTAACGGCAAATGCAAATGCTTGACGGATTTTCTTATTTTGGAATGGTTCCATTTCAAGATTAAAACGGAAGAATTCCAAACCACCGTATGGTCCGATGAATACATTATCTCCATCAATTAACTGATCGGATAATTCTGGTGGAATACTTGCTGTATCCAGGTCTCCTGCTTCAAACATTTGATATTGGGTATTGGAGTCATTTACCATTGCGAAATGGACTTTATCCAATTTCACAGCACTTGCATCCCAATAATGTTCGTTTTTCACGAATACCATTTCTTCATCATGCTTCCAAGACTCTAATGCAAAAGGACCGTTCCCAACAAATGTTTCTGCTTCGGTATGCCAATTCGGGTCAGCCTCGGCTACTTTATGATTGATTGGGAAGAATGCTGGATTTGTTAAAACATCTAAAAAGAATCCAGTTGGTGCTGCTAAGACAACTTCCAACGTTTTTTCATCCACTGCAGTTACTTTCACATCATCAACGGAACCTTCGCCACTGTTATATGCCTCTGCTCCTTCAATGAAATAACCTAAAAACGCTGCTGCAGAAGCTGTTTCAGGGTTCAACATGTATTTCCAAGCAAACTCAAAGTCCGCTGCAACAACTGGGTCTCCATTGGACCATTTTGCATCTTCACGTAACGTAAATGTGTACGTTAAACCGTCATCAGAGATTTCCCAGTCCTCAGCTACTCCAGCTGCAGCACGATGGTCTGCGTCTAATCGAGTTAAACCTTCCATTAAGTTATTTAATGGGTCCCAAGATACCGCATCAAACCCAATAGACGGGTCTAATGAACTTGGTTCTGTACCATTATTTAATCGTAGTACCTTTTCATCGGATCCAGATTCTTCATCTGTTGTTTCGCCATTATCAGCTGGTTCCTCCACGTTTTCTTTTTCCTCTGGGTCTTCGCCCGCTTCATTGTTAGCAGTACATGCAGCTAAGAAAAACACTGTCAGTGCTGCTATCAGCAAAAAGAGTAGTTTCTTCATTCTTATCCCCCTTATCCTTAATTTGTGACCATTGTGGCCAGTAATTGTTTTGCCCGTTCATCTTGTAACCAGCAATCTACGGAATGAGAATCGCTTAGATTACTAGATTTCGGGTAAACTTTATTACACACCTCCATCGCAAATGGACATCTAGCAGTAAATGGACATCCCTCTGGAGGTGAGAATAAATCTGGTGGTGTACCATCGATTGGTTTTAGCCTTCCTTTTGTATCCAATCGTGGAACAGAATTCAGTAATCCTTTGGTGTACGGGTGTTGCGGCTCATAGAAAATCTCCCGCTTCGTTCCTGTTTCAATAATCTTCCCCGCATACATAACCGCAATTCGGTCTGCAATCTTCGCAACAACTCCTAGATCATGGGTAATGAGGATAATCGAAACTCCCGTAACATCTTGGATTTTTTCAAATAGTTCTAGTATTTGTGCCTGAATCGTTACATCCAGTGCGGTAGTAGGCTCATCCGCTATCAGTAACTCAGGCTCGCAAATTAAGGCAATTGCAATGACAATACGCTGACGCATCCCACCACTAAATTGATGGGGATATTGCTTCATACGCTCTGCTGGATTAGGAATACCAACGAGATCCATCATTTCCAGTGCGCGTTTTTTTGCTTCACTATCTGTAATTTTGCGATGCTGTTTCAATCCTTCAATAAGCTGGGTTCCAATGGTTAGTGTTGGGTTTAATGCTGTCATCGGATCCTGGAATATCATTGAAATATCCACACCGCGCACTTGTCGCATTTTCTTCTCGGATTCTTTCGCTAAATCCTTGCCCTTAAATAGAATTTTTCCAGCAGTGATTTTACCTGGTGGGCTCGGTATGAGTCGCATGATTGCATTGGATGTGACACTTTTCCCACAACCGGATTCCCCAACGATTGCTAGTGTTTCGCCCTTATTTAAATGGAAGTCTACGCCTCTTACTGCCTGTACGGTACCTCCATAGGTTGTGAAGGTAACGTGTAAGTCTTTTACTTCTAGAATCTTTTCCATCAGTCCACCTACTTCCTTAATTTCGGATCCAGTGCATCTTGTAATCCGTCTCCTAAGACGTTAAAGGCAAACATCGTAAAGGATATGAAAAACGCTGGGAAGAATAACGTCCACCAGTTACCAGAAAGTATTGCACCGAGTGAGTCATTTGCCATCACACCCCAGCTGGCATTCGGCGACGATATCCCAAGTCCAATAAAACTTAAAAATGCTTCCGCGAAAATTGCTGATGGAACGGTTAGTGTCATTTGAACGATAATTGGACCCATCGTATTTGGAAGGAGCCCTTTCCGAATAATTCTCGGTGTTTTCGTACCAAAGGATTTCGATGCGAGGACATACTCATAGTTTTTAATCTGCATGACCTGCCCCCGCACAATCCTGGCCATACCAACCCATCCCGTGACGGTGAGGGCGATAATAATCGTCGTTAGACTTGGTCCCATCACTACTAGTAACAAGATAACGACTAATAGGTAAGGGATACCGTATAAAATCTCAATAATTCGCATCATGACATTATCGGTGCGTCCGCCTTTATATCCAGAGATTCCACCCCAAATAATTCCGATGGTCACGTCGATCAATGCTGCCATAAATCCAACAAATAGGGAGATTCTAGCTCCATGCCATGTGCGGGTGAAAACATCCCGACCTGCGCCATCTGTTCCAAACCAATGTTCCGCTGATGGCGGTTGATATTGCTCCGATAAGCTCTGTTTGTTTGCGTCATATGGTGACACGATTGGGCCAAATATCGCCATGATTATTAATAGAATTAAAAATATTAAACCTGCCATTGCAAGGTAATTCTTTCGCAAGCGTCGCCAAGCATCCTTCCAGTAAGACAAGGAAGGCCTGGAAACCATCTCTAGTTCTTTTACGTTTTTTTCCCGCCATGTAAACCATTCATCCGGTACATTTTCTCGTGTGATATGTTGGGGATTTTGATTAGATTTCATGTTATGTTACTCCCCTTCCTTCTTCGCTACTTTGATTCTTGGATCTAATATTCCATAGGCAATATCCACAAGGAACAGCATGACTATTAAGAATGCACTATAAAATACGGTCGTCCCCATGATAACGGGGAAATCTCGGTGGTTAATACTCTCAACAAAGTATTTTCCCATGCCTGGAATCGCAAAAATTTGCTCGATAACGAAGGATCCCGTCATAATTCCAGCGACCAATGTTCCCATGATAGTAATAACTGGCATGAGTGCGTTTCGAAGCGCATGTTTCACGATAATTTTCCATGGTGTTAACCCTTTAGCACGAGCCATTTTTATGTAATCCTGTGTTAATACTTCCAGCATGGTGGACCTTGTTAGTCTTGCAATAATGGCCATTGGCCCTGTGGCAAGCGCTAATACGGGAAGCACCATGTGCATTGGGCTTTTCCATGTCGCAACTGGGAACCACTCCCGTTGAACAGCTAGTTGATCAATTAATAGGGTAGCCATGATAAAGTTTGGTATCGATATCCCAAGTACTGCAATTCCCATGGCCAGATAATCAATAACACCATTATGTCGGAGTGCAGCTAGTATTCCGAGGGTTATCCCAGAAATCACCGCAACAATAATCGTGACAATTCCAAGCTCTGCGGATATTGGGAATCCTCGTCCTAACAAGTCATTTACAGTCTGGTTAGGTTGTTTAATCGACGGTCCAAAATCTAATGTCACAATCGATTTTAAGTAAAGTAAATATTGCACATGATATGGTTTATCGAGATTGTAATGTTTGGCTAGGTTTTGTTGTACAATCTCATTGGAATTTCCTTCACTATTAAACGGAGATCCAGGAACAGATACCATTAGTACAAAGGTTAGTGTAATAATAATCCACAAGGTGACGACCATGATTAACAGTCGTTTTAATATATATTTGAGCATTTCCCCCAACTCCTGTATCTTTTACGCATCATGCGCTAGTTATATGTAGAAAAGCTTCCTTGCAATAAGTTATGACATGTTTCTATCTTTTATGAAGCGATTGTTTAAGATATTGGTAGATTTCTAAGCCCACTTTGGATAGGATGTCAGGCGATTGTATATCGTCTAAGCCACTAGTCAAAACAGAAGCGATTAATTTTCGTTTACCAACATAGAAAATACCAATATCATGCCGAATCCCGGAAACATTTCCTGTTTTATTCGCAATCTCCCATTCCTTCAAGGAGCCGATAGTCGTTTCTGTCGTTGGTGGAACTTTCCCTGGCAAACAATTGGTAATTTGTTGTTGTTTCATAATCGCTATCATTTGTTCACAAGCATGAACGGAAATGATTTTTCCAGTTGCTAGTTTTCTTAGCATACCTGCCATTTCACTAGCTGTAATTTCATTCATTCCTTCTCGATCAACATCCATCGTCATCATCTTATGATAAAATTTGCTTTTTTCTAATCCAATATCCTTCATCGTTTGCTGAATGGATGGAACCCCGACCAACTCTATCATCATATTCGTTGCTGTATTATCGCTTTGGATAATCATTAACGTTAGTAAGTCATAAATAGTAAATTGAGTACCCGGTGTCAGATGTTGAAGAACACCACTACCTCCAACTATATTTTCCCGTTTGAGTTCAACCGTATCACTCAGAATAAATTCACCACGTTTATTAGCAGCAAAGGCCGCAATCATAATGGGCACTTTGATTACACTAGCCGCGTAAAAGAGATGATGTTCATTCATTTCCCAAGTTTCGTTTGTATCTAGGTCGTATAAGGAAATACCCCAGGTACCAGTTGATTGATCGGTTATCCTCTGAATCCTATCTCCAAGCTCTCTCAATACAACTAACTCCTTGCTATGCATATTTCGTCTCATAAGCAAGTTCAATCATGACAAGCAGGGCCCGATATGCTTCCAGTATATCTTTCGCCTGATATTCCACCATCGTAGTTCCTGGAATTATTTCAGTTCCCGGCATCATACTCGCTAACTCTGCTGCACCGTAATTAACAAATTCCACTTTCAACTTTGGGTTGTCAGGTGGTGTTAACGGTCGGACATTATCACGATTCGCAATTGCTTGTTTCACTTTTTCTTGAAGTAAATCACCAGCTTTTTTCGGTGTAAGACTTTTTGCTGTTGATCTTGAAATGGCTTCTTTGACAATTGCTGTCGTTATATTTGGAATTAGTTCTTCGGCTTCTTTTGCTGTTTCATCATCACCTGAAACAAGGAGAACTGGGACACCATGGTAACCTGCAACCATTGCATTCATGCCTAGCTCACCAATTTGCATGTCGTTAATAAAGAAATTACGTACCATATGTATCATCGAATGTGACATTACCCCAGGCATTCCAGCTCTTGTATGGTAACCAATAAACATGGCACCGATAAAGCTATCATCAAGACCATGCACCATCGAATAGGTCTTTACCCCTCCACTTATGAGATGGGCATCCGGATGAAGCTGATCAATTAATATATTATTCATCTTCATGTGACTATCATTGACTAGTACTTCGCTACAACCTGATTGAAATGCAGCTTCGATAACATAATTCGTCTCATCTGTCATTATCTTGCGTGCGCGCTCATAATTATGCATGGAAGCGCTAACAAATGTATAATCTGGTAGTCCTGTTATCCCTTCCATATCTACAGATAAATAGAGTTTCATAACATGTCCCCTTTAGATGTGTTTGTTAAATTATATGATTGGATTTTCTTTTACATGATTGGATTTGTTGGTAGTTATGTACGATTTTTCGAGTAGTTTTTGGGGTCTGATTCTGAGGAGAAATGTTTCATCCTACTCGACATATTTCATGGAAAGCTCATATTCTATTAATAGATAATATTGTATCCTCTATACACTTGAATTGCAAGACTATTTATAATATTTATCATTATTTTAATTGGTAAAATATGGTGAGGTATTTGTGTTTATTGGATGGCGAGGTGATCTCATTTGGTTGATGTTTCTTTTAAAATGGTTGATGTTTTTTAAGTTTGGTTGATGATTAACAAATTTGGTTGATAGTTTCGTGAATTGGTTGATGTTGGTCGTTATTTGGTTGATATTTCACACGAACGGTTGATGTGTCACTGAATTTGGTTGATGCTTGCATAACCAAATCAAAAAGGTGAAGCACAGAAACCGTGCTTCACCCTATTAATCTATTAAGTTATCTACTTATGACAATTCAGCAACGTAATCAATGTTATGCGGATGTACAACATCGCCATTTTCATCGACACGTTCAATGTCTGCTCCAAGGCTAGCTAGTTTTCCAGCCAAGTTAACATACCCACGATCTAAATGCTTTAACTCTGTAACTCTAGTTAAACCATTCGCTCGAAGGCCAGCAAGAATTAATGCAGCTGCTGCACGTAAGTCTGTTGCAGCTACTTCTGCACCTTGAAGTTCAGATGGACCGTCAATAATGACACTACGTCCTTCTATTTTCATTTTTGCATTCATACGACGGAATTCCTCTACATGCATGAAACGATTCTCAAAAACGGTTTCCGTAATAACACTTGTACCGTGAGCACATAGCATAAGAGCCATCATTTGTGATTGCATATCGGTTGGAAATCCTGGATGTGGTAATGTTTTAATATCTGTTGCTTTCAATGCATCTGGTCCAATAACACGGATACCATTGCCTTCTTCCATTACTGTAGCACCCATTTCCTCAAGCTTTGAGATCAATGGTCTTAAATGTGCACTTACTGCATTTTCTATTAAAATATTTCCACCAGTTATTGCTGCAGCAACCATAAATGTTCCAGCTTCAATACGATCTGGAATAATGGAATGAACTGCACCTCGTAATGACTCTACACCGTCGATACGAATTGTTTCCGTTCCAGCGCCAACAACACGCGCTCCCATTTTATTTAAGAAATTAGCTAAATCAACAATTTCAGGCTCTTTCGCTGCATTCTCTAAAATGGTTCTTCCTTCAGCTAAAGTCGCTGCCATCATAATATTTTCAGTTGCACCAACACTTGGTACATCAAGATAGATTTTTGCACCTTTTAATCGGCCATCTACCTGTGCTTCAACGAAACCATTTCCAACATGAACAGTAGCACCCATTGCTTCAAACCCTTTTAAATGTAGATCAATTGGACGTGAACCAATTGCACATCCTCCAGGCATTGCAACGTGTGCATGACCGAAACGAGCAAGTAATGGACCCAAAACAAGAACGGAGGCACGCATTTTTCGAACATACTCAAATGGCGCTTCCGTTTTTAATTCCTTTGAAGCATCAATATACACTTTATTATTTTCAAATACTACATCAGCATTCATATTACGTAAAACTTCATTAATTGTATAAACATCAGCTAGAACTGGGACATCATGAACAACGCTAGTTCCCTCACTAGCAAGAATACTCGCAGCAATTACGGGTAGCACAGCATTCTTTGCACCCTCTACATGAACATTACCATTCAATTGCTGTCCGCCTCTTACGATGATTTTATCCATATTTCAATTCTCCTTCAGATCCAATTTCCCTATATTAATATTCATTTATTAGGATAGGTGTTCCAATTGTCAATTGGACATCACCACTGCCAAGTGTTTGCGATACTATTTGTACATTTACTGGCTTATCCTGAATGGTAATCTTTTGTCCCCATAAAGGGCTATATCCATATATATATTCTGCATCTTTTGTCGGTTTTAATGTGTCATTATATGTCTCTTTATGACTAATTTTAAGCTTTTCAGTAATATTTTCTACAATATTATCATTTTTAATTATAGCACTAGCTCTCGTAGACATACAAGAGAATATTTTAATGTTATCTGTAAAAAATTTACCAGTTAATACTGACATCAAATTTACATAGGAAGATTCAATATTTTCATCCCATGAACTACCATTAATTGTTATTACTAATTCAGATTCATACCTATTATCCTTGGGGAAAATTACATTATAATTTACGTTTATTGTACCCTCTTTGTGAGTGTCCTTAACTGAATAAATAATACTGTTTTCATTTTCATGTTTTGTGACAGAATAACTATTACTTAAATCCTGTACCATTTCTTGCAAATGAGTTGCATCCCTATGTTCCTTCATGGTTACTTCCCACTCCTGAATCTGGAGGTTATTTTCTAAAATCATCGTAGCAATATCAATTAACTCATTAGAGTCACTTTCTTTTGCAATGACGGTATTGGTGAAAAATAAAATAATAAGACATAGTGCAAAAACTCTTCTCATAAATAAGTCCCCCTCGTTCATACTTATCTACAGTATGAACAAGAGAGATAATTAACATACGTATAATTTTGATAGATTACTAGATAACCTATTAACCTTCTATTATTGAAGAAGGTAAGTGAGGTCTTGTGACCACCGTAAGAACTCAAGAAAGAATCGACTGACTCCTGTACCAATTACTATCGTAAGGAAAAGAAGTAAGATTTTAGCTTCCGTCCCTCGCCCTTTTCGAATCAGTGGATCAAAATTAATGCTCTGCATTAAACGCCATGTAATAAAAATAAACATAATATGAGAAAGGATACTCATCAGTGCGATTTGTCCGATTGATAACATAATAACCACCTTATATATAGATTCACTCAATTAGAACTGTGCCATGGATTCCTTTTAAAGTCAACTGAATTGAGGTTAGGCTGCTACTTCGACAAGAAACATTACATGTATATTTATATTTCGCATTTCCCGGGAAATATCGACAGGAATGAGGAATATTGTTTGATTTTTTGTTGGTAATTAATTTACAAATACATGGAGAATTGGTAACAATGGAGGAATCTTAATGTTGGGGAATAGTAATTGAGAGGTAACTATTGTGCTGTAAGCTTCTCTTAGAGTTTTGGTTTTTGTATCAATTTCCAAAAAATATACCCCCGCGAAACTAATCACGAGGGTTTTTGTATTAATTATCTTTGAGCAACATTCAAGCGGTTAGCTGCTCTTCTGAGTGCTAATTCTGCCCTTACTCGATCGATACGATCTTCTTTGGATTGAAGACGGCGTTCGGCACGTTCTTTTGCTGCTTGAGCACGTGCAACATCGATCTCTTGAGGTTTTTCGGCAGATTGAGCAAGAATCGTTACTTTATCTGGACGAACCTCTAAAAATCCGCCGTTAATAGCTAGCTTATCTTCACCTGAATCTCGCTTTAGGCGTACGCCTGAGATTGAAAGTGGAGCCACCAATGGTATATGACCTGGTAAAATACCAAGTTCGCCATTTTCTGCTTTACAGCTAACCATTTCATACGTATCTTCTAAGACAGGGCCATCAGGAGTAACAACACTCACAGTTAGTGTTTTCAATGTAACCCCTCCTTAAGACTCTATAGGGGTGAGACCCCCAATAGTCATTATTCCATGCTTTGTGCTTTTTCGACTACTTCTTCAATGCGACCAACTAGACGGAATGCATCCTCTGGAAGGTCATCGTATTTACCTTCTAAGATCTCTTTGAATCCTTTTACAGTTTCTTTTACTGGTACGTAAGATCCTGGTTGACCAGTAAATTGCTCTGCAACGTGGAAGTTTTGAGATAAGAAGAATTGAATACGACGTGCACGTGCAACCGTTAATTTATCATCATCAGAAAGCTCATCCATACCTAGGATAGCGATGATGTCTTGTAATTCACGGTATTTTTGTAGTGTAGCTTGTACTTCACGAGCAACTTCATAGTGTTCTTCACCAACGATTTCTGGGTCAAGCGCACGAGAAGTTGATGCAAGTGGATCCACCGCAGGGTAGATACCTTGCTCTGATAATTTACGATCAAGGTTCGTTGTTGCATCTAAGTGAGCGAATGTTGTAGCAGGAGCCGGGTCCGTATAGTCATCGGCTGGTACGTAAATCGCTTGGATAGATGTAACAGAACCTTTATTAGTTGATGTAATACGTTCTTGTAATTGACCCATTTCCGTTGCAAGTGTTGGTTGGTAACCAACGGCAGATGGCATACGACCTAGTAGGGCTGATACCTCTGAACCTGCTTGTGTAAAACGGAAAATGTTGTCGATGAATAATAGTACGTCTGCACCTTGTTCATCGCGGAAATATTCCGCCATTGTAAGACCAGTTAAGGCAACACGCATACGTGCACCTGGTGGTTCGTTCATCTGACCGAATACCATCGCTGTTTTTGCGATAACGCCAGAGTCCTTCATTTCGTAGTAAAGGTCATTACCCTCACGAGTACGTTCCCCTACACCTGCGAATACGGAAATACCACCGTGCTCTTGTGCGATGTTGTTGATAAGTTCTTGGATTAGAACGGTTTTACCTACACCGGCACCACCGAATAAACCAATTTTACCACCTTTGATATAAGGTGCTAATAAGTCAACGACTTTGATTCCAGTTTCTAGAATCTCCGTTTCTGTTGATAGATCTTCAAATTTAGGAGCTTGACGGTGAATTGGATCTAAACGCAATCCTTCTGGAAGTTCTGGATCCAAGTCAATTTTCTCTCCTAATACGTTAAATACACGTCCTAATGTTACGTCACCAACTGGTACAGAAATCGGTCTACCTAAGTTCTCGACTTCCATGCCACGTTGTAAGCCATCAGTTGATGCCATCGCAATCGTACGGACAGAGTTGTCTCCTAAGTGAAGGGCAACTTCTAGTGTTAATGTACCTTCAGCTAGTTTGACAGTTAAAGCATTATAAATTTCAGGAAGCTTGTCGTCATCGAATCGTACGTCAACGACTGGTCCCATTACTTGAGTAACGTGTCATTTGCTCATCGATTTCCCTCCTAACTTACTATCCACAAGACTATTCTAGAGCGGCTGCTCCACCAACAATCTCGGTAATTTCTTGTGTGATCGCTGCTTGGCGCGCACGGTTGTAAGACAATGACAATTCATCGATAAGATCAGATGCGTTATCAGTTGCACTCTTCATTGCCGTCATACGTGCAGCGTGTTCACTGGCTTTTGCATCCAGTAAAGAACCGTAGATTAGACTTTCAGCATATTGCGGTAAGAGCACTGCCAAAATTTCTTCTTCTCCTGGTTCGTATTCATACTGGCTTCCTTGTCCGGTAGCACTATCCATATTTTCAATCGGCAATAGCTGGTTTGTTGTAACAACTTGAGATATTGCACTGACATAATGGTTATAGATAATGACTAGTTTATCAATTTCTTCATCACTGTACATTTGCACGGTTTCAGATGCGATATCTTTAATAAATGCAAATGATGGCTGATCTGGAAGTCCAATAATGCTTTTCGCCATTGGAATATTACGTTTCTTACAGAAATCTACAGCCATTCTTCCGATTGCAATAACGGTATATTCATCAGAAGATGTGTGATTTTTTTCGATTGTATTTTTTAGATTCCGTAAAATGTTCGCGTTATACGCACCTGCTAAACCACTATCAGCAGTAATCGCGATATAACCTGTCTTTTTCACCTCGCGAGTTTGTAGCATTGGATGTGTTGCGTCAGTATGTTTTGCAATACTTGCCACAACCTCCTGCATCTTCTCGCTATAAGGAACAAACTTCTTCGCATTTTGCTCCGCTTTGTTCATTTTAGCTGCAGATACCATTTCCATCGCTTTGGTGATTTTTTTCATTTTTCCTGTAGAATCAATACGTTTCTTTATATCTCTAAGTGATGCCAAGCTCTTTCACCACCCTTTCGTAGGCAGAGTTCGTGGAGAGGTTAGAATAAAAGCTGTTTGATGTAAGAAAGATTAGATCAATACTATAATAACTGCACCTTAGCCGCTCCAGGAATATACTGCGCTTTTACTTCCAGCACAGGGGCGACATCTGCTCGAAAAAACCTCGCAGTGTCTACCTTGCCGTGGGCGGCTGGTGAGCCAGGCTACTACAACGAGTTTGCTTCATTGCTGCCTTGCACCGAGGAATCCTTCTGCGTAGCGTTACTTGCAGACGCAGGTGCATTCTCGGGGGTCTCACCTATGCCTATCCTCCCACAGGAGTCTCCGTATATTCCCGGAGCTGATAATGCCATTGACCGTCTAAATTCACCCTTTTGATTTATCCTAACTTCTCACTTATCACTCTTAAGGTAATTATTTATTATCAGATGTTAAGAATGTCTTTTTAAATGATTCGATTGCACCGTTCATATCTTCCGTTTCTGGAAGGTTTCCAGTGTCACGAATTGTAGCAAGTAATTCAGGCTTATTAGAATCTAACCAACCATTGAATTCAGACTCGAAACGAGTAATATCTTCTACTGGAATGTCATCTAAGAATCCTTTTGTTAGTGCATAGATAATCGCTACTTGATACTCAACTTTTAGAGGCTTATGTAAGCCCTGTTTTAATACTTCTACGGTACGAGCACCACGGTTAAGTTTTGCTTGCGTCGCTTTATCAAGGTCCGAACCGAACTGTGCGAATGCCTCAAGTTCACGGTATGAAGCTAGATCCAGACGTAATGTACCGGCTACCTTCTTCATCGCCTTAATTTGCGCAGAACCACCTACACGTGATACTGATAGACCGGCGTTAATCGCTGGACGTACACCAGAGAAGAATAGGTCAGATTGCAAGAAAATTTGTCCATCAGTGATGGAGATAACGTTTGTTGGAATGTAAGCAGAGATATCTCCAGCTTGTGTTTCAACAAATGGAAGTGCAGTTAGTGAACCAGCACCAAGTGCGTCACTAAGTTTCGCTGCACGCTCTAGTAAACGTGAATGTAAGTAGAATACATCCCCTGGGAATGCTTCACGACCTGGAGGACGACGAAGTAATAGGGAAAGCTCACGATATGCTGATGCTTGTTTCGATAAGTCATCATATACAACAAGTACGTGCTTGCCATTGTACATGAATTCTTCACCCATTGTTACACCTGTATATGGTGCTAGGTATAATAATGGAGCTGGGTCAGACGCACCAGCAGATACAACGATTGTGTAATCTAATGCGCCATAACGGCGGAAAGTTTCTACTGTTCCACGAACGGTAGATTCTTTTTGTCCGATAGCAACATAAATACAAATCATATCTTGGTCTTTTTGGTTTAAGATTGTATCAACCGCTACTGTAGTTTTACCAGTTTGACGGTCACCGATGATAAGCTCACGTTGCCCACGACCGATTGGTACTAGTGCGTCAATCGCTTTAATACCTGTTTGAAGTGGTTCATGAACTGATTTACGATCCATTACTCCAGGAGCAGCAGATTCGATTGGACGAGTTTTGCTCGTTTCGATTGGTTTACCACCATCAATTGCTTGCCCTAGTGGGTTAACAACACGACCAATTAGTTCCTCACCAACTGGTACTTGCATGATGCGACCTGTACGACGAACTTCATCGCCTTCTTTAATTTCTGTGTAAGGGCCTAAGATAACGATACCGACGTTAGACTCTTCCAAGTTTTGCGCCATACCCATTACACCGTTCGAGAATTCAACTAGCTCTCCAGCCATGACATTATCAAGACCGTGAGCACGTGCGATACCGTCACCAATTTCAATAACTGTTCCGACATCACTTACTTCAATATCTGAATCGAAATTTTCGATTTGCTGTTTTATCAGTTTACTGATTTCTTCAGCTTTGATGCTCATACCATTTCACCCCTATCATCAAATGTTCGCAAGTTTAATATTTTGCTCGATACGACGTAGTTTACCACTAATTGTTCCATCATAAATGGTGTTACCCATACGAATCTTCACACCACCAACAATAGAAGGATCTACTACATTTTCAAGCTTGACCATTGATTTATTTAAGCTCTTTGCAAAAGAAATTTCAAGCTCTGCTTTTTCAGCATCGGATAACTTACGAACAGAATATACTTTTCCTTGTGCAACTCCGCTTGCCTCGTTTACAAGTGCTTCAAAGCTTGTCACAACATCAGCGATGCTGTCTACGCGATGACGTTCAGCAAGAAGCTTTAATGTACTTAATACATCTTTGGAAGCCCCTTTGAACACTTCATCTAAGAATGCGCGCTTTTTGTCATTTGTAACACGTGGATGCGCTAAGAATGCATGTAATTCACTGTTCTCATTAAAAACTTGCTTCACAACACGTAATTCTTCTAACGTTTCATTAAGTGTTGTTTTTTCACTTGAGAGCCTGAAAAGAGCATCTGCATAACGTTTGGCAACTACTGCTTCACTCATCGCTCTTCTCCTACCTCTTTAATGTATTCGTTGATCAACTTCTCTTGATCTTGTGCACTTAGTTCTTTTTCAATTACTTTACTTGCAATAAGAACAGATAAGGACGCAACTTGATCTTGAAGTGCTTGAAGTGCTTTTTCTTTTTCGTTCTGAATATCTTGTTGTGCTGCTTTTTTGATACGATCAGCTTCAAGGCGCGCAGATTCAATAATATCTTGTTCCTGCTTCACACCAGCGTTTTTCGCATCCTCTATCATTTTTTGTGCTTCTAATTTTGTTTGTTTTAATTGTTCTGCTGCTTCTTTAGACGCTTTCTCTGCTTCCAAACGACTTTGTTCTGCAGCTTCTATTTCGTTAGCAACATATTCTTCACGTTTTTTCATCATGTTCATTACTGGGCCCCATGCGAACTTACGCACTAGGAATAGTAAAAGAGCGAAGAAGAATAGTTGATACAACATGTCACCAACATGAAATCCCCAAATTATGGCATCTGATGCATAAATAGTTGTGAATGCTTGCACTGAATTCACTCCTTTCAACCTGATTCAACAATCATCTAGAATGTTCACGTAATACTTAGTTAAAAACAACGGCGAAGTTTTATTGGACCTTCGCCATTTCAATTTAATATCAAATTACTACATTACCATTAATGCGATAACTACCGCGATGATAGGCATAGCCTCTACTAGACCTACACCGATGAACATTGTAGTTTGAAGTTGACCTTTTAGCTCAGGTTGACGAGCGATCCCTTCAACTGTTTTACTTACGATAAGACCGTTACCAATACCTGCACCTAGTGCTGCTAAACCTACCGCTATTGCTGCTGCTAATGCTCCTGACATAATAAAAATCCTCCTTAGATTATATATAAAATTTTTAATAATTCCGGTTTTAACAGATTACTATTAAAACTGGTTGTTACACGAAATTAATGTTCTTCACTTACTTTGTGAGAAATGTAAACCATTGAAAGCATTGTGAAGATAAATGCTTGGATACCACCGATAAAGACGGAGAATCCTTGCCATGCTAAGAATGGAATTGCCCCACCGATAAATCCTAAAACTGAGCCAGATACTAATCCTACTAATAGAGTTAGTAGTACTTCCCCGGCATAAAGGTTACCGAATAGACGCAAGCCTAGAGTTAGCGTATTTGCAAACTCTTCAATAATTTTAATTGGAAATAACATTGGTAGTGGGCGGAAATAATCTTTTACATATTCTTTTCCACCACGAAGTTTGATTCCATAGAAATGTGATAAAACAATTACCATTGCAGCTAGTGTTAGGGTAATACCCGGATCTGCTGTTGGTGATTTCCACCAGACAGTATGGTCGTGTATTCCGTTTGTGATAACACCAAGCATATTTCCTACTAAAATATAAGAAAATAGTGTCAGTGCTAATGGTAAAAATAGCTTACCAGTCTTCCAATCCATCGTGTCATTTACGATTCCTTTTACGAAATCAAGTATCCATTCCATTACATTTTGTGCACCAGTTGGTTTCATTTGTAACTTTCTGGCTCCTAGTACGGAAAGAATAAACACAATTAAGGATGTAACAGTAATCATAAATATGTTCGACAAGTTGAAATCAAGCCAACTGATTCCAAAGACGTCGTGGTAAATCGGCGCCCCATGACCCATATTTATTCACCCCTCTTTCAAGCGCTGTCCTTATTTTTGTACATAATAAAATCTATCATAATGACCAAATAGGAAGTCATTAATCCAATAATTACGGCAATCATATTAAAATACTCTTCGTAACGAAGTGATAGTATGACTGCTAAAGCAACTGCAGCAAGCCTTGAAAATGTACCTAGTCCTCGTGCCTTTTGTTTAGTAGCGACTGCTTCTGTAAATTCGATTGTTTTCTTTTGTAATAGATATAGATTATAGAAGCTGATGGCACTTCCTAGTAGAAGCCCGAGGAAAATACGTAAATAAGGAGTAAATCCTGCCCCAAGTACGAGAATTGCTAGAAGGTAAAACATCCACTTACGTTGACGGGCATATTGATTTTCATTGTTGGTCATTCCTTATTATCTCCCGTTTCCGTGAATTTCTTAACAGTTGTTAGCATTCCATAGATTCCTGCAGCTAGTCCTATCAGAAGCCCAATTATTGTGAAAATTGGCCTTGTGGATAATAGATTGTCAATCCAGCCACCAAGGAAAATCCCTAGAATCGTCCCACCTGCTAAGTTAGCAGAAACCGCACTTGCTAATACAATTGCTCGATGTGGTTTGTTCCCCAATCTGATCACTCCTAATCTAGAGTTCCTGGGGAAATGATTGGTGTGTGTTCACATTTCTTGCCTTATGTAAGCAAAAAAAATTTGACATAGTCAAGACTTTTTCATGTAAACCTTATCATTCCACACTAAGTCAGTTTACCTTAGCCTACCTTTGTTTGTCAATTGGTATCCTATTAAATTTGACATATTTTATACAATCCAAAATTTGTATATAAACCAATGATTTGTAAAGATTTGGCGTTACGTATTTTCTACTATTAGTATATCGAAACTAGCGTCTGTATTTCGTGACAGTTTTGTGAACTCCATTAATAAATTTAGGGAGTTGGGTAGGTGAATTCTATTGTATTAGTTGTGACCCGCCCTGGAAATATATTTCGCTTTTACTTCCAGCACAGGGGCGACATCTGCTCGAAAGTACCTCGCAGTGTCTACCTTGCCGTGGGCGGCTGGTGAGCCAGGCTACTACCTGAATAAGCTTCCTTGCTGCCTTGCACCGAGGAAGCCTACATCGTAGCGTTACTAGCAGACGCAGGTGCATCTTGCGGGGTCTCACCTATGCCTATCCTCCCACAGGAGTCTTCGTATATTTCCGGGGCTAGTATAGATTAATATACATCTTATAGACCAACATAATACTTATGTCCCAACTATTCCATTTAATAATAAAGGAGATGATAAGTTGTCTATCTACCTTTTACCTCTCTATTAGTAAATGCCTCGCTCCTCTACAAATCTGGACTAATCACGATTTCTGTTTCATAACTTTCATACGTGCCATTTTCCAGTTGTACCGTAATGATGGCTAAATATCTACCAGGCTTGCCAAGGTCCCTCTTTCGTATATAGCCCTCATTCATTCCTACTTGCGTATCTTCCATTCGGAATAATGTTCGGTCAAATATCAATGTCTGTGGATCATAGAGTTCTACTTCCACACTTCTCGTTTCATCTGTTAAATATAATCGGTAGACAAATTCATCTTCAGAGAAGGATTTCAGAGTAAATTCGAACCCTGTCGCCTTCGGATAATCTGCTGTCTCATTGATAAATAAATATGGTAGATGATACTTCTCGTTATCCGAGCTTAGGGTTAGCCACCCTTGGTGAATGCCCTTTTCCATTTGTGGCGAGGTAATACTCAAGTCTATCGGTATCTCTACTTTTTCCCCTGCTTCTACTTCAAACGGCATTGGAAGATTCCAACTAAGGCCAGTTTGTTTTCTAGGATTCGTAAAGGCATATTTCTTTGTTTGATTGGATGTGTTTTCGATGGTTAGTTTTATTGTTTCTGTCTTGCGGTAATCATTGATTTTCCCAAAGGATAAAGATGGATTATATATAATGGTCGGTGTTTCTATGGCACGCTTTGGATCTATTTTCCCCATACCTTGTATAATGGGCTCAATCAGTTGACCAGTTTCGTCTGTAATTGGGATGGCAGTTGTTTTCAATGCACCATAGATTTGCTCATTCGTCCATTTTGGTTTGGCCTCTTTCATTAATGCAATGACCCCTACAACATGAGGTGCTGCCATGCTCGTCCCTTGAAGTGCCATGTAACCACCTGGGACAGTACTTAAAATATTGGTTCCCGGAGCAAGTATATCTGGTTTAATATCCCAGTTAACTGTCACTGGACCTCGTGAACTAAATGGCGCGATTCCACTTTTGGTTTTTTCATAGATAGTATCAATATAGGGGTGCTTTTGCTCGGATGCATATTGTACAAGCCACTCCCCATCTTCTTTTGAAACCGATACTACCGGAATTTGGAGTGGTTCCCGGCCAGCTAAAGCTCCGCGGAAGCTCCCTGCTTCATTGTTATAAATGATAACCGCAATGGCACCTTTTTCTTGCGCCTTTTTTGCCAATTCATAGAATGGAATTTTCCCTCTTTGTACCAATGCTATCTTCCCATCAAGGTCCTCTTCATAACCTAATGCCAGTTCATAATCCATGGAGAGTTCCCAGGAAATGGAGCCTTGCATCGGCAGCATGGTTATTTTTTTATCCGACAAGCTGTCATATAACATCGGAATCGTTTGTGAGTTGGCAAAAGCTCCAACCGCAAGTGCATTCGCTGCTGTTGCTGGAGCTCCTACTGTCCAGTTATTGGGTCCACTATTCCCATTGGCAATGACGACTGCTATCCCAAGGTCCGCCGCGCGATTCACGGCAACACTTGTCGGATAATCAGGTCCATTGACCGAATTTCCAAGTGACAGATTGATAATATCGACACCATCTTTCACCGCCTGTTCCATCGCAGCGATTACTTGTACCGACGTTCCGCTCCCCCCAGGACCTAATGCTCGGTATGCTCGAATTTCAGCACTTGGGGCGACTCCTTGCAAGCTTCCATTGGCTGCAATAATTCCCGCTACATGACTACCATGATTCGTTGGGGCTCCTTCTGTCTCTGTCGTTTCCATTGGGTCCTCGTCTAAATCTACTAAATCATAGCCACCAGCATAATTTAGTTGTAAATCTGGATGGTTATAATCAATTCCTGTGTCGACAACTCCGACTGTTATCCCTTCTCCTGTATATATGGTGTTATTAAGTTCGGAAGGGATAACGATCTCCGGACTACCTTTCAGTAAATCCTCAATAGAATCAATTGGTTTTTCCATTGTGTTGGTTTGATAAGTTTGCACGGTATGTATGGATTTGACAAAATCTAATGTCCCCATCTTTTCGAGTTGGTCCGGTGACCCTTGTAGGGCAAGTCCATTAAAAAGTTTTTCATAGGTTGCGATAACATCAATAAAGGGGTGGTAAGTTTCCAAATATTTTTTGTGCTCTATCGGATTTCCTTCTACCTCAATAATAATGGATTGATGTTTCTCTCTTTCTTGTGCAAAGACTTCCTTCGGTGTAGCAAAGCCTTCACTTGGTATGGCAAAAAAAGAAAAACCAACGATAAGCGCCCATAGTATCATTCGCACAAAATCCCTCCTCCAAATTATTCTTTGTAAAATTTGGGTGGATGATACATTAATCGACAAAAGAGACTCCCGAAATGGAAGTCTCTTATCATTATTTGTTAAAGTATTCGGTTATCGCATCGGCAATTCTGCGTGATGCTTCGCCATCCCCGTACGGATTAGAAGCTTTTGCCATTTTATCATGGGCTTCTTGACTAGAAAGTAATTCATCCGCAAGATTAAAAATCGTATCTTCATCTGTTCCTGCTAATTTTAACGTACCTGCATCGATTCCCTCTGGACGTTCGGTCGTATCACGTAATACAAGAACCGGAACACCAAGGGACGGAGCTTCCTCTTGAACTCCACCTGAGTCAGTCAGGATTAAATGTGCATGCGCAGCAAAATTATGGAAATCAACGACATCAAGCGGCTCGATTAGTTGGATCCGATCATCATCCCCTAATATCTCATTGGCTGTCTGTCGCACAACTGGATTTAAGTGTACAGGATACACTACTTGAATATCTTGATGTTTCTCCACTAAACGTTTGATCGCACGGAACATTTGCTGCATGTTTGTTCCTTGGTTTTCCCTACGGTGTGCAGTCATTAAGACTAAACGTTTACCATTTAGACCTTCAAGAATCGAACTAGTATAACTTGGGTCAACGGTTGTTTTTAATGCATCAATTGCCGTATTCCCCGTTACATAGATTCGGTCCTCAGGTTTATTTTCATCTAGTAGGTTTTGTTTTGATTTCTCCGTTGGTGAAAAATGCAAATCTGCCATTACCCCAGTTAGTTGCCGATTCATTTCTTCTGGGTACGGCGAATATTTATTCCACGTGCGAAGTCCTGCTTCCACATGACCTACTGCAATTTGATTATAGTAAGCAGCAAGGGATGCAGCGAATGTCGTACTTGTATCGCCATGAACAAGCACGATGTCAGGCTGCGTTTTTTTCATGACTTCATCCAGACCTTCTAACGCACGAGTTGTAATTTGAGCAAGGGTCTGTTTTTGCTTCATGATGTTCAGATCATAGTCTGGCGTAATATTAAATATCTCTAAGACTTGATCAAGCATTTCTCGATGCTGAGCCGTTACCGTAACAATCGGCTCAAACTCCTCTGAACGCTTTTTCAATTCCAGAACAAGTGGAGCCATTTTAATAGCTTCTGGTCTTGTCCCAAAGATCGTCATAACTTTGATGCGTTTTGGCATCTTAATCCACTCCACCATTTCTATTTACTTGGTACCGAACAAGCGGTCACCAGCATCACCTAGTCCAGGTACAATGTACGCATGGTCATCTAATTTTTCATCCAATGCAGCTAAATAAATATCAACATCTGGATGTGCTTCTTTAATTACTTCAACACCCTCTGGTGCGGCAATTAAACACATCAGACGAATATTTTTTGCTCCACGGTTTTTAAGCGATTGAATTGCATCATTTGCTGATCCACCTGTTGCTAGCATTGGGTCGATAACAATCAGCTCACGTTCTTGAATATCGGAAGGAAGTTTTATGTAGTATTCTACTGGTTTTAATGTTTCTGGATCACGGTATAACCCAACATGTCCAACCTTAGCAGCAGGAATCAGTTTTAACATTCCGTCCACCATTCCTAATCCTGCACGAAGAATAGGAACTAAACCAATCTTCTTACCAGCTAACACTTTAGTTTTTGTTGAGGTTACTGGTGTTTCGATTGTTGTTTCTTCTAGTGGTAAGTCACGTGTAATTTCGAAAGCCATTAACATTGCAACCTCATCCACTAGCTCACGAAATTCTTTTGTTCCTGTATTTCTGTCTCGAATAAATGATAATTTATGTTGGATCAACGGATGATCTAAAACATGTACATTTCCCATTTGGCGACCACTCCTTTAGTTAATTTCTTACATCTTTAAAATTGTACTGAAAAACAGACTGTTATTCAAGGTTAAGGTCGGAAATGTTAGGAAGGTGTAATAATATAGCGTTATTTATCGAGAAATGTGGCCTTGTTAACTTCATTTGGAACTATTTTTCTCTTTGAAAGTGATGTTAAGAGGCTTTATTAACTTCATTTTAATCACTAGTTTTCTGGCAAAATCATGGTAAGAGCGCTTATTAACTTCATTTCAATTAACATCTTCATGGCAAATTGATGCTAAGATGCTAAGAAGACTTATTAACTTCATTTCAATCAACATTTTCATGGCAAAATGATGTTAAGGGCGCTTATTAATTTCATTTCAATCAATAGCTTCATGGCAAATTGATTCTAACAGCCCCTATTTACCCAACCCAACTTACTCCAGTAATTAACATTAACCACTAAAAAAGAGGAAACCCCTTAGGGAATCCTCTCCAAATCTATTAAACATACAACGGTGATTTTTCTGTTAGAGCATTTACTCGTTCAGCAGCTTCTTTTAGTACTGCTTCATCTTCATGGTTCTTTAATGTTAATGCAATAATGCTAGCAATTTCACGCATTTCAGCTTCTTTAAAACCACGAGTTGTAACAGCTGGTGTTCCGATACGGATACCACTTGTTACAAATGGACTTGTTGTATCAAATGGTATCGTGTTTTTGTTCACGGTAATTCCAATTTCGTCTAACACGTGTTCGGCAACTTTACCTGTAATTTCAAGTGGTGTTACATCTAAAAGTAATAAGTGGTTGTCTGTGCCACCAGATACAACGCGGATGCCTTCTTCTACAAGCGCTTCTCCAAGTGCTCTTGCATTAGCGATAATTTGCTTACAATATACTTTAAAATCATCCGATAATGCTTCCTTGAATGCAGTAGCTTTCGCAGCAATAATATGCATTAAAGGGCCTCCTTGCATTCCAGGAAAGACTGATTTATCAATTTTCTTCGCATATTCTTCTTTGCAAAGAATCATCCCACCACGAGGCCCGCGTAATGTTTTGTGAGTCGTCGTCGTTACAAAATCTGCATATGGTACTGGGTTTGGATGGAGACCTGCCGCCACAAGTCCAGCGATATGAGCCATATCCACCATTAAATAAGCGCCAACCTCATCTGCAATTTCACGGAATTTTGCAAAGTCAATGGTACGAGAATATGCACTTGCGCCTGCTACAATTAATTTTGGTTTCACTTCTTTTGCTTTTTCTAATACAACATCATAATTTAATTGTTCGGATTCTTGATCCACTCCGTAATCTACGAAGTTGTAAAGTGTTCCACTGAAGTTAACAGGGCTACCGTGGGTCAGGTGTCCTCCATGATTAAGGTTCATCCCTAGAACAGTATCCCCTGGCTCTAATACGGTGAAGTAAACGGCCATGTTCGCTTGTGCACCAGAGTGTGGCTGAACATTGGCGTGTTCTGCACCAAATAATTCTTTGGCACGGTCACGAGCTAGGTTTTCTACAACATCTACATGTTCACATCCACCATAGTAACGCTTCCCTGGGTAGCCTTCTGCATATTTATTGGTTAGTACGGAGCCCATTGCTTCCATTACTGATTCTGAGACAAAGTTTTCAGATGCAATTAGTTCGATTTTTGTTTGTTGGCGTGATTTTTCTGCTTCCATTGCTTCGAATAATTCGTGGTCTGTGTTTTTTAAATGTTCCATCAGTAAATCCTCCCTGTATTATATATATTTATGTACATGCATTCGAATCGGCCGTTACTTCATAATTTGCGCGTCTGCCGCCTATGAGCTTCGGTCGTGTTCTTGCTACGTTAATTCTTGCTTCGCCAATGTAGCGTTGGTTTAAGCGAATTGGTACGGCGACATGTTTTAGATGCATGCCAATCATGGTTTCTCCAATATCTATTCCAGCATGTGCTTTTATATGTTCTACGACAACTGGTGCTTGTAGATTTTTGTAAGCATACGATGCCATGGAACCTCCAGCTTTTGGTACGGGAATAACAGATACTTCTTCTAATTGATATTTTTCAGCGGTTTCCCTTTCCACTACTAGGGCTCGGTTTAAGTGCTCGCAACATTGGAAAGCAAGCCTAATTCCAGTGCTTTCTTGGAGCTTTTTTATACTTGAAAAAATCTCAAAC
The DNA here is from genome assembly GCF_001038485.1 of Ornithinibacillus californiensis. Lineage (GTDB taxonomy): Bacteria > Bacillota > Bacilli > Bacillales > Amphibacillaceae > Ornithinibacillus > Ornithinibacillus californiensis. The sequence continues at coordinate 59,254 of NZ_LDUE01000021.1, forward strand.
GCAATTTCCTCACTGCCTGCTGTTCCAATTCGTTCACCAGCCACTTCGCTAGTTGAACACCCAATAACAAAAATGGAATCGCTTACTAAAAAGTCTTCATGTTGAAGCTCAGTTATTACAGCTTGTAAATCGCTCTTAATCTTATCTACCTGCATTGTCATCACCTAAACTTAGTAGAAGACGAAGGAAGAATCCTTCGCCCCATTTTTTTATAGATTTTTGTCTTCGTAGGCTTTGATTTTACTCAAACGGTTTTCATGCCTGCCGCCTTCAAAGTCGGTTTCTAACCAAGCTTTTGCAATATCTCTTGCAAGACCAGGACCGATAACTCGTTCGCCCATTGCAATCACATTTGCATCATTATGCATACGAGTTAGTTTGGCGCTATACACATCGGAAAGTAGTGCACAGCGAATGCCTTTTACTTTGTTAGCAGCAATCGACATTCCAATTCCCGTACCGCAAATTAGAATGCCACGGTCAAATTCACCACTTGCCACTCGCTCTGCTGCTGGAAGGGCATAATCCGGATAATCTACCGACGTTTCACAACTACAGCCGGTATCCTCGTACTCAATACCCATTTCTTCTAATAGGCTTTTCACTTCATTACGAATTGTCATTCCTGCATGGTCACCTGAAATAATTACTTTCATTTACCTTCAGCTCCTCTTCTTCGTTGTCGTTATTTCACTCGAAACTTTTGAATTTGCTTATTCAATCCCTTTGCTTGCTCTTCTAAATCATGTACTAAATCCTCCACTTTATCAATGGAAGCTGATTGCTCTTGGATAGAAGCATTTACTTCTTCAGCACCTGCAGAGGTTTCCTCGGCAATAGCTGCTACCTCTTGTGATTGAGATGCTGTTGCTTGGATTGATGCAAGTTGCTGATTAACAATCGTTAAAATAACTTCGATTTCACTAGCAACTTCTTCCACTGATCCAGACATTTGCTCAATGGATTCATTTGTTGTCACACCATTATTCGCTTCTTTTACTGCTATCTGTACATTTTCATTTATTTTTTTTACAACAAGATTTACATCATCTTGGATTGCTTTAATAAGCTCAGAAATGCGTTGTACAGCTTGAGCACTTTGGTCTGCTAACTTGCGAATTTCATCTGCTACAACCGCAAAGCCTTTCCCGTGCTCGCCTGCTCTTGCCGCTTCAATCGAGGCATTTAAAGCAAGTAGGTTCGTTTGTTCCGCGATTTCTCCAACCATTGAAATAATCGATTCCACTTGTAAGGCATTGTCCTTTAGATGGTCGACATCTTTTAGAGACAGCTCTTGATCTTGTGCTAGCTTTTGAATTCCTTCTACTAGTTGATGAACAACCTGTTTACTCTTGTTCAAGGTTTCTAGCATAGTAATCGATTTTTCTTTTGATTGGCCAGCTTTTTCTTGAACCTTTTCTGCTAATACAGTTGCTTCTTCCACTGACTCTACTGTTTGTTGAATTGCCTCTGAAGAGTTTTCTGCACCTTTCGAAATATCTTCTACAGATGCACTAATTAAATCAGAGTGTTGGGATACGAGACTAGAAGCCTGTCGCAACTGAACCACAGACTGATTCGTATTATTAAAATGTATATCTATATTATGTACCATTTCCTTTAGATTTTTTAACATCGCATCAAAAGAAGTGCTTAGTGCACGAATCTCATCGTCAGAACGAGGAATCGTGACCTCTTGATTCAAGTTACCTTCTGCTACTTCAGAAGCAACTTGTGCTAATCGATTTAGAGGTTTCGTAATAACACGTGCCGCTATGAAGGCTAGTATTCCTGACCAAATAATACCTAGTGACAATATAGTAAGGGTATAAACTTCCATCGAAACTGGCCAAAACTCTACGACATAGTCATAAAGTAGATAAAGAAATAAAGCACTTGTCGAGTATGTAATCATGGCTAAAATTGTTGTAAACATTACCAGCTTTATCCTTAGTCCAAAGCGATATTTTTTGCTCATCTGTATTCCCCCAGGTTTTTCTCTCTAGTTATAGTTTTTAGTTATAGTTTTTTTATTAAAAGCGTAATATAATTTTCTATTTCGTCTAATGCCTTTTGATAGGTTGGTAAATCTCCCCCGAAAGGATCGGAGATGTCATAATTGATTAGACTACTTTCTAATTGAATTATTCTCTCTATATCAGGTTTTAAGTGTTCTCTAATATTCTCTTCTAGCTGGGCATTATTTAACTTATGTTGATGCTCCGCCATGAATGTCGATCGTTTTAATTCGTAGTCCGCATAAAGTGATTTTAATTCATTCCACACTTTCTTATCGGAATCAGAGACGAATTCTTTTAATGTAAAATACTTGTCCTGAAAATTTGGATATTGCATCATCAGTGACTGCTTGTGTCCAGTCGTCATCGTTAATACAGCATCCGCCCAGTTTAGTAATTTTTCATCAACTGGCTGAGAATGATGGTCCAGGCTAATGCCCTTCTTCTCTAATGCAACCACGGCATGTTGAGAAGCACGTTGATTTTTCGCAGCAAAAATCCCTGCAGATTTTACCTCAGCATGTGGCATCTTACTTTTTAATAAAGCTTCTGCCATCGGGCTGCGGCAGGTATTACCCGTACATACGAACAAAATCTTCATGAATGAACCTCCAATTCCAGGCAATCTATTCTAACTAAAATATAACACAGAATAATCTTAGTTGATAGAAAAACTGTATTGTTCCTCGATAATCGATTAAGCGAATGATAAATGAACATTTCGAATCACGAAACAAAACCATTATATGACAAAATACCTAGTTAAAAGTTATTAAATTGTCTAAATTGATATAAATTTATAGAAATTCTCCGCCATTAGTATTACTATAGACATAATAAATTAAAATACCTAAGTTACCAATTTACTAATTTTATAAATTTTGATTCATTTAACCTCACATAACTCGGTAATTTCTTTATACAATATAAAGAAGTCTCATTTAGGTATTATCCTTTGGGAGGGGAATAATTTATGAACAAAACTGAAACAGCAAACGTAGGGGACATGGTACTTTTTGACAGACGTAACGGGCAGTACGAAGGAAAAGTATTTCAAGTGAGAGAAAATAGCGTTTTAGTAGAATTATCAAAGGATGCAGCTAAGATTTTAGGTTATGAAATGCCTAATACGGTAGTGAGACACGGTCGATATAGTATAATTTCGTAATATCATTAGTGTAAAAGGGGTCTGTCCCCTAAAATACAAACATCGTTTAGACTCGTTTGTTTTTTAGGGGACAGACCCCTCTAACGTTCCATATGTAGAGGAAGTACTAGAATATTATATAAAGACCAAATCCACATAAGATACTGCCGCCTAATATTTCACTATACGCCCCTAGAAATCCATGTACTTTTCTTCCGATTAACATACCAGCCCAGGTGAGGACCATACTGGACGCACCAAATAATAAAATGGTTAGGACCGTTTTCGCACCGGAAAGCCCAAGACTTAACCCAACAGAAAAGCTATCAATACTGACACTTAGTGCAAAAATCACCAATCCAAAACCTACAGTCTGTACAACTCTTCCCGCTTCATGATTAAATGCGGAAAACAACATATGTGCACCGATACCAAATAGTAAAAGTCCACCTGCTAATGTTGTCCAATCCCCGATTTGCTCTGATATTAACTTTCCCGTCAAGATTCCTATCAATGGCATGATGATATGAAATACCCCAATCACTATCCCTATTGTTGCAATTCGTTTTAACCTAATCTCCTGCATTCCCAAGCCAAGGCTTACTGAAAATGCGTCCATTCCTATTGCTATTGCCATTATTAAAATCGAAATAAATTCTCCCATGTATTATCCCCCTTGGACATGCTACTACACTATATGCTTGTCCTTGGGGGATTATGATTGTGGATAGTAGTTGAAGGTTGGGAGCTTTCTTTCGGTTGGAGTTTTTCCAGAACGGTTGATGATTGTTCTCTTTTGGTTGATATTTCCCCATTATGGTTGATGTTCGCTCTCTTTTGGTTGATAATTCCCCACAACGGTTGATGTTTACCCTTTTCCGGTTGATAATTCTCCAAAACGGTTGATACTTGCTCTCCTTCGGTTGATAATTCCCCAATAACGGGTGACGACCACTCATCTCTAGTTGATAGTTCCTCACAAAAAAAGGGCAACCACGATGGTTACCTCTCCACATATCTGCTTGCTGCTTTACGCAATCGGTTCATAATTGCCTGTCCAATTCCGATTTCCTGATACGTATCACAAAGAATGATATCCACATCCTCTTGCCTGAATCTTCTTAGGCCATCATATAGATTGGCTGCAACTTCTTCCGGCGACTCTCCTAATGAAATTGCTTCTGAAACATTTAGCTTTTCAAGTGTGTTTCGATTAGCAAGCACCCCAACTCGCTTACCTTCAGCTACCAATTCATCGTGTACAGCTTGCATTCGTTCACTGCCCCCCTGGATTAACCACATCGGTACCTCCGGAGCGTAATGCTTATATTTCATACCTGGTGCTTTAGGTTTTTCTTTACTTTCTGCATGCTCAAGCGCTGGATCAATCATCACCTTACCAACAACTTCTTCCAATTCTTCCTTCGAGATTCCACCTGGTCTTAGGATAACCGGAATATCCTGTGTACAATCGATAACGGTTGATTCTACACCAACCCCAGTTGGACCGCCATCTACCACACCGGCAATTTTCCCGTTAAGATCCTCCCAAACATGGCCGGCTGTTGTCGGACTTGGCTTTCCAGATAGATTTGCACTCGGTGCCGCGATTGGGATGTTACACGCCTTTAATAAGGCTAGAGCTACCGGATGACTTGGGATGCGAACTCCGACCGTCGATAAACCAGCAGTAACATTTTCCGCACAAGTTCCGTTGCTAGGCAAAACATAAGTAATCGGCCCTGGAGAAAATGAACGAATTAACTTGTCCACATAATCTGGAACATCCGTTACTAGATTGTATAGTTGTTCCTTATTCGCCACATGGGCAATGAGTGGATTGTCTTGCGGACGACCTTTTGCTTGAAATATTTTACCCACTGCAGCTGAATTTGTGGCATCAGCACCTAATCCATAAACTGTCTCCGTAGGGAATGCAACTGCTTCACCTGTCTTCAGAATTGCAGCTGCTTCTTGTATCTTTTCTTCTATATTTTTTCCGTTCACGATATTCCAACGTTTTGTTTCCACCATAAACTCCCTCATTTCTTTTCTCATTTTATCCGAATGATGAGGGTTACGCAAAAAATACAGTTATCCACATAAAAAAAAGGAAAACCTGCAGTTTATCCACAAGTTTTCCAAACAAACGTTCATTTTATTCTCTTTAACCACAACTAATCCACGGAATAATGATTTATCGACAGTTTTTTCACAACTTGTACACAAGCACTTGTGGATTATGTGTATAAAACTAATTAGGAAACCTCGTATGCCCACCAATTTCCTTCTTTACGGGCAGGGTTAATAACGTTCAACGCTTCCTTTTGCGGATGGAATTGTAATGCATCAAGCAAAATATCCACTACCGGTTGATGGCTATGTACATAAACCTTCTTCGCTTCTTTCGTTTTCGCTAGGACAATGATAGTTTCTAGTAACACCGGTAATTTCTGTGCTGACTCTTTGGCAATGTATAGTTGCTTTAACCAAAAGACGCCATCCTCCACTGTTGATAGAACAAAACATCCTTTAATCTCTTCACCTATCTCAACCACATAGCCACCGTTCACTAAGTCTTCCTTGTTAACCTGGTCGGTGGTTGCTAGAAACGTATCCATTCTTTCTTCCGTCACATCACTCGCTAGTAATAACTTCATTCTCTCACCCCAATGATTAGAAATTGATACTGTTATAGAATCTCGCTTTTCTATCATTTTATGCATGGGTTTAATAATCTATGACAAACCTAACCATTCAAATAGGAAAAACTTAATCTTTAATCCAGTTTCTTCTGTTCCTTCATCTTCAAAACCACCTGGACTAGCTTCTGCAACACTGATTCCATTCGCAAAGTCTAAGAAACATAATGGTGGAAATAAGACACACCACCAATTGGATCCTTCTCCTTCGCCAATTGTAATAAGGATTGCTTCATACTCTCCTGCAGGATATAGATAATTCCCATAGATTTTTGTTGGAAAACTCACGCTATCATTGTAGGCTACATCAAAATCACGATTTTCTCCCTCTTCTTTCAATGTTTGCTTAACAATTTCACCAATCTCTGGAACTCTATCTTCTAATAATTGTCTAGCTTTTTCGATATCTGTAATTTCAGCAACCCACTCTGTAATTGCTGCATTGACATTATCTCTCACCTTACGTTTAATCTCTTGATCGGACTCATTATCACTGTTTGCTAAAATACGTAAGCGAATCGCGTCATCCGGTATTACTTCATAGTCATCAAAATTTTTTTCACTTCCTTGTCCCTTGATTGGTAAAGAAAGTGCTATCATAATAAGAATAATAATTATAAATCCAAATTTCTTCATCAGTACCGTCCCCCGTTTATTGATTTAGTCACAGTATGGACAGGGGAGAAAGTTTTTAAACTAGTAATCTATTAATTTATATTATAAAGGAGGATTTGCAATTGAAAATTAGAAAAGCAACAGCTTCAGATGCAAGGAGAATTGCCATCGTACAAGTGGACAGCTGGCGAACTACCTATAAAAACATTGTTCCAGATGATTACTTAAAAAATATGAGTGTGGATAGGCGAGAAGATGTTTGGGCCAGTATGATTCCAAATCATACCGTATATGTAGCAGAAACAGAATCAGGAGAAATAGTAGGATTTGCAGGTGGCGGGAAAGAGCGAACTGGTAATTACCCTCCTTACAAGGGTGAGTTGTATGCTATTTATCTTTTGGAAAGCCATCAAAGAAAAGGTCTTGGCAAACAGTTGGTGGCACCAATTGCTAGGGATTTAGTAGATGTTGGGATCTATTCCATGATTGTTATGGTGTTAAAGGACAACAACTCGAAATATTTCTATGAGTCACTTGGAGCAAAGTTAATTGGTGAGAAAGATATTGAGATTGGTGGAAAGCAGTTGCTAGAACTTGTTTATGGTTGGGATGATATTAGGGATTTTTAATTAGAAATAGAAAGAGCGTTCCACCAAATGGGACGCTCTTATCTATTCACAGCTTTTCAGCAAAAACTATACGGTCTTTACCGCTTATATCTTTTAAAATAATTACCGTACTTTCAGGAAAATTTTCCTGTAGTAAGGTTTTTACTGCTTCTCCTTGTAGATGGCCTATTTCGAATGCTACCATGCTTCCTTGCTTTGTTACTTCTGATAACCGGGATACAATTTGCTTATAGGCTGCTAATCCATTATCCTCTGCAAACAAGGCTAGTTCTGGGTCATGGTTTACTACTGTATCCGAAAGCTCCGGCCGATCTGCTTCAGCGATATAAGGTGGATTAGATACGATAATGTCTGCTTTTAATTCCTGGTTTATAAAAGGTTCTAGAAAATCGCCTTGTAAGAAGGTTACATTAGCCTGTAAGCCCTCCGCATTTTTCTTCGCAGTATCTAAGGCTTCTCTTGATATATCGATTGCATAAACCGTTGCATTTGGTAGCTCCAAAGCAAGTGTAATCGCAATAATTCCACTACCAGTACCAATATCAACAATTGTAATTGGTTTATCCTTTGGTGCAGAATTGATGACGTGGAGGACAAGCTCTTCCGTCTCGGGACGAGGAATTAAAACATGCCGATTTACGGAAAATTTTCTTCCATAAAAGATTTCATGTCCGATTAAATGTTGAATCGGCACACCTGTTTCAATATGGTTTTTAATGTCTGCTTCGAACGTTTCAACTACACTCTCAGGAGTAGCTTCGCGCATATCCGCATAGAACTGTGTCTTTGACACGCCCAGGTGGTGCTGAAGCAGAAGTTCTGCTACTCTCGTTTCTCGGTTGTTTTTTTCTAAAAAAAGAGAAGCCCATTTCAGGACTTCGTATTGTTTTTTTGTCATATTATTCACCGATTTGTTCTAATTTATTTGCTTGTTCTTCTAAAATTAGCGCATCAATTACCTCATTCAGCTTACCCTCTAAAATCTGGTCTAGCTTTTGGATGGTAAGTCCAATTCGGTGGTCTGTCACACGGTTTTGTGGGAAGTTGTATGTTCTAATACGTTCCGAACGGTCACCGGTACCTACAGCTGATTTACGATGTTCATCATATTCTGCTTGTGCTTCCTGCTGGAATTTATCATACACACGTGCACGAAGGATTTTCATCGCCTTTTCTTTGTTCTTAATTTGTGACTTTTCATCTTGCATCGAAACAACAATACCTGTTGGTAAGTGGGTTAAACGAACAGCAGACATTGTCGTGTTAACACTTTGCCCACCTGGACCACTTGATGCAAATAAATCGACACGGATATCCTTATCATGAAGCTCTACTTCAACTTCTTCTGCCTCCGGTAATACGGCTACTGTTGCTGTCGAAGTATGAATTCGGCCACCAGATTCTGTTTCAGGTACGCGTTGTACACGGTGAGCACCGTTTTCATACTTTAGCTTAGAATACGCACCATTTCCTTTTACCATGAAAATGATTTCCTTATAACCACCTACACCAGTGGTATGTGCGTCCATCACTTCGGTCTTCCAGCCTTGGCTCTCCACATAGCGTGAATACATGCGGTATAAGTCACCTGCAAATAAGGCAGCTTCATCTCCACCCGCAGCGCCACGAATTTCCACGAATACATCCTTATCATCATTCGGATCCTTCGGTAAAAGGAGAACTTTCATTTTTTCTTCTAACGCTTCTTTTGACTTAGTAAGTTCGGAAATTTCCGACTTAACCATGTCACTCATCTCTTTATCTAAGTCATCCTCGAGCATTTCTTTCGCATCTTTTAGCTCTTCCGTCACATCTTTATATTCACGATAAGCTTGCACAACATCCTCAAGCCCTGATTGCTCCTTTGAATACTCTCGCAACTTTTTCGTATCACTTATAATTTCCGGATCACTTAATAACTCATTTAATTTATTATAACGATCTTCCAATGTTTGTAGACGATCTATCATCACGGTCACCTCACTAAGATTAACAGTATAATTATAGTATAGACGGGGGCTCTGGTCAAAATTCTTTTTTTAGGTAGTAGTTTTATGGAGGAGTGTTCTGTCGGTACACTTTATTAGCTCTATTACTATAGCCACCTTCCTCCACAGTTACATGCTCTATCATACTAAAAAAGCACCCTAACAAAAGGATGCTCTCTTTCCGGTCTTACTTTCCAACATTCATGAATTTTTTCATCCCGGCGCTTGTTGGGCTGTTAGGAACGTCATGATGATGACGACATCTTGGTTCGTACGATTCGGATGCACCGACCATAATAATTGGGTCGTTATAGGATGCCGGTTGTCCGTTGATTAGTCGTTGAGTGCGGCTTGCGGGAGATCCGCAGATCGGACAAATTGCATTTAGCTTTGTTACGGATTCAGCTAGGGCCATCAGTTCCGGCATTGGACCGAATGGCTCGCCGCGAAAGTCTTGGTCTAGACCTGCTGCGATAACACGGATACCTTGATCAGCTAGCTGTTCGGCTACGTACACAATGTCTTCGTCAAAGAACTGTGCTTCATCGATACCGACGATTTCTACTCCGTCTAGAATCTGTTCTAAAATATCTGCGGAAGAATCCACGGGGGTTGCCATAACAGAATTACCATTGTGGGATACAACTGAAACATCATCATATCGATTATCAATTGCTGGTTTAAATACTTGTACCTTTTGGTGTGCATAGGTTGCTCGTCTTACTCTCCGGATTAGTTCTTCGGATTTACCTGAAAACATGCTGCCACAGATTACTTCTAGCCAGCCGCTTTGCTTCATAACATACATGTTTTGGGATCTCCCTTCGTTTCTTCGATTGTTTATGTTTATGTTTTATAAGTATTATCAGTGCAGTCATTATCACTAGTATTGGTATTTTAATAAATAAAAAACAGGCAAAGCATAGACGATTTGCCTGTTTCCTATCGGAATGAGTATACTCACCCGAATGTGTATACTTGGTCTTATCGCATATTGCGGTTAAGAACCAACTTATTTCATATTATATTTCTTCTTGAATCGATCTACACGTCCACCAACAGTATCAGCTTTTTGCTTACCTGTGTAGAATGGATGAGATTCTGAAGAAATCTCTACACGAATTAATGGGTATGTGTTACCATCTTCCCACTCGATAGTTTCTTCGGAATATTTAGTAGAACCGGTTAAGAATTTGTATTCTGAGCTAGTATCAAGAAATACTACTTTTCTGTACTCAGGATGAATTCCTTGTTTCATGTCTTTCACTCCTTCTGCCCTGAATCCTTTGGAAACAGAGTTATTTTAAGAGCCACAATTAGGTATGCACCTTTTCTAAACTCACTAAAAAATTATAACAATCTGCGGGATTATTTGCAATAGCTTATTGACATATTTCTTATTTAGGAAAAATTAAATTTTCCCACGTGGTCCGCAGCCAGTATACACTACGCTTTCACTTCCAGTACAGGGGCGACATCTGCTCGAAAAAACCATCGCAGTGTCTACCTTGCCGCTGGGCGGCTGGTGAGCCAGGCTACTACTTGAGTAAACTTCCTTGCTGCCTTGCACCGAGGAAGCCCACTTCGAAGCGATACTTGAAGACGCAGGTGCATCTGTGGGGTCTCACCTAAGCCTATCCTCCCACAAGAGTCTTCGTGTATACTGGCTGCTCAGAGGATATACCTAATTTCCTACGACTCTATATGTTATAGTATATCCCTTTATTTCCCTATCTTCCGGTACGTTTACGTTGCATTTCTTCTTCTAATTTTTGTAAGAATTCTTGGTTGCCTTCTGATGCTTTTAGTTTTCTTAGGAATCGTTCTAGGAAATCTGGTGAATCTTGCATCGTTTTGCGGATTGCCCACATTTTATCAAGTTGTTGTTTATCAACTAGAAGTTCTTCTTTACGTGTTCCGGAACGTAAAATATCGATTGCAGGGAAGATTCTGCGGTTCGCTAAGTTACGGTCTAGATGTAATTCCATATTACCTGTACCTTTAAATTCCTCATAGATAACATCATCCATACGTGAGCCAGTGTCCACTAGCGCTGTTGCTAGGATGGTAAAGCTTCCACCCTCTTCGATATTACGTGCTGCACCGAAGAAACGCTTTGGACGGTGGAATGCTGCTGGATCAATACCACCTGAAAGCGTACGTCCACTTGGTGGAATTACTAAGTTGTATGCACGCGCTAAACGAGTGATACTATCCATTAACACGATAACGTCACGTTTGTGCTCTACTAAACGCATCGCACGTTCTAGTACTAGTTCAGATACTTTAATATGGTTTTCTGGTACTTCATCAAAGGTTGAGCTTACAACATCAACATCTGGATGTACCGAGCGCTCAATATCAGTTACTTCCTCAGGACGCTCGTCCACTAACAGAATGATTAATTTCGCTTCTGGATGATTCACAGAGATGCTGTTAGCAATTTCTTTTAATAGCATCGTTTTACCAGCTTTTGGTGGTGCAACGATTAAACCACGTTGACCAAATCCAACTGGAGCCATTAAATCCATAATACGTGTTGATAAACTTTTCGATTCTGTTTCAAGCTTCATGATACGATCTGGATATAATGCTGTTAATGCTGGGAAGTGAACACGTTCTTTCGAGGAGTCAGGGTCTTCGCCATTAACTGCGTCAACATGTAGTAAACCATAGTAGCGTTCATTTTCCTTTGGAGGGCGAACTTTACCGGATACTTTATCACCATTACGCAGGTCGAACCTACGAATTTGTGATGCGGAAATATAAATATCTTCTGCACTCGGTGAGTAGTTGATTGGTCTTAAGAAACCAAATCCTTCTGAAGGAATAATTTCTAATACACCATCCATGAAAAGGAAACCATCTTTTTCTGCTTGAGCCTTTAGAATGGAGAAGATTAATTCTTTCTTTGTTAGCTTTGCATAGTAAGATACTTTGTATTCTCTTGCTAGTGCATAAATTTCTTTTAACGTTAATTCCTGTAGCTTACTTAATGTTAATTCAGCCATAAAATCACCACGCCTATTCCATATACATATTTACTATTTTGATAGAAACATTACTGCTTATGTAAAATCTACATGCTACAGCAAAGAATCTTTGATAACGAGAAAAAAGTTGATAAGGCTTATCTGATTATTCAATGATATATTACTTCCTGATGTGAAATCTTTTTTTGAAGGGAAGAATAGTTAGAAGCTAGAATAGAAGTTTTTCGGCATCTCTCTAGAAAAGGATTGCCTTAAATTTAGGTTTTCATATATTTTGTATAGTAACCAAACAATACTTATCTTAAACATTTACAATGTTAAACGTTTTAATTGAATTATTCAATACTTTTTTTAGGCTTGGAAGATATAATTTGATAGGAGTAAAAGTAGATAGCGTTTCCTGAAGCTAATATTTCATGTCTACCTATGCACCTGAGCTTATTGCAGTTATGAGGAGTGGAAAACATTGGTAAATTAAAACCCAATGTTTTCCTGTTATTTAGAAAATCTAGCTTACTCTGGCTTCATGACTAAGTTTGGTTTTTTCTTTAAGCTATGTTCCCCGTCAATAAAACGAACGGTACCACTTTTTGCGCGCATAACGACAGTCTGTGTTTTCGCTTTGGAGCCTTTAAACTGAACTCCTTTAAGTAGTTCACCATCTGTTACACCAGTCGCCGCAAAGATGGCGTCATCTCCACCACAGAAGTCATCCATATAAAACACTTTATCGATATCCGTTATACCCATTTTATGACAACGGGCAATTTCTTCATCATTTTGTGGGACAAGCTGTCCTTGCATTTCTCCGCCTAAGCATTTTAATGCCATCGCAGCAATAACACCCTCTGGTGCTCCACCGATACCCATAAACAAATCAATACCTGTTTCATCAAACGCTGTATTGATGGCTGCCGCTACGTCACCATCTTGGATTAATCTAATTCTTGCGCCTGCTTCTCGAATTTCATCGATTATTTTCTGATGACGTGGACGATCTAATAAAATTACAACTAAATCTTCTATATCTTTATTTTTTGCTTCTGCTACGGCCTTTAAGTTATCAATGGTCGGAGCGTTAATATCAATTTTCCCTACTGCTTCTGGACCTACAGCAATTTTATTCATGTACATGTCTGGTGCATGAAGTACTTTACCATGGTCACCAATGGCAATTACGGTAAGGGCATTTGTTGTTCCACTAGCAACGATATTGGTACCTTCTAATGGGTCTACTGCGATATCTACTAGTGGGCCTGTACCAGTACCAAGTTTTTCTCCTATGTAAAGCATTGGTGCTTCGTCCATTTCGCCTTCTCCAATAACGACTTTTCCTCGCATTGGAATGGTGTCGAATACGTCGCGCATGGCAGTGGTTGCAGCGTCGTCTGCTTCTTCTTTTTTGCCTCTTCCCATCCAGCGTGCGGATGCGAGTGCTGCTGCTTCTGTTACGCGTACGATTTCCATTGTTAAACTTCTTTCCAAATTCTCCATCTCCCTTATAATAAATAACCTCATCCCAATAAAGGTTTATTTATTAAAGCGTAACCTAAAATTATCTCTTCTTGCCAAGACCGCGGTCCGAATACACTCCGCTTTCCTGCGGGGTGACCGGTGAGCCTCCTCGTGCTACGCACTGTGGGGTCTCACCCTGGCCACTTCTCCCGCGGGAGTCTCCGTGTATTCGGACCGCTTAGTGCTATATACTTTCCATTAATAACCTTTTACACACTTACAGAAAGATAAAAGACAAATATACAAACAGATCACGAATTCTGGAATTGTATTACTTCTTCTTCTGTCATGTCTTCTCGCCAGACGTTGGCTCCGAGGTTGTTTAGTTTTTGTGTCATGTTTTCGTAGCCTCGGTCGATGTGTTCGAGTCCGGTTATTTCTGTGATGCCGTTGGCCATTAGGCCTGCGATGACGAGGGCTGCGCCTGCTCTTAGGTCACTGGCTTTTACTCGTGCGCCTTCTAGTTGAACTGGTCCGGATACGATTACGGAACCGCCTTCTACTTTGATAATAGCATTCATTCTTCTTAACTCATCGATATGTTTGAGCCTTGCTGAATATATCGTATCGGATACGACACCGGTATTGTGAGCTTTTGTTAGTAGGCTTGTAAATGGTTGCTGGAGGTCTGTTGGAAATCCAGGATATACAAGCGTCTTAATATCAACGCTTTTGAGTGGGCTTCTTGATGCGATATATAGTTGGTCGTCTGAGTCTTCTACGGTGACACCCATTTCGCGTAGTTTAGCGAGTAATGATTCTAAATGCTGTGGAATCACATTATCAATGATTACTTCATTTCCTGCGGCAGCTGCTGCAATTGCATAGGTACCTGCTTCAATTCGATCTGGAATAATCGTGTGCCTGCAACCGTGTAGTGATGGCACTCCTTCGATACGAATAACATCTGTTCCAACGCCTTTAATCTTCGCACCCATATTGGTTAACAAGGTTGCAACATCAATAATCTCTGGTTCTTTTGCAGCATTTTCAATAATGGTCTTTCCCTTTGCACGGACTGCAGCAAGCATAATATTAATGGTTGCACCTACACTTACTACATCCAAATAAATACGTGCACCGGTTAATTCTTTTGCTCGAAGGTAAATCGCCCCTTGCTCATTGGTTACTTCTGCACCTAGTGCTTCGAAACCTTTGATGTGCTGATCAATTGGGCGAGGGCCTAAAAAGCATCCACCTGGTAGGCCAATAACAGCCTTCTTAAACTTACCAAGCATGGCTCCCATGAAATAATAGGATGCTCGAAGCTTTTTCACCTTACCATTTGGAAGTGGCATGGAAATCATGTTTTCTGGATTAATATGAATTGTTTGACCATCCCAGCTAACACTTCCACCAATTTCTTCTAATAAATCACTAAGAGTGTATACATCTGAAATCTCAGGCAGTCCTTCGATCGTAACCTCTGAGTCAGCTAGTATAGCTGCTGGCAAGAGTGCTACTGCACTGTTTTTGGCTCCACTGATGCGTACCTTACCATTTAAGACATGACCGCCCTCAACTATCATTTTCTGCATGTTAAAACCCCGCTTTTGAGGTGAGAACGTTCTAGAGGGACAGTCCCCCATAGAACATTCTCCACTTATTTAAAATATTTCTATACTCATTGTTCACTTGAGTACAACTGGTTTGTTGATCTTACTTATAGTTTGGTCAGACTAAAGGATTCCATGCTACTGATTTGCCTTATTCCAGTCTGCCAAAAATTTCTCTATACCTTGGTCGGTTAGTGGATGTTTCACAAGCTGACTTAACACCTGATAAGGAACCGTTGCAATATGTGCACCATGAAGTGCTGCATCTGTAACGTGTAATGGATGTCTAATGCTTGCAGCAATAATTTCTGTTTCAATACCATGACGGTCAAAGATTTCAGCGATGGTTGCGATTAATTGCATACCATCTTGACCAATATCATCCAATCTCCCAAGGAATGGTGAAACATATGTAGCTCCAGCTCTCGCCGCTAGAAGGGCTTGGTTTGCATTAAAAATTAATGTGACATTTGTTTTAATACCTTTATCACTGAACGCTTTAACTGCTTTTAATCCTTCTAACGTCATTGGAACTTTAATGGTGATATTTGGTGCGATTTTTGCTAACTCTAACCCTTCTTCAATCATACCTTCAGCATCTTCAGCAATAACTTCTGCACTGACAGAACCAACTGTTACCTCTGTCGTGATTTCTTTCAAGCGATCGTGAAAGGAAACGCCTTCTTTTGCCACAAGACTAGGGTTGGTTGTAACACCAGCTAGAATACCTAAAGCATTAGCTGACCGAATTTCATCAATATTTGCTGTGTCGATAAAAAATTTCATGTTTTTGACTTCCTCCTCTGACTTGAATTAAGTGCATTTTACAGGAATAGCCCAATCTGTTCGGTCTACATATAGTATACGTAGAAACACGTTAAACAGAGAGGGCACTTAGCATTATTTTTATTAAGCTTTGTTAGATGATCCGAACTCGCGCATTTTACCAATTACAGTTTGCTTAATTGCTTCTGTACCTGGTCCTAGATATTTACGAGGATCATATAGTTCTGTTTTCTCATTTAACACTTGGCGTACCGCTTTTGCCTGCGCCATTTGATTCTCTGTGTTTACATTGATTTTAGCAGTACCAAGTGAAACTGCCTTTTGAATATCTTTTGTAGGAATCCCAGTACCACCGTGCAGTACTAAAGGAACTTGTGTTAGGTTAAGAATTTCTTCCATTTCCTTGAAGCCAAGGTTTGGTTCTCCTTGGTATGGTCCATGGACAGAGCCTAAAGCTGGTGCTAAGCAATCAACTCCCGCTTCTTCTACGAGACGTAAACATTCTTGTGGATCTGCATAATTGATTCCGCCGATAACGCCGTCTTCTTCTCCACCAACTGTTCCTACTTCTGCTTCAACAGAAACACCATTAATATGTGCAAGCTCTACTACTTTCTTTGTAAGAGCAATATTTTCTTCTATTGGAGAATGTGATGCATCAATCATAACAGAAGTAAAACCTGCATGAATTGCTTGGGCACATTTTTCAAAGCTTGAACCATGGTCTAAATGGATTGCAACTGGAACTGTTGTCCCATACTCTTCCATCAGTGATTTCACCATCGCTACCACTACTTTGAAGCCACCCATATATTTCCCTGCACCTTCAGACACACCTAAAATAACTGGTGATTTTTCCTCTTCTGCAGCTTGCAGAATTGCTTGTATGTACTCCAAGTTATTTATATTGAATTGTCCAACTGCATATCCATTGTTCTTTGCATCCTCTAGCATTTGTTTCATTGAAACTAATGGCATATCGTTTCCTCCTTCATCTTATATAAAGAGATTGATTCATGTTTGTCAATACAATATAAGAATACCAAAGTCAAATACTAGGGCGCAAGGTAATCGAGTTAATGTTACATTTAAAATATTTCTACTACTCAGCAAGTACTTGATTTATATAATCTCTTACTTCTAGAACATTAAAAGGCTTGGACAGAACCTTGATTAAATTAGGTAATCCTTCTGTCTCATCCTTAATATTTTCTGCTAGTCCACTCATTAAAATGGTAGATATTGTTTTATTTTCTTTATTTAATTGTTTTACTACTTCTATCCCATCCATAACAGGCAACTTATAATCAATCATGATTAAATCAAATGTATGTAATTCAATCATGTTTAATGCTTCTTTCCCCGTTTGTGCGGTGACGACCTCATAACCTTCACTTTCTAAGAGATCTTCTAATAGCAAGCGAATCCCTACTTCATCATCAACAATTAAAATCTTTCTTCTCATTTTGACAATATCCCCCCTCAAGTTAACTATTCGATATAAAGTACAATAAATCCTTCTTTTTAGCGAACACAACTTTGCCAATTTTTGGCATGAACAGTTAACCTTGTTTCTATGAATTATCTATCTCTATAGCATTCACTATAATAACCATTATTCTATATACCCACTTGTCGAAAACATAAAACTATAAATTGAATATAACAAAAAAGTCGCGAATCCTACCACTTTATGGTAAATTCGCGACTAATCTACTATTTATCTAACTGAGATGGTTAATGCATTCTAGTTACTTTGTTCTACAGCTGCGCCAATAAAGCCTTTGAATAAGCTTTGTGGCCTTGTAGGACGGGATCTAAATTCTGGATGGAATTGACATGCAACAAACCAAGGATGGTCATTAATTTCAATTGTTTCGACTAAACGACCATCTGGACTAGTACCTGAGAAAATAAAACCTTTTGCTTCCATTTCTTCGCGGTACTCGTTATTAAACTCATAACGATGGCGATGACGTTCTTCCACCATTTCCGCACCTTCATAAGCTGCTCTAGTCTTTGTACCTTCTTTAAGCTTACATGGATATAAGCCAAGTCGTAGCGTCCCACCTAGGTCCTCGATATCTTTTTGCTCTGGAAGTAAATCGATGATAGGATGTGTCGTATTCGGATTTATTTCTGCAGAGTGTGCATCTTTATATCCTAGTACGTTACGAGCAAATTCTACTGTAGCTAATTGCATACCCAAGCATATGCCTAGGAAAGGAATATTGTTTTCACGTGCATAACGTATTGCTTCAATTTTCCCTTCAATACCTCGGTCACCGAAACCACCAGGTACGATAATTCCATCCACGTGTGAAAGTTTTTCCTGTATCATCGTCACATCTAATTTCTCTGAATTAATCCAATGGACATCGATTTCTGCATCAAAAGCAAACCCGGCGTGTTTCATCGATTCAACTACAGAAATATATGCATCCTGTAATTCCACGTATTTACCTACAAGTCCAATGGTCACTTTCTTCGATAAGTTACCAACACGATCAACTAGCTCTTTCCATTCCGTCATATTTGCAGCTCCTGCATCTAGACCGAAATGATCACAAACGATTTGATCTAAGTGTTGCTCTTGTAAAGATAGAGGAATTTCATAAAGGTTGGATGCATCACGCATTTCAATAACCGCTTCTTCACGAATATCACAAAATAGAGCAATTTTATCTTTCATATCTTGACTAATTTCATGTTCTGTACGTAATACAACGGCATCCGGCTGGATACCTAAAGAACGTAATTCTTTTACACTGTGCTGGGTTGGTTTGGTTTTCAATTCACCAGCTGCTTTAATAAATGGAACTAATGTACAATGAATATACATCACGTTTTGCTTTCCAATATCACTTTTCACTTGGCGAATTGCTTCAAGGAATGGAAGTGATTCAATATCCCCAACAGTTCCACCAATTTCAGTTATAACAACATCTGCCCCTGTTGCATCACTTGCACGGAAAACTTGGTCCTTAATTTCATTCGTAATATGTGGAATAACCTGGACGGTTCCACCTAAATAATCCCCACGGCGTTCTTTACGAATAACGTTGGAGTACACCTTACCGGTAGTAATATTGCTATATTTATTTAAATTTTCATCAATAAAGCGTTCATAATGCCCTAAATCCAAATCCGTTTCTGCGCCATCATCGGTCACAAACACTTCCCCATGTTGATATGGGCTCATTGTTCCTGGATCAACGTTAATATATGGATCGAATTTTTGAATCGTAACTTTTAACCCACGGTTCTTTAATAATCTTCCTATTGATGCTGCTGTAATGCCTTTTCCTAAAGATGACACAACGCCACCTGTGACAAAAATATATTTAGCCACGACAATCCCTCTTTCTATATATGATGAATAAAAAAATAAGTTCGCCCACTGTTTGTGTTTATTGTGCGCACAATTCCATATTAGAACCGTAAAAACACAAAAGTCTCCGTGGAATAAGACGTGAGAATAAGAACCAATTCAGGTTAGTTATGTAGAAAACGAAGCTTTTATTTGCTTCTTTTCTGCCACTAATGTTTAGATTCCCAATATGTGCTTGTATAAAACACAAAAAGCGCCTCCCCAATAAAGGGGAAACGCTTTGAATAAAAAATTTAAAGAGCCCAATACAAATTGTACTAACCTGTCCTTTAAAAGTCAAGCAGGCAATTATTTTTCTTCTTCAAGATCCTCATCGATTTCATCTTCATCAATTTCAGTGAGATCTTCTAATTCATCTTCTTCGACATCGTCGTCATCATCATCGAAGTCATCAAAATCTTCGTCATCGATATCGTCAAAATCTTCATCATCGTCTTCATCTAGATCATCGAAATCATCATCGTCTAGAATATCATCGTCATCTAAATCAAGGTCTAGTTCGTCGTCATCGATATCTAAATCATCGTCGGCAACTTTCTTCTTCGCCTTTTTCTTTTTCTTCTTCGGTTCGTTATGGATATCTTCATCTATTTGCTCGAATGGGTACCAACGTTTTAATCCCCACATATTTGCTCCGAGCGTAATAAATCTACCATCCACATTTAGATCGGTATAGAACTGTGCTAGTGCTTCTTCATTTTGTGCTTTGGTAATTTCTTTTAGTTCTACAATTTTGTTATAGATATCTCTAAAGTCTAATGCCTTTGTTTCTTCTATCAAGATTTGCTGTGCCAATTCTAGCATTGACATTTTTTTGATTTCCTCGCGGCTAAGATTTTCCAAGCTCACAATACCGCACTCCCTTTTCTTTAATATACAGTTTTTATTCGTAATCTGAGTCCTCCTAGGGTAGGGTTACTCTTGGTGATTAAAATATGTATGTTTTTAAAAGCTATCATACATTATAAACAAAGTATATGGGATTTATCAAATTTATTTTCTTTGTTTTTCAAAAGATATATTAAGACTTCCTTCAGATATTTAATTTTCATGCAATATCCGCGGCCCGAATACACTCCGCTTTCCTGCGGGGGGCTGGTGAGCCAGGCAACTACTTGAGTAATCTTCCTTGCTGCCTTGCACCGAGGAAGCCTACTTCGAAGCGATGCTAGCAGACGCAGGTGCATCTGTGGGGTCTCACCTAGGCCACTAATCCCGCGGGAGTCTCCGTGTATTCGGGCCGCTCAGTGCTTCTAATGTGTAATGAAAATATTTCTTTACGATTACATTTTACAAAAACTAAATATCAAAACCCATCCCCTACATATTCCTTCTATACTGTCCGCCTACTTCGTAGAGGGCGTTGGTGATTTGGCCTAGGGAGGCTACTTTGACGGTTTCCATTAGTTCTTGGAAGATGTTTCCGCCGGTTGCGGCTACTTGTTTTAGGCTCTTTAGTGCTGGTTCGGTTTTGTCTTGGTGCTGTGCTTGGAATTTTTTAAGGTTTTGTATTTGTGTTTCTTTTTCTTCTTTGGTTGCTCGGGCTAATTCCATGGAATCTATTTCTTCTTCTGAAGGTGGGTTTGGATTTAGGTAGGTGTTTACCCCGATAATTGGTAGTTCACCTGAGTGTTTCTTCCCTTCGTAGTATAGTGATTCCTCTTGGATTTTCCCTCGTTGGTATTGGCGTTCCATTGCGCCTAAGACGCCACCTCGGTCATTGATTCGTTCGAATTCTTGTAAAACTGCTTCTTCGACAAGGTCTGTGAGCTCATCAACAATAAATGAACCTTGTAGGGAGTTTTCGTTTTTCGTTAAACCAAATTCTCGGTTAATAATCATTTGAATTGCCATCGCTCGACGTACCGATTCCTCGGTTGGAGTCGTGATTGCCTCGTCATATGCATTCGTATGAAGGGAATTCGTGTTATCTTGGATGGCGATTAATGCTTGTAATGTTGTTCGAATATCATTGAAATCAATTTCTTGTGCGTGCAGGGAGCGACCAGATGTTTGAATATGATATTTTAATTTTTGACTTCGCTCATTTGCACCATATTTATCACGCATCGTAATCGCCCAGATTCGGCGTGCGACACGGCCAATAACCGTATATTCCGGATCTAACCCATTTGAGAAGAAGAACGATAAGTTCGGTGCAAATTTATTAATATCCATGCCACGGCTTAGATAGTACTCAACATACGTAAAGCCATTCGCCAGGGTAAATGCTAGCTGTGTAATAGGATTTGCTCCCGCTTCGGCAATATGATACCCAGAAATCGATACGGAATAATAATTACGGACCTGCTGCTCAATAAAGTACTCTTGAATATCCCCCATCATCCGGAGGGCAAATTCTGTTGAGAAGATACATGTATTTTGACCTTGGTCTTCTTTTAAAATATCTGCCTGAACCGTTCCACGAACAACCTTCAATGTCTCTGCCTTAATCGTTTCATATTCTTCGGCTGTTGGCTTACGTCCATTTTCCGCTTCGAACTTATCTACTTGTTGGTCAATTGCTGTATTAAAGAACATTGCCAGAATAATCGGTGCTGGGCCGTTGATGGTCATTGAAACAGATGTGAGTGGATCGGTTAAATCAAAACCACTATACAACTTCTTCATATCCTCTAACGTACAAACGTTTACCCCACTCTCGCCTATCTTCCCATAAATATCAGGGCGATATGCTGGATCTTCGCCATATAAGGTTACCGAGTCGAACGCCGTAGATAAACGCTTCGCATCATCATTTCTAGATAAATAGTGGAAACGACGATTCGTACGTTCTGGTGTTCCTTCTCCTGCAAACTGGCGTGTTGGGTCTTCCCCTTTACGCTTGAATGGGAAAACACCTGCCGTAAACGGAAATGCTCCTGGCACGTTTTCCTTCAACTGCCATAGCAAACGGTCTCCCCAGTCTACATACTTCGGAAAAGCAACCTTTGGAATTTTTAAGCCAGCAAGTGATTCCGTTGTAAGCTCCATTTTTATCTCTTTGTCTCGGACCTTAAACGTTATCGTATCGCCAGTATAACTCTCTTTCGTTTGATCCCAAGACTCCAATAATTGCTTTGCTTGAGGAGAAAGTTTTGCCTCATATGTTGTACACGTCGTCTTCAAAGGTGCTAATGCTCCCTCATCATCTACCAGCTGTAGTGCACCATGAAGCTGATATAGGCTTCTAGCGATTTCACTTTGTTCTTTTGCTAATTTATGATAGTTACGAACATGACTGGAAATCTCGCGCAAATAGTGACGACGTTCATTCGTAATAATTAAGTTTTGTTTTTCGGAAATCGCATGTCGGTCAAAATCAACCTGTTCATTCCAGTTGTAGTTTTCATTTAATTTATCTACTAGTGCGGCAAATAACGCATTGGTACCACTATCGTTAAACTGGCTAGCAATCGTTCCAAACACTGGGAAAGTTGTTTTATCCTGATGGAATAACATATGACTGCGCTCATATTGTTTACGAACTTGATTTAACGCATCCTCTGAACCTTTTTGTTCATATTTATTTATAACAATAAAGTCTGCGAAATCAATCATATCAATTTTCTCTAGCTGAGTCGGTGCCCCAAATTCAGACGTCATGACATACATCGATAAGTCGGTAATTTCCGTTATCGCGGCATCACCCTGACCAATCCCACTCGTTTCGACCACGATTAGATCATAACCGGAAGCACGTGTAACCTTAATTACATCCTCAATTGCTTTTGATAATTCACTTCTCGAGTCTCTTGTTGCTAAAGAGCGCATATAGACACGGTCTGTAAAAATAGCGTTCATCCGAATACGGTCGCCTAATAATGCACCACCGGTCTTCCGCTTCGTTGGATCAATGGAAATAATCGCTACTTTTCGCTCAGGTATCTCGTTTAAGAAACGACGAATTACTTCATCGGTTAGTGAACTCTTCCCTGCACCACCTGTTCCGGTAATTCCAAGAACAGGAATATTTGGATTAGCAATTTTTCCTAATGCATCCAGGACCTTATTTTTTTCTACCTCGTAGATTTCTTCATTCTCTACAAACGTAATGAGTCTCGCCATCGCTTGACGGTCTCCTGCTTGTAACTTTTCTAACTGTTGCTCGATATTTAATGGTGGTAAAAAGTCACACGTTTCCAGCATGAAGTTAATCATACCTTGAAGGCCATTTTTGCGACCGTCTTCTGGAGAAAAGATTCTTGTTACTCCATACTGGTGCAGTTCCTTGATTTCACGCGGAATGATAACTCCACCGCCACCACCGAAAACTTTAATATGGTCTGCGCCTAATTCTTTCAGTAAATCAACCATATATTTAAAATATTCCACATGCCCACCTTGATAAGAAGAGATAGCAATTCCTTGCACATCTTCCTGAATCGCGGCATGAACGACTTCTTCTACCGAACGATTGTGGCCAAGGTGAATGACCTCTGCACCACTTGCTTGCAAAATTCGGCGCATGATATTAATCGATGCATCATGGCCATCAAAAAGACTTGATGCGGTAACAAAGCGAACAGGATGCTTTGTTTTAATCGGTGCTACTTGTACCATCATCTAACCCTCCATTTTAGTCGGTTTATACTCAATCCCTAGCGCAGCGAACGTGAAGGTAAGCTGTTTAGCGATATATTCTTCTAACGTAAATTCCTTTTGTAACATCCATCTGCGAAAGCCCCACATATGCCCTTGAATTAAGATGTTATTTGCGAGTAGCGTTGTATCTTGTTTAGGTAACGCATGCGGGAGACACGTAATGATGGCCTTTTCTAACATGGCCGCCATCTCTCGTTCCTTGTCTAAAATAGCACTTCTCGTTTCTTTACTTAACGATTTCACTTCTTGGTATAAAATTAAAATTTCTTCCTGCATATCATCCATTAGTCGGAAGAAAGAAGTAATCACATTTTCAAGATTCTCCGTTGATGGCTGATTGAGATCAACTACCGCTTCTAGACGTTTTTCCACCTCGCCATGAATCGATTCACAGACAAGGTATAGCACATCCTCTTTCGTTCGAATGTATTCATAAAGGGTGCCTATACTAAATCCAGACTCTTTGGCAATTTCTCTCGTCGTTGTACGGTGAAATCCTTTTTCTTTAAACAACGTTAAGGCACCTTTGATCATTTGATCGCGCCTTTTCTTAATCAATTCCTCATCTTTCACAGAAGATAGAACCTTATTTTCCTTCATACGGCTATCTCCCTTCTTTTTTCCATTTCGTATACCAGTCACTTGCAAGTTTGTAAGGATCTGTGTGGATCTGTTTATTAGAAAAATCCGGATGTGTTTGCACAAACTGGTTTACATCACGCCAAATTTCCTCACGTATAAGTTCCAGCACTTCTAACTCATGTTGCATCTCTCTACGCTTTTTTCCGTCATCGGTATTGTATAAATAGGTGTGGTGCTCCTTGAATTTTTCCCAAAGCGTATCAATACCTTCATCTTCCGTCGTAATTGTTTTTACAATTGCGGTTTCATGCTCATCGGTTCTTGTGATATGAACGAGCTCCCTGAGTAACGCCCTAAGTTTCCCAACACCTGGAAGATCTGCTTTATTAATAACGAAAAGGTCCGCAATTTCCATAATTCCAGCTTTGAAAATCTGGAGGACATCGCCACTATTTGGTGTTAAGACAACAGCTGTCGTATCAACGATTTTCATAATATCAAGCTCCGATTGTCCAACCCCAACAGTCTCAACAATAATCACATCAAAACCAAAGGCATCACAAATTCGGATGGCATCCTTTGTGGCACGAGCAAGACCACCTAGACTACCTCGGGTTGCCATGCTACGTATATATACCCCATCATCGGTAAAATGTTCATTCATTCGCACCCGGTCACCGAGTAAAGCTCCCCCACTGAACGGACTCGTTGGATCAACGGCAATAACTGCAACAGTTTTCCCTTCCGCACGTATGTGAGAAATTAATCGGTTTACAAGGGAGCTCTTGCCTGCCCCAGGAGAACCAGTTAGCCCGATAAACATGCCATTCTTTTTAATGGAATAGGCATCCTGCATAATTTGCAGTTTATCTTCATGATCATTTTCAACCAATGTGATTGCTCGTGCCAAAGCACGGATATCCTTCTTAGCAATCCGTTCTACTAACTGGTGCATCCTAAAGACTCCCTTTCTACTTCGTTACCATTCGACCAATTACTAGTCGTTGAACTTCTTGTGTTCCTTCATAGATTTGTGTGATTTTCGCATCACGCATATAGCGCTCTACCGGATAATCCTTTGTATAACCGTAGCCACCATATACTTGAACCGCTTCAACGGTAGCTTTCATTGCTATATCTCCAGCGAATAGTTTGGACATTGCAGATGCTTTACCATATGGTAGACCTTCTGATTCTAACCATGCTGCTTGATAGGTTAATAGACGAGCCGCTTCAATCTCTGTTGCCATATCTGCTAGTTTGAAAGAAATCCCTTGGTTATGGGCAATTGGTTTACCGAACTGTTCGCGCTCTTTTGCATATCCAGCAGCGGCATCTAATGCTCCTTGAGCGATACCAACTGCTTGTGCAGCGATACCGTTACGACCGCCATCTAACGTCGTCATCGCAACCTTAAAGCCTTCTCCTTCCGCACCAAGTAGGTTTTCCTTTGGCACGCGGCAATTTTCAAAAATTAGCTCCGTTGTTGGTGAAGAACGAATGCCTAGCTTTTTCTCTTTTTTACCGAATGAAAAGCCTTCTGTTCCTTTTTCCACTATAAAGGCACTAATTCCTTTATGGCGCGCATCCACATCTGTTTTGGCAAATACGACATAAATATCGGCAACGCCACCATTGGTAATCCATACTTTGTTTCCATTGAGGATATAATGATCGCCATCTAATTTCGCTGTTGTTCTCATGGAAGCTACATCACTTCCTGCACCAGGCTCGGATAACGCATATGCTCCTAGCGCTTCCCCTGTTGCTAAACGATATAGGAAGTTTTTCTTCTGTGCTTCATTTCCGTATTTATATATTGGCCAGCTAGCTAGGGAAAGGTGAGCCGATAGAGTAACCCCAGTTGAAGCACATACTCTAGATAGTTCTTCTACAGCAATCACGTAGCTCACATAATCTGCACCAATGCCGCCGTACTCTTCGGGCCAAGGAATTCCTGTTAGACCTAGTTCTGCCATTTTATCAAAAATTGCTCTGTCAAAGCGCTCTTCTTCGTCACGCTCCGCTGCAGTGGGTTCTACTTCTTTTCTCGCAAAATCTTGGACCATTTTACGTAGCATTTCTTGTTCTTCGGTTAGTTGAAAGTTCATTTTGTTAGCCCCCTATTTCAGTAAATTATTCGCAATTACAATATGTTGAATTTCATTTGTTCCTTCATAGATCTGCGTAATCTTCGCATCTCGGAATAGTCGTTCCACTGGATATTCTTCCGTATAGCCGTAGCCACCGAAAATCTGTACCGCTTCGACCGCAGCCTTCATTGCTGTGTTGGAAGCAAACATCTTCGCCATGGATGCCTCTTTCACACAAGGTATATTCTTCTCAATCATCGATGCTGCTCGATAGACTAATAGTTTTGCAGCCTCAATTTCGGTTGCCATGTCCGCTAGTTTAAACGATACCCCTTGGTTATGAGCAATCGGTTTGCCGAATTGTTCTCGCTCTTTCGCATAGTTAGCCGCATGCTCTAAGGCTGCTTCTGCAATCCCTAGCGCTTGTGCCGCGATACCAACTCTTCCTTTATTCAGGTTAGCCATGGCGATTTTAAAGCCATCGCCTTCTTTACCAAGGAGTTGTTCTTTTGGAATTCGACAACCTTCAAATGTCAGCTGAACCGTACTTGAGCCATGGAGACCCATTTTCTTTTCTTGTTTTCCGATAATAAAGCCTTCCGTACCCTTTTCAACAATAAAAGCACTAATCCCATTCGCACCTGGAGCAGTTCTAGCAAATGTAATATATACATCCGCTGCTTCCCCATTGGTAATAAAGACTTTCGAGCCATTTAAGATATAGTGATCCCCATCTAGCTTGGCGGATGTCTTCAAGCCTTTTGCATCTGATCCTGCCTGCGGTTCTGTTAAAGCAAATGCACCAAGATACTCACCTGTTGCTAGTTTCGGTACATATTTTTCCTTTTGTTCCTCTGTACCAAAGAAAAGAATTGGATTGGTACCAACAGAGGTGTGTACGGATAAAATGACGCCTAATGCTGCACTTACTTTAGAAAGTTCATTAATTGCAATAATGTACGAAATATAATCCATCCCAGCTCCTTGATACTCTTCAGGAATTGGAATCCCCATAATACCAAGTTCGCCCATCTTCCGCACAAGTTCAATCGGAAAACGTTCTTCCTGTTCCATTCTTTCTATTTCAGGCAAAACTTCCTTTTGGGCAAAGTCCTGAACCATCTTCCGCATCATTTGCTGTTCGTCGGTGAACTTGAAATGCATGGTTTGCCCCCCTCTCCTATGATGTCACGCTGTGTCGTACTAGTCGTACTGATAAAATCCACGTCCAGATTTTTTACCAAGCCAGCCCGCTTTGACATACTTTCGCAGTAGAGGACATGGACGGTATTTGCTGTCTCCAAAACCTTCATGCAACACTTCCATGATATATAAACATGTATCAAGTCCAATAAAATCAGCTAGTTGCAATGGTCCCATCGGATGATTCATTCCAAGTTTCATGACGGTATCAATGTCTTCCACCGAAGCTACCCCTTCATATAAGGTATAAATCGCTTCGTTAATCATTGGCATTAAAATACGGTTGGACACAAAGCCTGGAAAATCATTCACTTCAACAGGAGTCTTGTTCAACTTGTGTGTCATTGCTTCAATTGCTTGATATGTTTCATCACTAGTCTGTAACCCACGAATGATCTCTACTAGTTTCATCACAGGAACTGGATTCATAAAATGCATTCCAATGACTTGTTCCGGTCTATTGGTAGCGCTTGCAATTTCTGTGATAGGAAGTGAAGAAGTGTTGGATGCAAGAATCGCATGTGCTGGTGTAATCTCATCTAATTGCTTGAATACACTCTCTTTTACGTCCATATTTTCTACGACTGCTTCAATAACTAAATCACAGTTTTGCGCATCTTGTAGGGAAGTGGATGGCGTTAATCTAGCTAGCGTGTCTACCTTTTCCGTTTCTGTCATACGCCCCTTATCTACAGCACGTGATAAGAGCTTCTCAATATTTTTCATTCCTTTTTCTAAAGCCGCTTCATTCATATCATTTAAAAATACTTGGTACCCTGACTGTGCACAGACTTGAGCAATTCCTGCCCCCATTTGTCCGGCACCGATTACCATTACAGTTTTCATGTGTTGCACCTCCTGTGTTTACTTGGAGCCAGAAAAGTAGTTTGGTAGGTTAATAGATTATAGTGGGCTTTTCTGGCAATTTTTTTTGACGTGTCGTGTTATACGCCAACCGTTATTCAGGAAACATCGACCGTTTTTGGCCATATATCAACCGTTTTCCAAAAACTTCAACCGTTTTTGACCATATATCAACCGTTATCCAGAAACTTCAACCGTTTTTGATTATATATCAACCGTTCTCCCGAAACTTCAACCGTTTTTTGGGAATATCAACCATTTGCGCCAGTATATCAACCAAACCAATAAAATTACTCTCCTGCTACCTCAATCAATACCGCATCACCTTGACCGCCACCACTACAGATTGCAGCGATTCCTAATCCACCACCACGACGTTTTAGCTCATTAATTAGTGTTAGGATAATACGAGAGCCACTTGCCCCAATTGGGTGTCCAAGTGCAACCGCTCCACCGTTTACGTTTACTTTTTCCGGATCAAGATCAGCAATTACCGAGCTAGCTAGCGATACAGCTGCGAATGCTTCGTTAATTTCGTATAAATCAATATCATCTTTTGTATAACCTGTTTTTTCTAATAGTGCATTAATTACGATACCAGGTGTTTTCGGGAAGTCTTTTGCTTCTACAGCAACTTCCGCATGACCAAGAATGGTTGCTAATGGCTTTTTGCCAAGGCTAGCTGCTTTTTCGTCAGACATGATAACAAATGCCGCTGCACCGTCATTAATTCCTGGTGCGTTACCAGCAGTTATTGTGCCGTCTTTATCAAAAGCAGGTCTAAGCTTTGCTAACACTTCTAAACTAGTATCTTTTCTTGGTGCTTCATCTTTGTCGATTAAAACAGGATCGCCTTTACGCTGTGGGATTTCAACAGCAACGATTTCTTCATTAAATTTTCCTTCTTCGATTGCTTTCACCGCACGCATATGACTACGATACGACCATTCATCTTGAGCTTCACGAGTTAAACTAAATTCATCCGCTGTAGAGTTCCCGTAAGTACCCATGTGTGCCCCTGTAAAGGAACATGTTAGCCCATCATGAATCATCATGTCGACAACGCGTTTATCGCCCATACGGTTCCCCCAGCGTGCATCAGGTAAGAAATACGGTGCGTTACTCATGCTTTCCATTCCACCTGCGACGATGACATCTTCTTCTCCTAGGCGAATTAACATATCCGCTAGAGTGACACTACGAAGGCCGGAAGCACATACTTTATTGATTGTTTCCGTTTTTACATCCCAAGGAAGACCTGCTTCACGTGATGCTTGACGAGATGGTAATTGCCCTTGGCCACCTTGCAATACATTCCCCATGATAACTTCGCCAACTTCTGTGCCATCCATTCCTGCGCGTTCTAGTGCTGCTTTGATTGCTTTACCACCTAATTGGGAAGCTGTTAGAGCTTTTAGCCCTCCACCGAATTTTCCGAAAGGGGTTCTAGCCCCAGATACGATTACAGATTTTTTCATGTTACTTTTCCTCCTCTTTTTCTCATTATCATTAATTTTATTTAGACTTGTTGTGAGGCCAAGCCCGCGATCCGAATACACTCCGCTTTCCTGCGGGTGACCGGTAAGCCTCCTCGAGCTAAAGCTCTTGCGGGGTCTCACCCTGGTCACTTCTCCCGCGGGAGTCTCCGTGTATTCGGCCCGCTCAGAGCCATTTACTAATAGAACAGCTAAAACCTATTAATCTTTTTAAAACAATTTATGTTAATTTTCATTATGCCTCATACGATTGAACGCTCGCTCAGTGTGTTTTCTTGAAATAAGAGGGGTGCTTTTGAAGGACCCCTCTTATTTAACTTACGCTGTTTTTACTTCTTCTTCAACAAATACGGATAGTGCAAGGATTTCTGCAACGTCCATTGTGCTAATGTCTTCTTCTACCTCTTTTGCTTTTGTACCATCGCTTAGCATGGTTAGGCAAAATGGACATGCACTGGAGATCATCGTTGGTTGTACGGCAAGTGCTTGTTCTGTACGGGCAACGTTGATTCGTGTTCCAGTTGTTTCTTCTGTCCACATCAGACCGCCACCTGCTCCACAGCACATTGCATTTTCTTTACTGCGTTCCATTTCGACTAGTTCTAGTCCTGGAATAGCGCTTAGGATTTCACGTGGTGGGTCATAAACGCCATTGTATCTTCCTAAGTAGCAAGAATCATGATATGTTAATCGTTCATTGATCGCTCTTGATGGCTTCAATTTGCCTTCCATGACTAGGTCATACAGCATTTGCGTGTGATGTAACACTTCTGCCTCGTAACCGAAGTCTGGATATTCATTCTTAAAGATATTGTATGCGTGCGGATCGATGGTTACGATTTTTTTCACTTCGTTTTTCTCAAATTCTTTTATATTTTTCTCTGCAATTTCTTGGAATAAAAATTCGTTTCCGATACGTCGTGCTGTGTCACCAGAGTTCATTTCTTTATTTCCTAGAATTGCAAAGCTAATACCAGCTTGGTTCATTAGTTTAGCAAAAGCAATGGCAATCTTTTGACTGCGTGCATCGAATGAACCCATCGAGCTTACCCAGAATAAGTATTCGAAGTCTTTGCCTTCTTTTTTCAATTCTTTCACAGTTGGAATGTATACAGATTCATCAATTTCACGCCATTTGATGCGGTCTTTTTTCGATAATCCCCATGGGTTACCTTGACGCTCAATATTCATTACAGCACGTTGTACATCTGCATCCATTTTACCTTCTGTCATCACTAGGTAGCGTCTTAAGTCGATAATCTTATCTACGTGCTCGTTCATTACTGGACATGCATCTTCACAGTTACGGCAAGTCGTACATGCACTGATTTCCTCTTCTGTAATGACATCCCCAATTAAACTGAAGCTTTCCATTGTAGCAGCAGCTTCACTTTTAGCACCTTTAGCAAGTTGGTTTCCTTGTGTATTCGAGAATGCATATGCAGGGACCCAAGGTGATTTCCCAGTAATCGCTGCACCTTTTTCCGTTAAATGGTCACGGATTTTAACCATTAAATCCATTGGTGATAGCATCTTCCCTGTGCCAGACGCAGGACAAACATCCGTACAGCGACCACATTCAACGCAAGCATAAAAGTCGATCATTTGTACTTGCTCGAAGTCTTCTACTTTCCCTACGCCAAACGCAACTTCTTCTTCACTATCTTCATCAATATCAAAATCTAGCTTCTTCAATTTACCTGGTACACGCTTACTTAAAAACACGTTAATTGGTGCCGCAATTAAGTGTGCGTGCTTGGATTGCGGTACATATACTAAGAATGTTAGTAGTGTTAAGTTATGAATCCACCATGCTACAAAGAAAATGACCATGGCTGCTGTTGGCGATAAGAATCCAAAGATGGTTGCAATTAGACTCGCTACAGGTTCTGTCCATGTTGCCCCTTCCCCGTGCCAGATTAGGGACATACCATTTCCTAGCAATACCGAAAGCATCAATGTACCAATGAAAATTAGTACTAGCCCTGCTTTAAATCCACGCTTTAGTCGGACAAGCTTTTCAATATAGCGACGGTAAAATGCCCAAATAACCGCTACTAGTATCGTTAACGTAACGATTTCCTGGAAGAAGGTAAATCCAGGATATAAAAATCCAAATGGTAAGTGATTTCCTGGAGAAATTCCTTTTACAACAAAGTCTATTGCACCAAATTGCACAAGAATAAATCCATAGAACATCATGACATGGATCGTACCGGATTTTTTATCCTTTAATAGTTTGGATTGACCGAATACGATCTTTATAATCCGATTTACCCTTTCTTTGATATCCCCATCAAACTCTGATTTCTTTCCTATTCTGATATAGGCTACCCGGGTTGCTATGACTCTACCAAATAGATAAAATGCATACAGTGCGATAGCGATAAAAAGTAATGTATTGACTAACAAGAAAACATTTTCCATCTGCTGCTCCTCCTGACTGTCCCTTTTTCCTAATGTATTATTTTTCTTGCAAAGAATAACCTTTGATGTGAAAATGATAGCGATTGCATTTTTCCGAAAATAAAAAAGAGTAGTTCATCTACTACTATAAATTATGAATGACTATTCAGTCAACCAGTTTTTTAAGAATTATATGGTTAGTAGATAATATGATTAAAAAGTTCTATAAATAGAAAGAAACCTAGGATTCCCTAGGTTTCAACTATAGATACAAGTTTACATTTTCTCCGGTGCATTGACACCAATTAATCGTAGTGCGTTCGCGATAGTCGTACGCACTGCCTTCATCAATGCGATACGTGCATTGGTTAATTCTAGTTTATCGGTATCTAACACTTTTTCTGCATTATAGAAGCTGTGTAGTAAAGAAGCTAGATCAAAGACATATTGGGTGATTTTTTGTGGTGCGTGCTTTTCTGCTGCATCCACGATTACTTGTGGGTAATCCCCCATTTTCTTCAAAAGATCTAATTCTTTATCAGAAGTTAGTAGAGATGAATCAAAAGTTTGTTTTACTTCTATCCCCTTCGCTTCTGCTTGCTTCAACATCGTACAAATACGAGCGTGTGCGTATTGTACATAGTAAACTGGATTGTCATTAGACTGTGATCGTGCTAGTTCCACATCAAAGTCAAGCTGAGAATCATTTGAGCGTGCTACGAAGAAATAACGAACCGCATCAATACCAACTTCATCCATTAGCTCTCGAAGTGATACCGCATTACCTGTACGCTTACTCATGCGTAGCTTCTCGCCACCATCAAATAGGTTTACCATTTGAATAATCTTAACGTCTAAACGGTCCGCTTCATATCCTAATGCCTGAATTGCCGCCTTCATTCTAGGGATGTATCCATGGTGGTCGGCGCCCCAAACATTAATTAATTTATCAAAGCCACGGTTTAATTTATTTTGATGGTAAGCAATATCCGGAGTCAGGTACGTAAAGGCGCCATCATTTTTTACTAAGACACGGTCTTTATCGTCACCGAAATCCGTCGATCGGAACCAGGTTGCTCCATCACGCTCATAAATGTAGTCCCCTGCTTTTAGCTTCTCTAATACATCCGCAATTTCATCATTCTTATATAGACTTCTCTCTGAGAACCAATTATCAAAGTGAACACCAAAGTCATTCAGGTCGTGTTTAATTTTCCCTAAAGTGTGTTCTAATCCATATTCTTTAAAGTGTGCTAGGCGCTCTTCTTCTGAAAGATTGGCATATTTGTCTCCATGTTCAGCTGCTAGCTCTTTTCCAATCTCGATAATATCTTGGCCACGGTAACCGTCCTCTGGCATTTCTACATCTTGGCCCAATGCTTGTAAATAGCGAGCATTGACAGATAAAGCTAGGTTATCAATTTGATTTCCTGCATCATTAATATAATATTCACGTTCGACTTGGTAGCCAGCTGCATCTAACACATTACAGAGCACATCACCATAAGCCGCTCCACGAGCATGACCTAAATGTAGATTTCCAGTTGGATTAACGGAAACAAATTCCACTTGAACCTTGGATCCTTTGCCATGTTCCGTTTTTCCATACGCTTCATCCGCTTCTAAAATCGTAGGAATTAAATCTGTTAAAAAGTCATTTTTCATAAAGAAGTTGATAAACCCCGGTCCTGCAATATCTACTTTTTCTACAGAAGCTTTGGATGCATCTAAATTAGCAACGATATCCTCAGCTATTTGTCTTGGTGCTTTTTTCGCTATACGAGCTAATTGCATCGCAATATTCGTCGCAAAATCCCCATGCGATTTATCCTTTGGTTTTTCTAAAATCACATCTGGCATGTCTGCCTCTTGAGCCAATTCAGCTTTTACTACTGCAGCACGTATCTGTTCTTTTAAATTATTTTCTGTTTGCGCTAAAACGTTCATTCTGCGTCCTCCTTTTTATAATTCAACACTAGCGAGTGATTACGTTCATCCTGTCCGTTCAGTTTTACGGTATAGTCAATTTCCAACTGTCCCTCTTGCCCATCTTCAAGTGCTTGATATCGGATAGATTTCGTGTACGTTTCCATGTGTAGATGCCCATGTGGATGGGTGTAGACATTCTCAGTCACTTTTTCCGAACGAAATTGTTGATTCATGGAAACCGATCCCGATCGTTTAATATTCACCTTACCTGGCTGAATAGTGATCATACTTTTTATCGAAAAATCATCCTCTGTCTTCTCCTCAAAGGCTAATACGTCGATATTATTCTTCCTGTAGTAATTTCCTACCTGCTTGCTACTACTAGTTTCCTTGTTGCCATGATCATCAATAACAGTATGTAATTGGATGATTACTTCGTTTTCCATTTTTTGTCGCCCCATCATTTGCTCATATTTTACTATTATAGCTAGAATCCATGGCTGATTTCAATATATATAATTAGAAGTTTATTTCGCCACCACTTTTCCCATAATGATAATAATAGACAGTTTACGACAAAAATAAATGGGGTCCGTAAAAATGACGAAATTAGCTCTATCTAAAAAAATAAAACGTATACTCCTAAAAGTAACCTTTGGACTAACCTTATCTTTCGTCTCGGCAATTTTATTCGTCTACTTCCTTGCCTTCCTATTAGGTGCACCTAGTTTATTAAACGATCAAAAAACAGTTTATTATAGTACAACTGGTAAAGTAATTGGTGAAGAGCACGGTGTAGAGAATCGCTCATGGGTCGGGCTAGAGAAAATGTCACCCAATATTATTGATGCAACACTAATGATTGAAGATCAACGTTTTTTTGATCATAACGGATTTGATATCAAACGAATTTTAGGTGCTATTCTTAAAGACATTAAAACAATGTCCTTAAAAGAAGGTGCAAGTACCCTTACTCAGCAGTATGCCCGCAATCTGTATCTTTCCCACGAAAAAACATGGTCGAGGAAGCTGAAGGAGGCCTTTTATGCGATTCGGTTAGAAATGTATTACTCAAAAGAAGAGATATTGGAAGGCTACTTAAACACCGTATACTATGGCCATGGTGCATATGGAATTGAAGCTGCTAGTCATCACTTTTTTAATAAATCTGCAGATGAATTAACAATAGCTGAGGCGGCCATGCTTGCAGGTATACCTAAAGGTCCAACCTACTATTCTCCTCTGAACGACCTGGAAAGAGCAACGAACCGACAGCAGCAAATTTTAGCAATTTTGCAGGAGAAAAATGTCATTACGGAAGAAGAGTACCAGCTAGCTAGTAGCAAACAGCTCACTTTTGCTGACCCAAAAGAAAGGAAACAACTTACGATTGGACCCTACTTTCAGGATACCGTATTAACGGAAGCTGCCAATCGACTTGAAGTCGATCAAGAATCCGTTCGATCTGGCGGGTATCAAATTTACACCACTTTAGATATTGATATGCAAAAAAAGTTAGAAGAAAGCGTTACAAAAACGATGAATGACTCTAGTGACATGCAGGTCGGTGCTATAGCAGCCGATCCGACTAACGGCGCGATTCGAGCCTTGGTTGGTGGACGTGAATACCGCGAGAGTCCCTTTAATCGAGCTATCCAAGCAAAACGTATGCCTGGATCAACATTCAAACCTTTCTTGTACTATGCCGCTTTACAAAATGGATATACGGCAACAACGATGCTTATGAGCAAACCAACTGTGTTTGAGATTGGCGATGGAAACGTTTATCAACCTAGTAACTTTAATGGGTATTACGCGGATGAACCTATTACGTTAGCCCAAGCCATAGCGTTATCCGATAATATCTATGCGGTAAAAACGAATATGTATCTAGGTGCAGAAACGCTAGTAAAAACTGCTCGCCGATTTGGAATTACGAGTAAATTGCCAGCAGTACCTTCCCTAGCCCTCGGTACCGCAACCGTCTCCGTGGAGGAAATGGTTTCTGGGTATGGCATGCTAGCAAATGGTGGCTACAAAATAGATGGTCATACGATTGAAAAAATCGTAGATCGGGAGGGGAAGACCGTCTATGAACGAAAAGACAAAGAAGAACTCACACTTGATCCACAGAATGCCTTTATCCTTACACAACTGATGACAGGAATGTTTGATGAGTCATTGAATGGACATACATCGGTTACAGGTCTTTCAGTAGCCAACCGATTAACTCGCACCTATGCAGGTAAAACTGGTTCCACTGATTCGGACAGTTGGATGATCGGATATAGCCCCTCCCTCGTAACAGGTGTATGGACGGGATATGATGACAACCGTACGATTACATCCGTTCCAGAACGTTCTTATTCCAAGGAAATTTGGACGACATTTATGGAAAGCACTCACCGTGGAAAGCCTAAGGAACATTTTGAAGCACCCGCAGAACTGGTCGCAGTCCCGGTTGATCCTGCGACTGGACTACGGGCCACTCCACATTGCCCAACGAGTACTGTGATGTTTTTCGAGGAAGGAACGGAACCCGACTTCCACTGTTCGGATCATTTTTATGGGGATGACTTAGACCATCAAGAAGATGAAAAGGAAAAAGGATTGTTCCAGCGGTGGTTTGAAGTGTTTTGGGATTAATTGTTTGCGGGGCTTTCGGTCGATGTTCTGTAACTTTCGGTTGATAATTTAAATATTTGGTTGATAGTCTTTGGATTTTGGTTGATGTTTTGTTATTTCGGTTGATGATCATGTTTTTTGGTTGATACCCTTGATTAATCGGTTGATGCTATTGAATTTTCGGTTGAAACACTTTAAGTTTCGGTTGATATCTTCTCCAAAAGTCCTACAAACAAAAGAAGCCGACTCTCTGCAAGTGTCCAGTTTGCAGTAGTCGGCTTCTTTTTTGTCCTAGTAATACATGAGTAAGCCCATGTAATAATTAGTTTACAAATTTCTGAGGCAAAGTACAAGATTTTAAATGAAGTTTCATTATTCAGACACAATTTGGTCACTTTTTCTAAATTGTCACTTTCTCTATTAGTTTTTTATTCTCTATTTATGAAAAAATAAGCATAGAAATGACTAGCAAACCTTTTATTAATTTGATCACTTTCGCCCCCTTCCATTTGTATTTCATACGACTAAGTCATCAGGAAGTTTCATTCCGCTTTACAAATAAAAAGACTAACAACCCTTCTAGCTGCTAGTCTCTTCTGTCTATTCTAGTGAATCCTTCAATTCATCTGTAGAGTTCTCCCAGAATTCTGGCTTGAATTCCTTTAAGAAATCTCGTAATAGATGTCTAGAGTGTTCATCCATATGTTCTACAATGATATGACCTTTTAGTGACTTTTCCATATTTCTGACGTGCTCTGGCATTGATTTATATGCAATTTTGTTTGGTCGGTCCACTACAATTTCACACCCAGTGACACCCGCATAATATGGGCCAGTTTCATTACGAGCGACATTTACCCAAACGATCCAATATAATTTTCCATCAGGAACCTTATCTCGCTCCGGTTGGAATTTCACACGGCGTTCTACTTCACTACGCGCATGCATTGCACCCATATCGATATAAGCTTTATTTTCATTTGGGTCCACAATTACTGATGACATGTTTTCTAAACTAATGGCACCGACACCATATCCACCATGCCCGTCATTAGAATCATCTTTAATAATGGTAAATCGGTTCTTATTATCTCCGTTCATTAGTAAGCCTCCTAAACATAAACTACATTGTTTCACTATTGTAGCATAGCTTACCAACTAAAATCACGTTTACAGAACCTAGTGTAGCCTCTCCGCTAATTCACCGATTAAATTCCATGCTTCCGCCATTTCTTCTTCGCTATACTTTTGCTTTGGCTTTACCGCAAGGACTTTCGCTTCCACGTCATCCTTTGGTAAATCTTTAAAATATAACATCGTAGAAACTAATTCGAGAAAACGTGAACTTTTACCTTGCAATAGTTCGATGCTTTCCAAGCAGTTTGGCATTTCGACCGAAAACTGGTTTAAGAAATCTGTACCTTCATTTGTTAACGTATAATGATATTGAAAATAATTGCTTTTTACTTCTTTTTCTTCATGAATAAATCCAAGGTTACATAACTCTTCTACTCGCAGCATAAGCTCCTCTGAGTAGGGACCGTAAAAGTGAAATTGAAATTTTTCCTCAAAAGGAATACCAAATGATTGCAAAATATAGACCATTTTTTGCAGTTTCTTTCTGCCAGTTACCTCTTTTGCTTCAGAGAAAAACCGCATTAACTTCGCATGATTTTCAAGCATTTATTCCCTCTCCTTGCCATATAAAATTCCAGTGATTTCTTGTACGATTTTTTCATCATCAATTTTCTGTAAAAAGTCTTTCGGGAAATATAATTTATGATCTGTTCGTTTTTTTCCTGAGATGGATTCTACAATATCGGAATGTCTAGAGAGCTCCTTCAAGGAACCATTTGGCATAAGTAAGTGTATCGGAAGTCTTTCTTCTTCCTCACCTGGACGGTAAAAGTCATACGGTAAATCCGAAGATGAATCCACCACAAGGTAATAATCCGGGTCAATTCCAGCATCTTTAAATAACTGCATGAGTCTCATTAAATCACTTATTTGTTTATTCGGATTAAATTCCACATATTTAAATAAGCGTCTATTCATGAATCGCTCACATAGGTCGCTTAGAATCTTGTCATCTTCTTCCTGCCAAAGTTGGAAATAATAATGGACAATAGATTCATCTAGCTTTAAGTACTCTTCTAACGATACATCTCCGGTAAAGAAGGACAGAAAATGAATTGGCTTTAGCTTAAAGTTATAATCAGCTTCATATAAATGCTTCGCACGGTGCAGTATTTTCGTTAGAATAACTTCCGCGCTTCTAGTTACTGGATGGAAATATACTTGCCAGTACATTTGATAACGGCTCATGATATAATCTTCCACCGCATGCATTCCTGAAGATTTAATAACTACTTGGTCCTCAATTGGACGCATAACACGTAAAATCCGTTCCATATCAAAATGCCCATAGCTTACCCCTGTAAAGTACGCATCACGCTGTAAATAATCCATACGATCCGCGTCAATTTGACTGGAGATTAAGCTAACTACGAGCTTATTGGAATGTGTCTTCGCAATAACATCCGCTACTTCTTGAGCAAATCCCGGACTCACACGTTCTAATACTTTATTAACGAAGGTATCCCCTAAAATAATTGCCTGCGTGAAATACTCATGATCTAGCTTGAAAACTTTTTCAAAGGAATGCGAAAATGGACCATGTCCTAAATCATGAAGTAATGCCGCACACATGCAAAGCAAGCGCTGATCATTATTCCAATGTGGACGATCTTGGAAGTTATTAATGATGCGACGGACAATTTCATAGACTCCTAGAGAATGATTAAAACGGCTATGCTCAGCCCCGTGAAAAGTGATATTTGTCGTTCCTAGTTGTTTAATTCGGCGGAGGCGTTGGAATTCAGGTGTTGCAATTAAGTCCCAAATTACACGATCACGTACATGAACATATCGATGTACCGGGTCTTTAAACACCTTTTCCTCTTGTAGTTGTTCATCTTTGTAAGCCACAATGTTTCAACTCGTTTCTATCAGGCGATTTTGTTATATTATATAATAGATAGTCAGACGAAAAAAGACATATTTCGGAAATTGACAAAGGAGTACAAGATGAAAAATTGGCAGGAAATCATACACCATACGACATTTCGCTACATTGACCATACAAATGAAAATATTTTTCACCATGTGTCGAATACCGCACTAACAGCTTTTGCCATAGACGATGCACTGGCAACTTCAGTTAGTTTAGAGAAGTCACCACCGACCATGCGTTTATGGGTCCATCCAAAAACGATTGTGCTAGGTATACCAGATGCCCGTCTCCCCTATATTGATGAGGGTGTGAGGCTATTAGCAAGTCATGGATACCATGTTATTGTTCGGAACTCTGGAGGGCTTGCTGTAGCGCTAGATGATGGTGTATTAAATCTCTCACTCGTTCTTCCTGGTGTAAAACATTTATCCATTCATGAATGCTACGAGGTCATGGTAAGCTTTGTCCAACATATGCTCCGTGATGTGACAAATAAAATCGAGGCTTATGAGATTGTCGAATCCTATTGTCCTGGTGATTATGATTTGAGTATAGATGGAAAGAAATTTGCTGGCATTTCGCAGAGAAGAGTTCGAGATGGAGCAGCAATACAGATTTATCTAGATATAGAAGGAAATAGCTATGAGCGTGCTTCGTTAATACGCCAATTTTATGATATTAGTAAGAAAAAAGAAGAAACGAAATTCACCTATCCTAATGTTAATCCAAATGTAATGGCATCCTTGTCGAAGCTTACAGGACATCCAATGACAGTAAATGACATGAAACACCGCGTCTTATCTACTTTGCAGGAATTAGGTGAGGTAGTCGAAATTCCGTTCTCTGAAGATGAACTAGATGTGTTTGAAAAAAGGTATGAACAGATGTTGAAGAGAAATGAAAGCCTCAAAGAAATGCAGGAGGAAGCTTAATGAATTTGGATTAAGCTTCCTTTTTTGATCGTGTAGACACCGCCACCTTCAATTTCCTCAAGTATACCGTTTTTCACGTAAAGTCCCGTATTCTCATCAATTCCATAATTGTAGGTAGTAGATATTTCAGCAGTAATTTGTTTCAAATGGTCCTGTTCGTTCCATTGCGAAAAGTGTACTGCAATTAATGTATCTTGAATAAGACCTAAGCCTTTTCTCTTCAGGTATTCCATCCGTCCACTATCTCGAGCAGAGATAACGCAAATCTCAGGACTTATTAATGCACCTGCGGAAAATCCTGCTATTGGAATTCCTTTTTCATATGCGACTCGTACAGCTTCAGAGATTGGTGTATCCACGATATGGTCAGCATATCCTATGGAATCCCCTCCACAGATAATAATTCCCGTACTATTTTCTACTAGATTGCTTGCTTCCTCTACAGATGTCGATGGGAGCGGTATGTGTGTAAACGTATACTGACCATATAGCTCTAATAGATTAGTATACCTAGGGATAATTGGTTCTCCACCGTCTAAGTACAGTATGGCAATGTTCCCACCCAAGGATAACCCGACAAACTTCCTAGCAAACTCACTCGTAAAAGGTGAGCCGCCTCCGAAAAGAAATAAGTGTTTATTCATCAAGATCCGTCCCCCTAACCGTTGAATTTCCAATTGAAATACAGAGCTAAGAAGAATGAATAATCTTGCTGAAGAGAATAGAATGCTATAAGGATTTTTTCATATCCTCAATTTCATGTTTTTCTAAATGGGTAAGTTTAGATATCGTATCAATAGGAAATCCCTCTTTAAGCATCTCTAAAGCAACTTTTTGTATGCCTTTCTGTATTCCTTTCTGTATTCCTTTCTGTATTCCTTTCTGTATTCCCTTCTCCTCATAAGAAATAGGAATCTCTAAGATCTTATCCGCATCTTCCAACTGTTTAATTTCTTCCATTAATACTTCCTCCTCCTTTTCATTTAGTTTTAGGTAACGTTCAAAAAATCCATATATTAACCTTTGCTTTGCTGGTGTTAGTTCCATTCGAACAAGCATTTTTAGAAATTCCTTTTTTACCTCTATTCGTTCATATTCATTGTAGCCCATCTTACTTAGTAAAGCCGCCGCAACAGGATTATCGGATCTTATATATTCTCGCCAATTCTTTTTCTTTAAATGTAGCGTAAGAAAATGAAATGTCAATACTTTGAAATATGGAAATTCCATTTTATACTCATTCGGTTCTAACGTTTCTTCATAGGTATAGATTGCAATAGGAATAATGGGCTTTCGATACTTATTATATAGGAGGCTAAAATATAGATACATTCTCTCGTGAAAATGATTTTGTTTCGAACTTTGGGGCTCAATATGTATTATTACTAAACTATCTTGGCCCTTAATTTTTGTCTCTATAACTATATCCAATCTTCTCGCATCACCTTCATGCAAATCAGTAAATACTTCTTCTGATAATGGTTTTACAGAATGGAAATCTAAGTATTCATAGACTTCAGGGAAAAACACTTCAAGAAATTCCTTAAAAAAGTTTCGAATTAATTCTTTGAACAGTTGATCGTGGTGTGTGTAAGAATTGAACTCTTCTCTTATAAGAGAAAGTACAGACATTTTTACACATCCTTTGTGGTTTTAGTAGAGGAAAATACGAAGAGGAATATCTAATAACAGATTAACACATAACCAAAATAAGAACAAGTGTTCCTTTAATAAAAAAAGCCTGCAATAGACTTCCATTGCAAGCTTCCTCCTATTACTTCACAGCCTGTGCTGCAGTAATCAACGCTAAATTATATACATCCTCCGCACTACATCCACGTGACAAATCATTAACTGGCTTATTCAAACCTTGTAAAATTGGGCCCACTGCTTCAAAGCCACCTAATCGTTGGGCAATTTTATAACCAATGTTGCCCGCTTCTAGACTTGGAAAGATAAATACATTTGCATCGCCTTGTATGACAGCATCTGGTGCTTTCTTTGCTGCAACGCTTGGAACAAAGGCAGCATCAAATTGAAATTCCCCATCAATTACAAGGGAAGTATCTTTCTCTTTCGCTATTTGCAGTGCATCTACTACTTTTTCTGTTTCAGCCGATTTTGCCGAGCCTTTGGTAGAAAAGCTCAACATAGCAACTTTAGGGTCCACCCCAAATAATTTAGCTGTAGCAGCAGATTCAATCGCAATTTCCGCGAGAGTCTCATGATCTGGGGCAATATTTATCGCACAATCCGCAAAGACATATTTTTCATCGTCACGTACCATGATAAACACACCTGATGTTCGCTTCACGCCCTCTTTTGTCTTAATAATTTGCAGGGCTGGGCGAACAGTGTCAGCAGTTGAATGGGCAGCACCACTAACTAATCCATCCGCTTCATTCATATAAACTAGCATCGTTCCAAAATAATTTTCATCCAACAACAATTGACGAGCATCTTCTTCTGTAGCTTTCCCGTTACGTCGTTCCACAAATTGCTGAACCATTTCGTCAAACTTTTCATAGCTAGTAGGGTCTAGCAAAGTAACCCCACTTAAATCGACATTAATTTCATCAGCTTTTTGCTGAACAGCTTCCATACTTCCAACTATAATAGGATTTAATACGCCTTCTTTTCCTAATTTACTAGCAGCTTCTAGAATTCGCTCATCTAGCCCTTCTGGAAATACTATCGATTTATTTTTGCCGGAAACTTGGGATCTTACCTCATCAAATAAATTACTCATTTATAAACCTCCAATTATTGTATGTCTTTAATATGTATCAATACGATGAAAAATTACACAGATTATAATGTTTACTACTATTATGATAGTACAATTCGTAGCGTAATGAAAAAGAACGACACCTTATTAGAATTGACAATATGGTGACAAACCAACCATTCCCACCCTAAACCCTTGGTATATCAACATTTCTGTTCATTTGTGCGAGGAGACCTCTTTCATGATTATGAAATTCAATTGTGA
Source organism: Ornithinibacillus californiensis (assembly GCF_001038485.1). Taxonomy (GTDB): domain Bacteria; phylum Bacillota; class Bacilli; order Bacillales; family Amphibacillaceae; genus Ornithinibacillus; species Ornithinibacillus californiensis. Next base: position 103,334 of record NZ_LDUE01000021.1, read on the forward strand.
TATAGTAAACTTATGTTAATGATATTACTTTTAAGGAGAGATACATATGGTAGAAGCTGTCGAAACAATGGATGGTTGGTATAGCTTACATGATTTCCGTACGATAGATTGGAACTTCTGGAAGACTGTAACACCGGAAGAACAAAAAGAAGCGATCGCAAGCTTTGAAGCGCTAATTGCAAAATGGGATGCTGTTGAAGAAGCAAAAAATGGTTCACATGCGATGTACAAAATTGTCGGACAAAAAGCTGATTTAATGTTCATGTTCTTACGTCCTACTATGGATGAACTAAATGAACTAGAAACTGAACTAAACAAATCAAAATTTGCAGAGTTCTTAACTCCTGCGCATTCTTATGTTTCTGTTGTTGAGCTTTCCAAATATCGCCCAGCAAAAGATGGAATTGATCCAGAAACATTACCAGAAACGCAAGCTCGTCTAAAACCTATTTTACCGAAATGGGAGCATGCTTGCTTCTATCCTATGGATCGACGTCGTGTTGGCGAAGAAAACTGGTATACGTTAGAAAAAGATGTGCGTGGTAAATTACTTTATGAGCACAGTAAAACTGGCCGTAAATATGCAGGTAAAGTAAAACAAATCATTACTGGTTCTATCGGTCTAGATGACTGGGAATGGGGCGTTACCCTATTCGCTCACGAGCCGCTTCAATTCAAGAAAATTGTCTATGAAATGCGCTTTGATGAAGTAAGCTCTCGTTATGGTGAGTTTGGTGAGTTCTTTGTCGGCAATCTATTGAAGAAAGAAGAAATTGCTAAGTTTATGGAAGTTTAAATCGAATGTAGAAGACTTTCTGTTTCGACAGGAAGTCTTTTTTTATGCTTATTCATGCAACATTGCATGAAAAACTAAAGTTTTGTCAAAAATCGCTAAAGATTCCCACGTGATCGCTAAAGTTTGATGATAAAACGCTAAAGATTCTAGTTTCCTTGCTAAAGATTATGTAAACCCACTAAATTTCTTTCACTGGGTCCCCCTTTATTTCTACCAGATACAAATTTTTTCCTAATTAATTTCTCTAGTCATATCACTTTCCGCCCACTCATACATATAATCATAGTAGACCTTGGATAAAGTGAGGTGTACGAATGGTAATAGCGCATAACGAAAAGGATGTTGATTTGCTCGCACGATTAATCCGAGCTGAAGCGGAAGGTGATGGCGAACTAGGAATGCTAATGGTCGGAAATACAGGCGTTAACCGCGTCAGAGCTGACTGCTTAGATTTTAAAGATATACGTAGTATTAATGATATGGTATTTCAAAGACCCGGTGGCTTTGAAGCTACTATAAAGGGCTATTTTTATCAGCGAGCTAGAGATTCAGAAAAGCGATTAGCTCGTCGGACGATAAAAGGGGAACGATTCCATCCTGCGACTAACTCACTATGGTTTTTCAGACCTGAAGGAACATGTCCTGCTCAATGGTACGATCAATGGAATAGTGGCAGGTTTAAAGCACATTGTTTCTACTCCCCCACTGCTTCAGACTGTCCAACGGTATTTTAGATTATTATTTTTAGGAGGTATATAAAATGACAGACAACCAAGGAAAGTCACAGCACAATGCAAATTTCGGGCAACAACCGTATTACTACTTCCCGCAATCCTCTCCAGCATATTACCCATTTAATTATCGCCAATTTGGATTCCCACAAGGGCAACAGCCTGCTCAGCAGCAACAACAGCAACAATCACCATTTATTGATGTTCCAGGAATGCTTCCATCCGAACAATCGTATATTGAGAATATATTGCGATTAAATCGTGGAAAAGTTGCTACTGTTTATATGACGTTTGAGAATAATTCTGAATGGAATGCAAAAATATTCCGAGGAGTCGTGGAAGCTGCTGGTAGAGATCATATCATACTTAGCGATCCGCAAACAGGGAAGCGTTACTTACTATTGATGGTTTACCTTGATTATGTGACCTTTGATGAAGAATTAAATTACGAGTACCCATACGGAAGCAATCCAAACATGGCAACATACAATCCAAGATAATGTAAGCTTGAGGCTTGACTTAACTAATAAAAGATAGGAATACAACATTAGCCCCGGAAATATACGGAGACTCCTGCGGGAGGATAGGCATAGGTAAGACCCCGCAAGAGCTTTAGCTCTGAGGAGGCTTACCAGCCGCCCGCGGAAAGCGAAGTATATTTCCGGGGCGGGTTTTATGCACTAACTAAGACATTTAAGAATTACCTTTACATAATGAAATGATTGAGGCGATTTTATGCGACATCCATATGAAAAATTCATTCGAGGTGAACTTGTTGCGATTGGGCTAGCACTTGTCTTTGGCCTTATCGCCTTAATACAAGGAGTTTTCTTGCTCATTATTCTATGTCTTTACTTAGTTGCAGCAAGTCTCATATTCGATGGCCTGATTGCTATGAATATGCGCAACCAAGCCCATGGAGCAAAACAAATACTTCGGTCCGTACTGTTAATTTTACTGGCTACTTTTCTACTGATCTTCTTATAAAAACTTCATAATAGTATAACCGAGTAAAACCCAGCCAATTAAAAATGCCACGCCACCAAGTGGTGTTATCATCGCAAATGTTTTTATCATTGTAGTTGAATAGATATAAAGACTTCCAGAAAATAGAATGATCCCGATAAAGAATAACCAACCAGCCCATGACAAGCTACTAGCCTGGATTTTCAAGCCAATTATTCCTGTAGCTAATAAAGCAACCGTATGGAACATTTGATATGTAACAGCCTTTTCCCAGGTTCCTAGTGCTTTTTCTGTTAGCTTCCCTTCAAGTCCATGGGCACCAAATGCACCGAGTGCAACCGCAAGAAACCCATTAATTACGCCAAGTATTAGAAATATCTTCATAACCTTATCCTCTCCCTCTTAGAAGTCAAAAATAGAATCTCCAGTTCCTTCTTCATCGTCTAGCTCAATAGATTTTTTAAATGTTGTTTGTTGCGGTGGGTTAGGTGATTTTGACTCACCTATCATCGCTTTTAATTCTGCATCACTAATTTTAGTTGCCTCTTCTGTTGTACCTGCAGGCTGATCCTCGGCTGGTAGAAATAAGTCACATAGTAACCTTATATTTTCAATATGTTTTAGCATATCCGCTTGGCTATGCTGGTTTTGTTTAGCTTGTTGTAGCTCACGCATCAATTTCTGCAGAATTCTATCATTTTCAACTGCCACCTATGACACTCCTCTTTACTATTGTCGTCTTTTTCTATCATACCGAAAAGAATATGTATTATAAAGGAAAGTCTTTTACGTTTTTTGTACGAGTTGTATAATCACAAACAAAAAAGCCTTGAACACTCAAGACTTCGCTTTTATCCTAGGGAATATTTATATTATGTAAGAAAAAGTTAGGCAGTTTGCTCCTTTTTTTCTTCTAGATAGCGACTAAAAACCCATTGCAAAAACGTTACTTCATTTACGGTAAGCTTTCGATCTAACTTCTCTTGTATTTCTTTATGCATTTGCAAGTAGTTTTTCATACAGCCCTATTCCCCCTCTTTCTATGTATCATCTATATAGTACAATTTTTAGAATATATACACAACATTTTTCTATATAATTAGTTAATAATTACTATCCCCATATTATTAAAGTACCATTTTCTAAGTAAGTACTATACAAACAGAAGATCATGACCTCTATTATTCTATGAAGTTAATAAAAATACACTTTGACAAATATATATACAATAATTATACTAATTAACAGTGATTCAAATGTAGATTTTTCTACATACTAATAACAAACATGTACAAGGTGGCTTATCATGAGAAATTCTTACACATTTGGGGAACAGTTGAAATTTATTATTCCCTCTTTATTAGGTATATTACTATTTATTATTCCTGTTTCAACCGATGATGGTTTTACTATTCCAATAGCACTTTTGGCAAATTGGGTACAAGTTGAACTTGCTAGTCAGTTGTCTCTTATTATGATGATTATAATCACAATTACTGCTCTACTAACACTAGTAGCCAGAGTAATTGGCTATCATGGATTAGCAAAAACACCATTTTTCCAAAAGCTACTCTATGTCAATTGGTTTTGGACGATTACTAGAGTACTCGCTGCAGTGTTTGCCATTATGGTTTATTTTAAAATTGGACCAGAAGCAATTCATGGTGAAGACACGGGTCAATTATTATTAGATAGCCTATTACATGTCCTTTTCGCCGTTTTCTTATTTGCTGGTATTTTCCTTCCTCTTTTAATGAACTTTGGCTTAATGGAACTGTTTGGCACGTTAACAACCAAACTAATGCGCCCGTTATTCAAGCTTCCAGGAAGATCTTCCATTGATGCACTTGCATCATGGGTCGGTGATGGAACAATCGGTGTGTTACTGACAAGTAAACAATATGAAGAAGGCTATTATACAAAACGTGAGGCAGCAGTCATCGGTACAACCTTCTCTGTCGTATCGATCACCTTTTCATTGGTGGTCATTACAGAGGTTGGATTAGGGTCTATGTTCGTCCCGTTTTATGTAACAGTTCTTATTGCTGGGTTAGTTGCTGCGTTAATTATGCCTAGAATCCCACCTCTTTCCCGGAAAGCCGATACGTATGTAAATGAACAGGCTACTGGGATTAAGGAAGAAATTCCTGAGGGTCATAATTCTTTCACGTTCGGTTATGAAAAAGCGATTAACCGAGCAAAACGCGAAACTAGCTTTTATCAGTTTATGAAGGAAGGAAGCCAAAACGTACTAGATATGTGGATGGGTGTGGCGCCAGTCGTAATGGCATTTGGTTTAGTTGCACTAATTATTGCCGAGTACACACCGGTATTTCAATGGTTAGGCATGCCATTTATTCCAATTCTAGAGCTAATGCAAGTTCCATATGCAGCAGAGGCATCGGAAACGATTCTCATAGGTTTTGCAGACATGTTTCTACCAGCAGTAATCGGCGCATCGATTGAAGCAGAAATTACGCGATTCATCATTGCCGCCCTATCCGTAACACAGCTAATATACATGTCAGAAGTTGGAGGACTTTTACTAGGATCCAAAGTCCCAGTATCCTTCAAAGACTTAGCAATCATCTTCCTACTAAGAACAATCATTACACTACCAATCATTGTTCTAATTGCACATATCATTTTCTAACTGAAAGCAAAAAACCAAACCTGGGGCACAGGTTTGGTTTTTTTATACTTTCTAGAAAAAGGGGGGCTACTTATATATACGAATGTTTTTAAGAAATAGTTTCACTTTTACGTGAAGTCATTACCAACTTTTTCAAATAACTAAATCTACATTCAATAAATGGTTGGCTAAAGGTTATTACTGGTTTACTGGACAACAAGAGAACGATGATAAAAGAAACACCAGCAAGACCAATGATGTCAAATGGAGTTAGAACCTCAAACACATCATACGCTCGGAAATACTGGATAATAAACCCGTGTAATAAATAAACATATAGAGTTCTTTCTCCTAATTTTGTAAAACTATAATGTTTTCTCGGAACCCACGCAAGTACACTTGCTGCCATTAAGGTTGACGTGACATAAACAAGCAGTCTAGCAACCCCACCAAACTCTTGCATACCTAGATCAAAATACGATTTAGAGGCAAGTAACCAACCCGTATTAATCTCGGGAGCTATATAAATGGCAATAGCGATTATTCCCATAACACCTATTGAAATGAATTTTGCAGTTCTACGCTTAACTAACATTAAATGCTCTTCTTTTAACCAATAACCTAGTAGGAAGAATGGAAAGAATACAAATGTCCTAGATAAGCTAAACGAGTGCCCTACCGCTGCTAAATAACCGACAGAGATACCTAGCAATACTGCGAGTGTCAGACTAGCATAGGCAGGAAATCTTTTAAATAAAATTAATAGAATATGCCAACAAAATAAGCTAATTAAGAACCATAAAGACCAATGCGGATAAAAGATATCAGTTAGCCAATTGGATTTCCCGATAAAGTAATAATAGGAAGAGTAAATTAATTGAAAAATTATATATGGCAGTAATAGCTTTCTAGCTAACTTTAAAATGTATCCTTTATTTCCAAATCCTTTTGCGAAAAAGCCCGCTAAGAATATAAATGCTGGCATATGAAACGTGTATATCCATGTGTATAACGTATGCATTCCAACAGAGCCATCAATAAACGGCTGGATTGCATGCCCGAATACCACTAAGAAAATTAACAGTACTTTTGCATTATCAAAATATGCGTTACGCTCCAAGATGCTCATTCCTTTACATTAAATTTCGGTGGTATTACTTTTCTACCCACTTCGGAATAGTAATACGCATTGTCCCACACGATTTAGTGTGGTTGTTAACGACATGTAAAGGCATTGAAAGATTGATACTGGACTGTAATGTATGTATTTGGGTTGATTGGGTAATTAACGTAATTTATCAAATAAAAAAGTGATTAGAAACAAACTCTAATCACTGGAGTAATCGTTTATAAATTTCGCTTACTGTGCTGCTTTCTTCTTAGCTGCCGTTTTCCTCTTCTTCGGTTGGGATGGTTTTGGTTTGTCCTTTTTCGCTCTTTCTAACGATGCTTGTAATGCTCCCATTAAGTCTGTTACATTATCTGCTTTAGGTTTATCTTTTGCCGTTGCTGTTTGATCTGCATTTTTCTTTTCTTCAATTAGATCTAATAGTGCTGTACGATATTCATCCTTATATTTTTCTGGATCAAATTCCGTTGTTAATTGGTCAATTAACATTTTTGCTGTATCTAATTCCTTTTTCGCAATCTCCACATTCTCTGGTATATTCGGAACCTCAGCTACATCTCTCACCTCATCTGGATAGTGGATGGTTTCGACGATTAACGTATTTTTATAAATACGAATAACCGCAAGCTGCTCTTTAGAACGTATCATCATTTTAGCAACGCCAATTTTACCACTTTCCTCAAGGGCAGCACGTAATAAGCCATATGCTTTACCACCACCGTCATTCGGTGACAAATAATAGCTTTTTTCAAAATAAATCGGGTCAATGTCCTCTAATTTTACAAAATCAATGATTTCGACAGCCCGGTCCTCTTGCTCCTTCTTTAATTCAGCAAGATCCTCATCATCTAAGATGACAAATTTATTTTTCGCGTACTCATATCCTTTTACAATGTCATCTGTTCCAATTTCTTTTTCACAAACCGGGCATACTTTTTCATATTTAATTGGTGATTTACATTCCTTATGGAGCTGTCTTAAGGAAACGTCTTTATTCTCGGTAGCTGCATGCATTTTAACCGGGATATTTACAAGTCCGAAGCTAATGGTACCCTTCCACATCGTATGCATTACGATACCTCCCTTTTTCCATAGTTTGTCGAACTTAACAATTTTTAATCCATACCTGATTAATTTACCTGTTTTTCACCCATCTTATAGGTGAAGGGAGTTGTACATAATGGATGTAATGAAGCCTATCGCCAGTAAGGATATACCATTAGGAAAAGAATGGCTGTATGAAGTCAAATATGACGGGTTCCGCTGTGTACTCCATTGGGAGAAAAATAGGGAAATAAAGCTGATTAGTAAAAATAAAAACGATTTGACGCCTCAATTCCCAGAAATCGTAGCCTTCTGTCGAGAAAAATCCGAATCCATAAAGAAACTTCTACCGGTCACCATCGATAGTGAACTCGTTATATTAAATAACCGATATCAATCAAATTTCTCTAGTATTCAAAAGCGAGGCCGATTAAAAAATAAAGATTCCATCCAAAAAGCAGCAACGAACCGACCAGCAACCTTACTGGCATTTGATCTTTTACAATTATCCGGGAAAGACTTGTCCAAAAAGCCGTTTGAGGAACGAAAAAAGCAATTAACATCATTCTTCGACAAAGCAGAAATTCGTCGTGATTTGTGGAATCGCATTGGATATATTGAAGCTTTTGAAAATGCGGATGAATTGTGGAAGATTATCTTCGACCATAAAGGTGAAGGAATGATTGCCAAACGAAAGAAAAGCTCTTATCGTGCGGGAAAAGCCCATCAAGACTGGTACAAAATTAAAAACTGGCGATTAATTCATGGATTTTTGACAGCATATGACAGTAAAAATGGTTATTTTACTGTTCAAGTGTATGATGAACAAGAACAATATACTATCGGAAAATGTAAGCATGGCCTAAATGATGATGATTTTGACACGGTCAAGAAACTGTTTATTGCTAATGGTGAAAAGAAAGGCGTTCATTACTCACTTCCACCAGCTATATGCGCAGCTATTCATACGTTGGATATTTACCAAGGAGAGCTAAGAGAGCCAGAATTTGAGCGAATAGCGCCCGAGCTCAAACCAGAGGAATGCACGAAAGAACGGCTTCAGTTAGATTTAGCAATGCTGCCAGAGATTATCGATTTTGCCAATACCGATAAGTTGTATTGGCCAGATGTTCCATTAACAAAGGGAAATTTCTTAGCCTACATTCGGGAGATTTCTCCTTATATGCTACCATTCTTAAATAACCGTGCATTAACGACCATCCGTTGTCCAGATGGTGTGAACGAAGAGTCATTTTTTCAAAAGCACCTCCCCTCTTATGCACCAGAATTTATCAAAGGAATTGGTAAGGGGGAAGAAAAGCTAATCGTTTGTGATTCCATTGAAACGTTGCTCTGGTTTGCCAATCATGGGGCACTTGAATTCCATGTCCCATTTCAACATGTGAACAGCAATCAACCTAAGGAAATTGTCTTTGACCTTGACCCACCAGGCAGAGATGAATTTTCATGGGCAATAACAGCTGGACTTATCATCAAACAGTTACTAGATGATCTTCAACTACGATCACTCGTTAAAACGTCTGGAAATAAAGGGCTTCAAATTCACATTCCAATCCCAGAAGGAAGTATGACTTATGAGGATACGGGAGTGTTTACACAGGCAATTGCTTATACCGTTGAAAACCAGCATCCAGATTTGTTCACAACAGAACGAATGAAGAATAAACGCCAAGGTAGGTTGTATATTGATTATGTACAACATGGTAAGGATAAAACATTAATCGCGCCATACTCCACTAGAAAAACTACGGATGGAACTGTCGCTACTCCACTATACTGGGAGGAAGTTACCGAGGATCTAAGACCTGAAATGTTTACGATAGAAAACGTAGTAGAGCGCGTTCAGCGTATCGGTTGTCCATTTCAAGATTACGATACTGCTGCTATGGACCAAAATTTGGATTTAGTCATGAATTTAATCCGATGAAACTATTTGAATATTCCCTATACTTTAGTAAGATGGAGTTAGCTGGATGTTTGGGGGGATATTTATGTTTACCATATCTAGAAGTAAAATCATTTTTTCTATTTTGCTATTTTCCACTCTCATTTACAGTATTCTGTTTATAGTGAACGTAACCGCAAACCCAACATTCCATGCAACTGTAACTTTGTCTGAAATTAGTGAAGCGGAATTAACTGAGTCCATACAACAGGAGTTTATTCAAGAAAATAACCTCACTACTGATAAACTACGGAAATTAGAAGTCAACGTGGATGTAGAGAAGAATTGGCTCATGAATAGTATCGAGATTACTATTCCAAATCTTGTTATGGAAGTCGACCAATATGATGGAAAAATCCGCTCCTACCGAGCAGGATATCATCAAGGCGAAAATACCGCTTATCACTATGTTCTATTTAAATATGAAGACTTAAGTAAGCACGAATTAAAAGAAATCCTTCAGAATCAATTAATACAAATTGAATGGATAGAAAACGGTGAGAAACAACTTCATGAGATTAACATCAGTAACTTGTTAGATTAACTATAACAATTAGTAAGATAGTTTAATGAAAAATAAAGGGGCTGTTTTCATGTATTTCACAATCATTCTATCCTCACTGTTTATCTCGACTTTATTATCGGTATGGATATTCAATAAGACCAATCAAAAGTTACTTAGTATTATAGCTACCTTCCTTATAAATACTTTAATTATCGGTACATCGACTTGGGCTATAAACTTTGTGGATGTAGAAGCAAAAATATTTGGAATTAGTAATTCGGGCTATTATTATCTAATATTTACTATTCCAATAATCTCTTGGATTAGCGCTATTCTAATTTTAGTGTGGGCTAAAAAAGGTACAGAGCAACAAGTTTGATGTTAAAGCTAAAATCCCTACTACTTTTCAACAAAAAAAGCCGTTCCTGGCAGTCAGGAACGGCTTTTTGCTTTTATATAGAACTACCTTCTTCAATAGCAGTTTTATCGTTAAATATTTTCGAGTTAAACGTACCTAAAATACGAGAAGTTAGTGTACCGGAAACCATTGCACCATTAACATTCAATGCGGTACGTCCCATATCAATAAACGCTTCAATTGAGATTAAAAGACCAGCTAAACCAACTGGTAACCCCATAGACGAAAGAACGATTAGTGCAGCAAATGTTGCTCCACCACCAACACCAGCAATACCAAATGAACTAAATCCAATGATTAGTACTAGTGGAACTAAGAATTCCCAAGTTAATGGATCTATACCTACAGATGGTGCAATCATAACTGCTAACATTGCTGGGTAGATTCCTGCACAACCATTTTGACCCATTGTCGCACCAAAGGATGCAGACATATTTGCAACACCCTCTTCTACACCGACAGCATTTTTCTGTGCTGAGATATTCAAAGGAATCGTTCCGGCACTAGAACGAGATGTGAATGCAAAGCTTAATACAGGGATTACTTTTCTTAAGTAGGTCATTGGGTTTAAACCGAATACGCCTACTAAGATTAGTTGAATGATAAACATCACACCTAAAGCAACATAAGAAGCTAATACAAATTTACCAAGCTCTAAGATTCCAGCAAAGTCTGTGCTTGCAACCGTATTTGCCATCAGGGCTAAAATACCATACGGTGTTAAACGTAGAACTAACGTAACGATACGCATGACAACGCCGTACACTGCGTTAACCATTTTTGTAAAGGTTTCAGCTTGTTCTGGATTCTTTCTACGTAATCCAATTACTGCAATCCCTACAAAAATAGAGAAGATTACAACCGCGATAACGGATGTTGAACGCGCTCCTGTCATATCTAAGAAAATATTTGATGGAATAAAGTTTAATATACGTTGCGGTGTGGAAACATTTTCTACACTTGTAGAATATCTTTCCTCTAATGATTCAGCACGTGCTTGTTCTGCTTCCCCTGCAGTAATTTGTTCTGCATTTAAATCAAATAGAGTTGCAGCCCCGACACCAATTAATGCAGCAACCATTGTAGTTGCGATTAAAATACCAATAATCCAGCCTGCCATTTTACCAAGCTGAGCTGTTTTTTCCAAGTTAGTAATTGCTTGGATAATAGATACCATTACTAGCGGAACGACAATCATCATTAAGAAGCTAATATAGCCACGACCAACAATATTGTACCATCCTGTAGTTTCTACTAATGTTTCCGATCCACTTCCATAGATCCATTGTAGAACTGCACCTAGCACAATACCTAAACCTAAACCTGTAAATACTCGTTTCGTAAAGGAAACATGCTTGCGTTGCATTGTAATTAATAAACCGATTATCGCAAGTAGAGCGATAATATTTAAAATGACCATCCAGTTCATGTTAATTCCCCCTGTTATTTTTTACTACTATATGCATTCCATCATTGTACCGCTATTAAAATATATTATTCCGATAAAAATACTATGACTTTAATAAGATACAATGCTTTTTATCATGTGTCAAGGGAGGAAACCCAACGAAAGTGACAAATTGTAACCTAGAAGGGACACTACGATTGATACGTAGTGTCCCCCAAATATTTATAAAATATTTTCTTCCAGCTCTAACTCCACATTGCCTTCTAATGCGCGAGAAATCATACAAGACTTTTCTGCTTTATGAACTAATTTCTTGAGCAATTCATATTCCTTTTCCGTTGCTCCTTCTTTTAGAGCGACCGTTGGTTTGTGAATAATTTTCTTATATGTGAATACACCATTGGTAACATCAACAATTCCCTCTGACTCTAGAGACATTTCTTTTAGTGGAAGATGTGCTCGCTCGATCATTGCAGCTAAGGTAATAATATAACATGTCGCAGCCGCTCCGAGAAGCATTTCATCTGGATTTGTTCCAACTCCTGGTCCATCCATTTCAGTTGGAATCGAGATCTTTGTTTTTAAGTTTCCAGCATCGATATTGCCCTCACTATTTCTACCACCTGGCCAATCAGCTTTTAAATGAAAATGATGTTCTGCCATGAATTACACCTCAAATCTTTTTATAATACGTAGTGCATGACTTCTCCCAACACTACCCCGATGATTACAATTAGCCATGCTGGTGTTTTCCAAAAATACAGCATAACGAATAGAATGGCAGCTAACGAGAAACTAGCAGCATTGGTAATCGCACTAGTGAATACAGGATCATAAAAAGCCGCAAGTAAAATACCTACTACACTAGCGTTCACTCCTGTTAAAATCCCTTGGAAGCTTTTATGCTTACGTAGTTCACTTAAAAATGGTAGTGCGCCGATGATTAAAAGAAATGAAGGTAGGAACATTGCAATCGTTGCGATAATACCACCTATTAAACCACTTATCATCGTTCCGAGGTAACTCGCAAACGTAAATAATGGACCGGGCACTGCTTGGGCCATCCCATAACCAGCAAGAAATTCACTACTTGTCAGTAAGCCATTAGGTACTACTTCTTGTTCTAATAAAGGTAGAACGACGTGTCCTCCACCAAACACGATAGAACCAACACGGAAAAAGGTATCGAATATGCTAACATATTGGTTATTCATTGCCTGTGCAGCGATAGGAAGTCCTATCAATAATACTACTAATAAAGATAAAGATATGATTCCTTGCCTTTTCGAAATCGAAACGGTGAATGTTTTTACCTTTGACTCTGCATCTTTAGAAAATAGAAAATACCCTATAATTGCAGCTCCTACAATAACAGCGATTTGTACTAAAGCAGACGGGAATAATAACATAATTAACATCGCTACAACTGCCATAGCAATACGCGGTTTATCAGGAGTAAGCTTTTTCCCCATGCCAAGAACAGCATGAAGTACTACCGCGACGGCTACAATTTTTAAGCTCGTAATAAATGTCGCATCTCCTAAAGCAAAGGATTGAAACGCCATTGCAAATAGAATCAGGACAATGACAGATGGTATTGTGAATCCAAACCATGAAACAACACCACCTAATAATCCGCCACGTAACATGCCTATTGCAATACCTACCTGGCTACTAGCCGGGCCCGGTAGAAACTGACAAAGTGCGATGATATCGGCATAGGTTTTATCATCTAACCACTTTCGCTTATCGATATATTCATTCTTAAAATAGCCTAAATGGGCAACAGGTCCCCCAAAACTCGTTAAACCAAGCTTTAACGACGTTCCTAAGATTTCGAGTAAAGAATTTTTCTTCATATGTCCCTCCAATTGAAGTAGTTTTTTCTAAGGTAACATATAATTTTGATTTATACGTAAAATTTACACAGAATTTACAATATGAACTTTCATGTTCTTCGTATAATGTAATGGGAATTAAGAGGATAAGAATAGGACTAATATCCACATCCTCAATTAGCTTCAAGTAATTCCTTTAATACAACCGCTTGATTATTCTCTTCATCTTTTGCTCCAAACAATAAGGTTACTCTCCCCTCTTGGTTAGAGACGATCTCGAATAAATGATTGAGAGTTTCTTTCTGTAATCCACGCTTAAGTTCTTCTAGATATTTTTCTTTGAATGACTCAAATTGGTACTCACCACCATGAAACGACTTCCGCAACTCGTTCGATGGCGCGATTTCTTTTAACCAATAATCTAGTTTTGCTTTTTCTTTGGAAAACACTCTTGGCCATAAACGGTCAACTAAAATACGTAAACCATCGTCTTCATTAACATCGCTATAGATGCGTTTACATACAATTTCCACCATATCGTACCTCCAAAAAAATCACCCTCACGAGGAGGATGATTTTATGCAATAATTTCATTCATGACTTGATTCATTTTTTCCTTTAAGGCTGCTAGCGTCTTTTCGCTTTCCGCTAGAGTCGTACCACATGTTCCAAAGTAGCATTTAATTTTCGGCTCTGTACCTGATGGTCTTAGGCAGACCCAGCTATTTGCTTCTAGCACAAACTTAAGTACATTTTCTTGCGGAAGCTCGATTGTTTCCGTCTCACCACTAACTAGGTTATGACGTTTGCTTGTTACATAATCCTCAACCTGTTCAACAGAAAAGCCGGCTATTTCCTTAAATGGATTATTACGGATGGTATTCATAATGAGCGCAATTTTCTCTGTTCCTTCTTTTCCTTTTAATGTTAGTGAAGACATGCCTTCCCGATAATAACCATGCTTCTCGTATAGGTCTTCCAGTGCATCCAGTAACGTCTTCCCTTGCTTATTCCAATAGTAAGCCATCTCTGTTGCCATTACAGCCGCTTGGACAGCATCCTTATCACGAGCAAAGCTTGCAATTAAGTAACCATAGCTTTCTTCATAACCAAAAGCAAAGGCTTCACCAGTAGAATCAAATTGATGAATTTTTTCTCCAATATATTTAAATCCAGTAAGTGTGTTAATTGTTTTAACTCCATAGGATTCTGCAATAGTTTGACCTAATTCAGAAGTAACAATCGTCTTTAGTACCCGTGCATTAGAAAAAAGTACTTGATCCGTATGAGATAAAATATAATCGATTAGAAGAGCGCCTAACTGATTCCCAGTTAAAACCGTGTAGCCACCTGATGATTCTTTCACCGCTACACCTAATCGATCCGCATCGGGGTCAGTCCCCAATAAAATATCCGCATCCACCTTTTTGCCGAGTTCAATTGCCATCGTAAAAGCTTGATGTTCTTCTGGGTTTGGTGAGGCTACGGTTGAAAATTCAGGGTCGGGTTCGGCTTGTTCCTCGACTACATATACGTTATTAAAGTTTAACTGCTCTAACCCTTTCGTAACTAAGGAGTAAGCTGTACCGTGCAACGGAGTAAAGACGATGTTCAAATCTTTATCCTGCTCGACTTCTGCATCATCCAATTTAGATATTTGGCGCAATCTTTCTAGGTATGCATTGTCCACTTCATCTTTTAACCATACTAATCGCCCACTATTTTCAATTTCTTCTTGTTCTAGAACAGGGATTTCCAATTCATTTTCAATCTCCTGAATCGCTTCAATAATTTTATTTGCTTCATCGGGAACCATCTGCCCACCGTCTTCGTTATACACTTTAAATCCATTATATTCAGGTGGGTTGTGACTAGCCGTAATCATAGCGCCAGCAGCTGTTCCTAAGTAACGAACGGCAAATGATAATAAAGGAGTCGGTCTTAATGATTGGAAGACATACGTCCTTATTCCAAATGCTCCAAGAGTTTTAGCTGTTTCAATGGCGAACTCCCGCGACATATAACGGGAATCATATGCCACAACCACACCACGATCCTTCACATTCACCGTGTTTTCTAATAGATATTTTGCCAGTCCGTACACCGCTTTACGAATGGTGTATATGTTCATTCGGTTGGTTCCAACTCCTAGTACACCACGTATACCACCAGTTCCAAAAGTTAGTTCCTTATAAAAAGCATCTTCTAATTTTTCTCCATCTGATTGTAGTGCTCTTAATTCTTGTCTGAGATTCGTATCTAAATCTTGAAATGTATTCCATTTATCAAAGACTGACTTCCAATTAGTCATCTAAAATATCCTCCAACATTATAATATGCCCAAATTTTAACATAAAATCTTCCATTAATCTAATGGACTACCAGGGCTGTTTAAATTTGTTCCGTTTAGGTAAGAATTTAATATAGTTTTATCTTACTTCTTTAATGCGAAATGGATAAAAATACTATATGATTACCATAAAGAGAGAAGGTGTGTTGAACATGTTAAGCAAACGCTGGTTTCAAATGCTTGTAGCATTTATTCTAGTCTTTCTATTAATCTTACTCATTTATCATACACGATTTATATTTGATCCTATTCTAAAGTATATTGGAGCTGTGGCATTTCCGTTTATTGCTGCTGGCCTACTCTTTTACTTAACCAAGCCTTTAATGAAGCTATTACTGAAATACAAGACGCCGAAGATTCTAGCAATCCTTCTAGTATTTGCTGTGCTTATATTAGTAGGTTATGTGTTTACTATTTTCATTATCCCTATCGCACAAGATCAATATACGAAGTTTGTACAGAATATACCCGCAATGCTGAAAGGCGCAGAAGATGTTATTAATTATGTCCAAACGAATCAAAATTTCATACCAAAAGAAGTTGAAGATACGATTGATAATATGATTGCTAATATTCAAACCTACATAGAAGGCTTCATGACATTTTTATTTAGTTTTATTAGCCAAGTCATCGGGTTTGTATTTACGCTTGTGTTAGTACCATTCTTCTTATTCTTTATGCTAAAAGATGGCGATAAGTTCATTCCCTTTGTCACCCAAATATTCGAAGCGAAAAAAGCTAGTAACCTACGTAATTTATTACAAAAAATTGACCATACACTTTCCGCTTATATCCAGGGTCAACTACTTGTTAGCTTAAGTATTGGGGTCATGCTGTTTATCGGTTATTTAATCATTGATCTCAGCTATGCTTTTTCACTAGCATTGTTTGGTATGATGATGTGTGTTGTACCATTTATAGGTCCCTTTATTGCTGTTGTTCCAGCAATCCTTGTCGGGGCATTTCAGGACCCGATGAATGTGGTGTGGATTGCCATTATCATGATCATCGCACAACAAATTGAAGGTAATTTTATTTCGCCTAATATTATGGGGCATGTCCTACGTATCCACCCGTTGACGATTATTACGATTATTTTGGCTGCAGGTAGCATCGCTGGCTTTATCGGCATCCTACTCGCAGTTCCATTTTATGCCGTTGTAAAAGCGATTATTGTGCATTTCTATGAGACGTTTAAAGACACGCGGAAAAATAAGGAAGATGCATTGATATGATTAAAAGCGACAGTTCTTGGGCTGTCGCTTTTTATTGTGGCTAGGCGTATTCACATTTGGTTGATGTCGGCTGGGTTTTGGTTGATAATCGCTAGTTTTGGTTGATATTTTCTAAGTTTGGTTGATGTTCTCAAACAAACGGTTGATGTTCTTCGAAAATGGTTGATACTCTCCAGTTTTCGGTTGATACTCCCCCACTTTTGGTTGAAGCGCCCCGATATGCGGTTAATACCAATCGATAAAACCTCACCCAAAGTAATACTCAACCGACTCCCCAACATCATAATAGCCAATCTTTCGGTAAATGCTATTGGAGGTAGGGTTAGTTGCATCCGTATATAAACTACAAAACTGAAAACCGTCATTTAATAGTTTCTGAGATAAAGCAGCGACTGCATTTGTTGCATGCCCTTTACGCTTATGTTCATCTGGTGTAAACACCGCATTTACAGTCGCCCCGTTCTTTGTTCTTCTGGAGTTATTTGCCATGGATACAATCTCATCATTGACGCTCCACAGATACAGCGACTGATTCTGAATATACGTTCTTGCCATGCTATCCGCTTGTGGTTTAGTGATGGCTACATTTGCTTGCTCTCCAAATTGATACAGCCATTCGCGCACCGTTGATAAATGTCTATCAGTAGCTGGAAATAATTCACCATCTGGATTAGGGACAACTTTCACTTCATCCAGTTGATAAATTAATTGTTTCATATGTAAATCTGCCTTTTTTCCAGTCAGTTCCTTCCACCGCTCCACAAAGTGATTAGCCTGCGCTACTTGGCCGATAACTCCTGGCACTGGATATTTATGCTGGTATAAAAATTGTGTAACAGCTTGAATAACATCTTCTCGAGGATGTTTCACGCTCGCTAAAATCCACTTATTCGGAGGAGTTTGCATAAATGCATAAATCGCTTTTCCATCCTCTTCCACGATCCCTAGACGAATTCCATCGGAGTAAATGCCAATATTATTTCTTCCACGTTCTAATAAACCTAACATTAGGTTATTTAACACTTCTTGTTCCAACAATAATTCTTCGACTCTCTCCAGAAACCGCTTAATAGATGTTTCTAGTAATACCTTCATGCAATAAGCCCCCTTTATATGGTAAATTTAGATAAGTTAATTCATTTTACACTAATCGGTTGTTTTGTTAAAGGGTTCGCGCTAAACTTAGCGTAAGGGGTGAGTAACATGACAGAAAAAGAACTACTTCATAAGCTAGATGAACTTAAATCAGATTATGTTCGGATTCAGAGTGATTTAGATAAGCTAGTCTATGTACGAGGAAGAGCTTCCTCTGCCCAAGAGCAGCTGGTACGTATTGAAGAAGAAATCGCTGAGGTACGTAAGCAGTTAGAAGCATTTGAATAAGAGCGCATAACCGTTATGGTTTATGCGCTCTCTTTTATTCTTGTTCGTTATTACCTAATCTAGTTTGAATTTTTGCCATTTCTTTATTTCTAGGCATCAGGCTAACGATTGTGTCACCAACACTTGGTACAGTTCTCATTTCTTCGGAGTAATATTTAATTTGACCAGATGGTTTAATGATATAAAGAAATACAGTCTCTGCATCCTTCTCATCTAGATATTGACGATAGGAATATTGTTCGGTAATTCTAGTTTGACGGAATACAAATCCTTGATTAACCTTTTCAATTAGATCCTCTAGGTTAACTTCTTTCTTAAATAGAATTCTGCCGCCTACTTTAGACACAATTTCCGTTGTTTTATAAACCTTATCATACGGACTAATCTTAAACACATTCGTCCGACCATATTCAGGCATAAACGTGGTACAAACGAGTGAATTATATGCTTTACTATCGGTTGCTGCAATCAAGTATTCATATGGAATGGTATCTAAATGATACTCGGTTTGCTCCGAAAGTACTTCTTCATGATAAAACGGCACTCCCGCTTCTCTTGCAATTCTCAATCTTTCCCAAGAGCGGTCCACGATAATAATTGGTACGTTTGCTTTAGTTAGTGATTTAGCAAGCTCAACGGTAAATTCATTACTTCCAACAATTAACGTTCCTGGTCTTCCTTCCATCGAAAGGTTTAACTTCTTCGCAAGCCATCCAATGGAAAAACCATGCGCAATAACAGTGAAAAACACGAGACCAAACGTTAGCGCGATGAGGAGCTCAGCCTCTTGGTAGCCAGCTTCCAATAAGACGGTGGCAAAATAACTGGCAACTGTTAATGCAACGATTCCTCTAGGAGCAATCCAGCCAACTAATAGCTTTTCATTAAAGGTTAACCCCGTTCCAAATGTGGAAAGGAAAATCGATAATGGTCGAACTAAGAACATCATTAACAATACATACCCAATGATATTCGGACTGAAGATTTCTAAGATCGTTTCCAATTTTAATGATGCGGTTAACATAATAAAGATTGCAGAAATAAGTAGAATGGAAATATTCTCCTTAAAGTGACGCATGTCTGCAACAGATGAAATTCCCATGTTTGCTAACGTAATACCCATAGCTGTTACTGATAACAATCCTGTCTCATGCATAATCTCGTCAGCTACAGTAAAACAGAGGATCACCACGGTAAATACTGCAGGTGACTTTAGAAATTCCGGTATATGTCCACGCTCAAACGCAAAGCCAATGACGCGCCCACAAACCCAACCAAAGATGGCAGCAAATATTGATGCGGCAAAGAACATTAATAATTTTGTCCCATCAGGATCATCTGCCGTTAAATAAACTATAATTTCAAAAGCAAAAACAGCAAGTAAAGCCCCAATCGGATCAACAATGATTCCTTCCCACTTCAAGATTTTAGCAGGCCTTGGCTTTAATTTCGATTGACGTAGCAGTGGCATAATAACGGTTGGACCCGTTACAATGAATAAACCACCAATAACGAAAGCGACTGGCCATGGTAAACCGGCTATATAATGTGCAGTTAGGGAGCCAAGAATCCAAGCGATAAACGCCCCAACAGTAGAGATTCTAAAAACTGGTTTTCCTAATCCACGAAGTTCCTTAAAGCTTAAGTTTAAACTTCCTTCAAAAAGAATGATGGCTACCGCAACTGATATAATTGGACTATAAAGACTTCCAAAATCCTCTTCAGGGTTAATAAAACCTAATATCGGTCCAACCAGTAAGCCTGTTACCGCCATCACAACGATTGCTGGCAGGCGATAACGCCAGGCTACCCATTGGGAACCAATCCCTAAGAAGAAGATGAGCATAACTTCTAGTAATAAAGATGAAACCATCTTCTACCCCCTAAATTAAAATATATGGTCATTCTATATTCCTGAGCAAAAAAAGTAAACTATAATCGCCTTACATTTTTACGTCGTTACGGTAACAAGGATTATCATTATTATTCAACTTCTGTAACATTTAGAAATAGTATCCTCATATTCTCTTAATTTAATTATACTTGGAGGTTTAAATGTAAAACAGTAATTTTCCCTATAGCAAAGATTATTTTTTTAACAGATATTAACGGTCATTCTTTACTTTTTACAACTCGTTTATATTCAACATTTATGGTAGGATAAACAAATGAGAGGAGGAAAAACATGATCCTAGAGCAAGAATCCATATTAAAACAATACTTTGGTTATGAATCCTTCAGGCCTGGGCAAAAGGAAGTGATTGAACGCGTCATTTCTTCTACAAATACATTAGCCGTCATGCCAACGGGTGGTGGTAAGTCTATTTGTTATCAGGTACCTGGCCTAACACTTGATGGAACAGCAATCATTATATCCCCGTTAATTTCACTTATGAAAGACCAAGTTGACTCTCTCCTAGCTTTAGGAATTCCCGCAACCTTTATCAATAGTTCATTAACGACGGAAGAACAAGAAAACCGGATGACTGAGATTGCACAAGGCCGCTTTAAATTTGTGTATGTTGCACCAGAACGATTTGAATCAAATGGGTTTATCCAAGTTATAAGAGGACTCAACATATCACTCGTTGCTTTTGATGAAGCACATTGTATTTCACAGTGGGGACATGATTTCCGTCCTAGTTATCGTTCCATTGTTCCAAATTTAAAACGAATTGGAACCATCCCTGTTATAATGGCGCTTACCGCCACTGCGACCGAGGAAGTAATTTCTGATATTCAAGAGCTGTTACATATTCATTCACAAAATGTGATCAATACTGGCTTTGCCCGAGACAATCTCGCCTTTCATATTGTTAAAGGAAAGGATCGGACAAGCTATATTCGGGCTTTCCTAGAGGAACATCAAGAGGAATCAGGCATTATCTATACCGCTACTCGAAAGCAAGCGGATGCGCTTTATGACCAGCTTTCTAGCCGTGGTATCCATGTAGCAAAATACCATGCAGGCATGTCGGAACAAGCTCGCAAACAAGCACAAGCAGCCTTTATTCATGATGAAAGTCCAATCATGATTGCCACAAACGCGTTTGGAATGGGCATCGATAAATCGAATGTCCGTTACGTTATTCACTATGCGATGCCTATGAATATTGAATCCTACTATCAAGAAGCTGGAAGAGCTGGAAGAGATGGCGAATCAAGTGACTGTATCTTACTATTCTCCCCTCAGGACATCCAATTGCAAAAGTTTTTAATTGAACGATCATTGATGGATGAAGCTGCGAAACAAAATGAATATAAAAAGCTGCAAGCGATGGTGAATTATTGTCATACCCAGGGTTGCTTAAGTAGCTTTATTCTCGATTATTTTAAAGATCACAATTCACATGAGAATTGTGGCAGATGCAGCAACTGTGTTGAAAAGGTAGAAAGGACTGACATTACCGAAGAAGCGCAAATGATTCTATCCTGTGTCAAGCGAATGGGTGAGCGTTTTGGTGTGAGTATGACTGCCAAAGTATTAAAGGGATCTAATGATAAAAAGGTCCATGAATTTAATTTAAGTACCTTATCCACCTATGGGCTCTTAAGAGCATATACGGAAAAAGAGATAACCGAACGAATTCATTTCTTGGTAGCAGAACAAATACTATCAACAGAGGAAGGAAAGTTTCCGACATTAAAGCTTAATCAGCAATCTATTGAGGTCCTTAAGGGAAATCGAAAAGTTGAG
The DNA here is from genome assembly GCF_001038485.1 of Ornithinibacillus californiensis. Lineage (GTDB taxonomy): Bacteria > Bacillota > Bacilli > Bacillales > Amphibacillaceae > Ornithinibacillus > Ornithinibacillus californiensis. Next base: position 125,432 of record NZ_LDUE01000021.1, read on the forward strand.
ATGTATACGGCACCTATTCCTACCGGAGATGAAGATGATTATTACAAAGACCTATTTGAAGCATTACGAGCTAGACGAAAGCAAATGGCGGACGAATTGAATGTACCACCGTATGTTTTATTCTCAGATGCGACGTTAAAAGAGCTTAGTAGATATTTCCCCGTTACAAAAGACGATATGCTTGAAATTAAAGGTATCGGGGAGAAAAAATATGATCAGTATGGCGAGGCGTTTTTGGAAGTCATTCAAACATGGCGTAAGGAACACCCAGAAGCAAAGACAAGAGTTAAAATTTCAGGGTCTTCTCCTACTCCAAAACCTAGAAAAAAAGAAGACGAAGGCCCAAGTCACCTAGCAAGCTATAAATTATTCCAGTCCGGTAAATCCATAAAAGATATAGCAGCTATTCGTGACATGACCATCATGACGATTGAAAATCATTTATTTAAAGCTTTTAAAGATGGTTATCCCATTGCATGGAACATCTTTTTTAACGAAATTGAGGAAGCAAAAGTATTAGAAGTACGAAATTCCATCGAAGAACCTAAGCTTAAGCCATTAAAAGAAGCATTACCTGAGGAGTATGATTATACGAAGATTAAGGCTGTTTTGGTGAAGAATGGATTGATGTGATTATCACTTTTGCCTTAAAACAAAAAATTGAGATTGGGACATAACTCATTCAAGAGTAGTAAAAGACGAATAAACACTACATTAGCCCCGGAAATATACGGAGACTCCTGTGGGAGGATAGGCATCGGTGAGACCCCGCAAGAGCTTTAGCTCTGAGGAGGCTCACCAGCCGCCCACGGAAAGCGCAGTATATTTCCGGGGCGGGTTATGTGCACTAACAACAATGGTCGATTTTACCTTTGATAGAAATACTTTTGTCTAAACCCCATAATTGTTTTATAGTTGAATATGTAAGTTTAATAATAAAACATCACTTGAACATTTCCACTTTCGTCTACTGTTGCTAATAAGATATCGTTTAATTCGACTTGGCCATATTTAGATACTATTTTGCTGATCAACCACTGGTCGTCTTTTCCAATTTGCTCCAACACTTTCTTGTCCATCTTCTTTTCTTTAATCAAATCATGGATCCTTCTAATCCCAATCCTTCATCAGACAGAGGATGTGCGATAATATTTCCAATCAGCAATACAATTACGAAGTCTAGTAGAGCTACCTGAGAGATCGTTCGTTGCCCCATTATCTTTACGATGACAACAAAAAATGTAAAGCCTACTAATGCTCGAAGCACCCACTTTATCCAGGTTAATGATTCTTGGGAACTAAAAAAATCCTTAGTGCATACCGCCTTCACTAGATATTTACTTGTCTAGTTTGGCTAGTTTTCTGTATTTTATTTTTAATTGAATTACAATAATACTTCTAGTTAGCTTCTAATTGACGTAACAATCTTGTTCTGATAACATCATTTTATTCTGCTAAATTGCTAAAGTGGCAAATCAAAGAAACCTACATATAGTTATAAATTACGAGATAAATAATTCAAAAAAAAGTAAAACTTGTCCCGAAGCAAGGACAATTTTTTTTATTTCAACGAATTTCTAGTTTGAATTTGTATGATGCTAAATCTCCAACAAGATAGATTAATTATATCCAAAAAGGATGACACTAATATAAATCAAGTTCTTATGTACTTCTTAAGGTGGTCAAATTCATGAAACACTTAATTGTAATCATCGGTTCGTTAATTATTGCATTCGCATTTAATTTCTTTCTTGTTCCCTATAGTATTCTTAGCAGCGGAATAAGTGGTATTGCTATTTTGTTGGGGCTAATTACCCCATTTGATACAGGTTTATTAAATCTAGTCCTTAATCTGCCGTTAATTATTTTAAGCTACTTCAAACTAGGAAAAGAAATAACTGTTAACACGCTAATTTGTGTTGTCTCCTTGTCGCTATTCTTATATCTATTACCGGTCTTACAAGTAACCGATAATGTGTTACTTTCGACTATTTTCGGAGGGGTAATTAGTGGTATTGGCATTGGACTTATCTTAAAGTTCTCAGGGAGTTCAGGTGGATTGGACATCGTTGCGATCATCATCTCTAGAATTAGTAATGTAAGTATCGGTCTACTTTTGACTGGTATGAATGGTGTTATCGTTCTAATCTCTGGTGCTATCTTCGACTGGAATATCGCGTTATACACACTCTTATCCATCTACTTAACAGGCCGAATGATTGATAAAATCCATACGAACCATATCAAATTAACGATGCAGATTGTGACAACTGAAGGTGAGTTAATCCGTAAAGAGCTGCTCGAGACGATTTATCGTGGCTTTACGATTACAGATGGATATGGAGGTTACTCAAAAGAGAAAAAGCAGATCATATTGATGGTCGTTACACGTTACGAAACAATGCAAATAAGAGGTATTGTCCGTAAGTATGATGATAAAGCGTTTATCAATATATTTGAAACGGTAGAGGTGGATGGTACATTCGCTAGAAATTAAACGTACCATCCTTCACTATACAAAATAGAACTGCCACACCCAGTTGTGTGGCAGTTCTATTTTTAGTTTTTATTAACCTTTAATATCTAGAGCCCAAGTTCCGTTACGGAATACGGCTTCTGTTGTTCCGTCAGCTTTTACACCGTCAATGTCTAGTTGTTCGGAACCAAACATGAAGTCAACGTGTGTTAGGCTATCGTTTACACCATGTTTATCTAATTCTTCTTCTGTCATGCCTGAACCATCTTTAATGTTCGTTGGGTATGCTTTACCTAACGCAACGTGGCATGATGCATTTTCATCAAATAGTGTGTTGTAGAACAGTAATCCAGATTGGGATACGGGTGATTCATGTGGTACTAGTGCAATTTCACCTAAGCGTGTTGCACCTTCATCAGTTTCGAGTAGATGTTTTAATGTATCCTCACCTTGCTCCGCTTTAAAATCAACTACTTTACCATCTTTGAACGTTAAGGTGAAGTTATCGATTAAGCTTCCACCATAGTTTAATGGCTTCGTGCTAGAGATAGTTCCATTTACACCATATTTATGTGGCATAGAGAATACTTCTTCTGTTGGCATATTCGGATTGAAGGTAATTCCTTTTTCGGATACCGCTGATCCACCTTTCCAAATATGGCCTTCTGGAAGTTCCATTTCTAAGTTTGTACCTGGTGCTGTGAAAACTAACTTCTTATAGTTTTTCACGTTAAGAATTTCACGAGCTGTTTTTAAAGTTTCATTATGTGCATCCCATGCTGCAATTGGATCTTCTTGATCAACACGTACAATTTTAACAATGGCATCCCAAAGGCTTGCGATAGCATCTTCACGTGACTTATCTGGGAAGATTTTTTGTGCCCAATCACCTGTAGGAATAGAGATGATTGTCCATGTGATTTTATCGTTCATTGTATATTTGCGGAAGTTCTTCATCGCAAGTGCCGCTGCTTTGTTTGCTTTTGCTACACGAGTTGGATCAATATCTTTCAATAAATCTGGGTTAGTAGAACGAATATTTAATACAGCGGCACCATCTTCAGCAAATGTATCATGAAGCTTCACTTTCCATTCCGGATATTCAGCAATCACTTCTTCTGGTGCATTTTCATATTTCAACAGTGTTAATTCATCATCAACCCAGTTAATATGTACATCTTTTGCGCCTAGTTCATACGCTTTACGGACAACTAATTTAGTAAAATCTAACCCTTCCAGTGGCGCATTTATCATTAAGGCTTGTCCTTTTTGTAAATTTACACCGGTACGTAATGCTAATTCAGCATATTTTTCTTGAATTTGTTGAGAAACCATTTTGTTACCTCCAATAAGAATAATTGACATAGTGTTATTATTTCACAAATTAGAAAAATATCCAACTACATGGTATTAATTCCCTTACATTTTTTGTGTTTTACACGGGTGAAAGGTTATGATACAATTAACTTAGTTACTTTTTGTAAGTTAATGAATGGTTTCGATTATATATATAAAGAGGTGATGAAGATGAGTGAATTATGTCCACGTTTTGAAAAAGCGATGCAAATCATTAGTAAACGCTGGGTAGGTCTAATACTTTTTGAGCTACTAGATGGTTCGAAACGCTTTTCCGAAATGGAATCGAATTTACCGATAAGTGGCAGATTGCTTTCCGATCGCCTTAAAATGCTAGAACAAGAAGGTATAGTAGATCGTAATATATATTCTGAGTTTCCAGTAAGAATAGAATACTCCCTATCCCAAAAAGGAGAGTCCCTACGTCCCGTGATAGAAGATATACAAAATTGGGCGAATGATTGGATTACACACGAAGAAGTAGAATAAGTACCACTTCAATAATGTAAAGTGAGCGAGGGTCTGACCCCTAAAAAACAACATATTATTACGGTTGTTTTTTAGGGGTCAGACCCTCCTCTCTCTACTCTAAGCCCTTAGAAGCCATCTTCTTTCCCTTCATAAACTCCAGCAACACATAAGCCGCTACCCTACTCGTCATATTCCGAATATCAATTGTTGGATCAATCTCCACAATATCCATCGCTTTCACCTTATCATGCTGTGCCGCTAGATTTATCCCCTCAAGCAAAGTAGTGCTATCCATTCCACCCGGACCAATTACTGGACAACCTGGTGCGAAGGCTTGATCTAATACATCCATATCAACAGATAGATAGATACTGTCAACAGACTTAGACAGTTTTTCTACCTCGCTTGTTAATATATTAGTGAGACTTTTAGCTCGCACATCTTTCATCGTATAGATCGTTATTCCTTGCTCGATTGCGTATTTATGATAGGCATGGGCATTTGTAAAATCTCGAATACCGATTTGTACGAGGTCTTCCCCAGATATAATGTTATCTTCTAGTAACCTACGAAATGGTGTTCCATTGGTAGGGCCACCATCCTCGGTATTACGCAAATCATGATGGGCATCAAATTGAATGACACCCACTTTGCCATAATGCTCTTTAAAAGCTTTAATCGATGAATAGCTAACCGAATGATCCCCACCAAGAAGGAACCAATTATCGGCAGCTTTTACTTGAAAGATGTCGGATAGGCCTTCATAAAGTCTCTCCTGGTTGCCGATGATATCAGTAGGATGCATTTCTACATCACCAAAATCAATAATTCCTTCCTCTAAATCAAACGTTTGTTCACCGGAGTAAACCGAATAACTTTGCATCGCCTCTCTTATTGCACCTGGAGCAAATGCCGCTCCTGAATGACTAATCGACGGTTTCGATAGTGGAAGTCCTACCATCCCAAAGGATGCTCTTTTCCCTATCGTCCATTCGGTTAATAACTCTTTAGCTTTTTTCGTATATCGGTCTCGAAAAAATGCCGTTCCAGCAGGCTTTAAATAACGAAATTCACTCATCGATTCGTCTGCCTTTCATAGATAACTTGCCCATTTTTTATAACTGTATTGGTATGATTTACCCCATAATGATATGGAATATAGAGATAGTTTGGCGCATCCCACATGACGATATCTGCTTTTCTACCAATTGCTATACTACCAGCAACATTTCCCCGACCAATTGCATGTGCCGCATTCACTGTTACTGCATGCCAAATTTCCTCCGGAGAGAGTTTTAATTTTAGCGCAGCAATGGACATGATTAGTTGTAGATTTTCTGTCACGGAGCTACCTGGGTTAAAATCAGTAGAAATCGCAATCGCTGCACCAGCATCAATCATTTCCCGTGCTCTTCCGTAATCATCCTTTCCAAGATAGAAACTAGTTCCTGGCAGAATGACCCCTATCGTATTCGAGTTTGCTAGTTTTTGAATTCCTTCATCTGAAGTTACTGCTAAATGATCCCCACTTATTGCTCCAAGCTCCACTGCAAGCTCGGTTCCGCCTAATGGATCAATCTCATCCGCATGTATTTTAAGTCCAAATCCTTTTTCTTTCGCCTTCAAGAGATATTTTCTTGATTGTGGAACCGAGAAAACGCCTGTTTCTGTAAAAATATCAACAAACTCTGCGAGGTTCTCTTCCTTTATTTCATCAAAAAGCTCACACATTTCATCTAAGAATGCCTCCGGATCGTCTTTATATTCAGGTGGAATTGCATGAGCACCTAAAAAGGTAGATACGATGTCTAGTGGATGTTGTTCATTGGCTTCCTTAGCCACTTGTAATTGCTTGAGTTCTGTTTCACGATTTAACCCATAACCACTCTTGGCTTCTACTGTTGTTATCCCATGCATAGCCATTCGATCAAGATGGAATAATGCTTTTTCCAGCAATTCATCATAAGGAGTATTCTGCGTTGCTCTTACCGTTGATAAAATGCCTCCGCCTTGTTGCAGTATCTCTAAATACGGTACCCCCTGCTGTTTTAATGCCATTTCTTTTTCGCGAGAGCCTCCGAACACTAGATGTGTATGAGGCTCCACTAGTCCAGGAGTTACTAATCTACCTTTTGCATCAATAATCTGTGAGGCTTCTAGAATACTAGCTTCTTCCGACGAACCGATCCAAACTACGGTGTCGTTTTTCACGCCAATTGCAGCATCGCGCCAAACAGTAAGCTCCCCCATATCCGAGCCCTTAACTGGCCCTTTCTTATCCATCGGTAATAATTCACCTATATTCGTGATTAGAAGATCTACTTGCACTATATTACCTCCTCATCGGTATCGTTATATCGTGTTCATCAGCAAAATCCATCGCTGATTCATATCCTGCATCTGCATGGCGGATAATCCCCATACCTGGGTCTGTTGTTAATACTCTTTCCAGTCTTTCTCTAGCAAGCTCTGTTCCATCTGCTACTGCCACCATCCCCGCATGTAGGGAATATCCCATTCCAACGCCACCACCATGGTGGAAGGAAATCCATGATCCACCTGCAGCCGTGTTAATTAACGCATTCAATACAGCCCAATCTCCAACCGCATCACTTCCGTCTTTCATTGCTTCTGTTTCACGATTTGGAGAAGCAACTGATCCACAGTCTAGATGGTCACGACCGATGACAATAGGTGCTTTTAATTCACCTTTACGAACTAACTCATTAATCGCCAATCCCATCTTTACCCTTTCCCCATAGCCAAGCCAACATATCCGTGATGGTAGTCCTTGAAAAGCAACTCGTTCTTGCGCCATATCAATCCAACGATTTAATGCCTCGTTTTCAGGGAAAAGCTCCTTAATTAACTGGTCCGTACGATAAATATCTTCCGGATCACCGGATAAGGCTGCCCAACGGAATGGCCCCTTTCCTTCACAGAATAACGGACGAATATAAGCAGGTACGAAGCCTGGAAAATCAAATGCAGTTGCAATTCCTTCATCTTTAGCAACTTGTCGGATATTGTTTCCATAATCGAATACAATCGAACCGTGTTCCTGATAAGTCAACATCGCATCAACATGTTTCGCCATACTTTGCTTAGCAAGCTTCATATACTTATTAGGGTCTGTCTTTCGTAAGTCATCCGCTTCCCCGACAGAATAACCTAATGGAATATACCCGTTTAACGGATCATGGGCAGAGGTCTGGTCCGTCACAATATCAATCTGAATGTTTTTCTGAAGGAGCTCATGATGAACCTCTGCTGCATTTCCAAGTAACGCAATGGATAATGCTCTTCCTTCTGCTTTTGCCTCGTTTGCCAACAAAATTGCTTCATCAATACTATCAGCCCGAACATCACAGTACTTTGTCTTTAGACGTTTTTCAATTCGACTTTCATCCACTTCAACTGCAATCACGACACCTTCGTTCATGGTTACTGCAAGCGGTTGCGCACCACCCATTCCACCAAGTCCTGCGGTTAGCGTAATCGTACCTTTTAATGTTCCACCGAAATGCTTTTTCGCAACCGCAGAGAAAGTTTCATAGGTTCCTTGTAAAATGCCTTGTGTACCAATATAAATCCAGCTTCCTGCAGTCATTTGCCCATACATCATTAACCCTTTTTGATCTAATTCATGGAAATGCTCCCAGTTTGCCCATTTCGGAACGAGTACAGAATTTGATAACAGCACTCGCGGTGCATGGCGATGCGTTTTAAAAACACCAACAGGCTTTCCGGATTGGATGAGCATTGTTTCGTCATTTTCTAAATCCCTTAAAGTCTTTACAATCGCGTGAAAGGCATCCCAATTCCGAGCTGCTTTTCCAATGCCACCGTAGACAACAAGCTCTTCTGGATTTTCAGCAACCTCCGGATCTAAGTTGTTGTACAACATTCGTAAAGCCGCTTCTTGCTCCCATCCTTTACATTCCAGTTCCAAACCTTTCTTTGCGCGTACTTCTACTTTATTCATACACTTCCACCTCTCCCTTTAGCTCTATAACATCACTTTCCTCCGCATCCTTTAGCCACTGCGTTAGATGTTCAATATCTTTGGAGAAAATTCGATCCTTTGTAATACTAGGAACAACTTTTCTCGCTCTTTCATAACAGTCTTTTGTGCTGGAAGCCATTTTTTCAGTTCCGCGGTATTCTACGGCTTGCATCGCACAGATGAGCTCTATAGCGATAACTCTTCTTGTATTTTGTAACATTGCTAAAGCGTGTCTTGCAGCAATGGTTCCCATACTCACATGGTCCTCTTGATTGGCAGATGACGGAATGGAATCGACACTTGCTGGATGCGCTAATGTTTTATTCTCTGACACTAACGATGCAGCACTATATTGCATAATCATTGCCCCAGATTCTAGCCCTGGGTTTGGACTTAAGAAAGCTGGTAAGTCATTTAACTGTGGGTTCACCAGTCGTTCAATTCTTCGCTCTGCTATATTGGCAAGTTCCGCAATACTTAGCTTTAGAAAATCCATCGTAAATGCAATCGGTTCGCCATGGAAGTTGCCACCGGAGATGACTTTCTGACTATCGGTGAAAATTAACGGATTATCCGTCACAGCATTGATTTCGATAGTTAGTTTTTCTCTTGCATAATTTACGGTTTGCCAGCACGCCCCAAGAACTTGAGGAATGCAACGTAAGGAATAGGCATCCTGCACTCGAATTTCCCCTTGAGACGTTGTAAGTTGGCTATCAGCTAGTATGTTTGTTATTCTCGATGCGACACCCATTTGTTCTTGATGTCCTCTAACCCGGTGTAAATCTGCATCGAAGGCATCGATAATGCCATTGAGCCCTTCCATCGTTAGGCATGCCGTTAGTTCACTTTGATACAATAACCTCTCCATTTCCAAATAGGTTATCACTCCAGTTGCAGTCATCGCTTGTGTACCATTGATGAGAGCCAGGCCTTCCTTCGCTTTCAAGGTTATCGGGTGTAATCCCGCTTGTAAGAATGCCTCTTCTGTCGGAATTCGGTCACCCCTATAGAACACTTCACCCTCCCCCATTACAACTAGTGCCAGATGGGATAGAGGTGCCAGGTCACCACTAGCACCAAGCGAACCTTGTTGTGGGATAACAGGGGAAATTTCTGCATTTATTAGATTGATTAACGATTCAACAAGTGTCGATCGAACACCGGAGTATCCTTGTGCTAACGCATTTGCCCGAAGCAGGACCATCGCTTTGCTTATCTTCTCATCAAAAGGTTCACCAACCCCGCAGGCATGGGAGTGTATCAAATTTAGCTGAAGCTCCTCTAAGTCTGTCTCTCCGATTACACAATCACTCAATTTACCGAATCCCGTATTTATGCCATACATTACCTTTTTATCTTGCAGTAACGATTCAATTACTTCGCGGTTTTCATCAATTTTTTGCTTTTGCATATCACATAAGACAACATGCTCATTTTGAAAAACAACTCGTTTAACATCGTCTAACGATAAAGAACTGCCTGTTAACACAACCATTCTATACACCCTTTCGTTGCATTACTTTACCGTACTAAAGTCCACAAATAAAAAGGAGGCTATGGTTTAAACCAAGCCTCCGTGACTATTCGTTTTCTGTTTATGCTGTAAAGGAATGAACATATCTCTCTACCTCTTTTAAAATATTCTTACTATTTTTATTGTAAGCGTTTTCCGAAAATGTTTCAATAGATATTAAGGATTAACAATGGAATTAATTACAGTTTACAATCGGTTCGATATCGAGGGGTGTACTATATGTTTCGACGAAAGCTTATTACGGTCTTACTAGGTAGTCTGTTAGGTATAACAGGAGTGGTGCTAGCTCTATATGAGGAGGAGTATACTTATCAAAGCTTCCTCGTTATGATTGGGGATGTATTCTCAATCATTTCGTTCATATTTCCAATCTTAATCCTTTATGGTGGTGGAGTGACATTACTATCGGATTATCTTACCAGTCGCTTTCTTGAGCGTAGACGTTTCTGGATGGCTTTTCTCATTCATACTGGTTTTGGGGCTTTATTTGGCATTGTCATTCAAGATGGTAGTCATGTTTCGATACTAGGGTTAGAAGTAGACAGTATGATTCTAGCAGCAATTATCGCGAGCTTTTTCTTTTGGATGATTGATGAACTGTTGCGTACAAAAGAAGTTAACAAACGAACACTTTTTATTATAGGGGTTTCGTTATTAATTATTACGTTACCTTTCACGACGTTGATGATTATGGATGAGGTAAAAAGCGAGCAAATGACGAAACGGTTTACCGTAACAAAACATTTTCATACATACCCACCGCCACAACCGGTCTATACGATTGGCGGTAATAAGATTGCTATTACAGAGGAAATACCTAATGATTCCGAATCATACATTGATCCATGGCAAAATAAAGTTATGCTTGGTGATATTACCGTCTTCTTAAATGATGAGGTACTAGCGACTTTAGAAGACTATCCTATTCGAGCTGAATGGGAAGGGCTAGCAAGATATCATGGTCAGCTATCATTCCTTTTAATGAAGGATCACCAAATGGAAGAAGAGAGACTTGTGGTATTACTTAAGGACACGAGAGAGACCCCTAAGAGAAAAAATGATAATAATATAGAAGGTAAAGCTGATTTAGAGGATTTACAGTACACCTACTATGAATTGGATGAAGCAGGCAACGTGAAAAAAGACTCATTCTATTTTACGGAACGAAGCCATTATGAAATCTTTTTATTACACAGGAGCTCACTAGCACCCTATGGCACACTTAGATATTACAGTGAAAATTTCCATTCACCAGGTATTCCCGCGTTCTCTATAATTGGTGGGTTGTTGGTAGTATTTAATTGGCGTATTCGCAAAAAAGTGTAAAACTTATTTATCAGTGAGTGGGGCCATAATTCAGTTTGTATTTTACATACTAGCACCGGAAATATACGTAGACTCCTGCGGGAGGATAGGCATAGGTGAGACCCCACAGTGCGTAAGCACGAGGAGGCTCACCAGCCGCCCGAGGAAAGCGAAGTATATTTCCGGTGCGGGTTAAGTGCACCACTCAGAGATTATTTGGATTACACTATTCCTTCCCCTTCACCTGACCAGGCTCCCAGAATTCAATTCCATCCGTATTATCTAAAATCTCACGATTAAACACGGGATCCTTGCCAGCACGTCGTTGGTCACGGTAATCCTGTAATACCCGATGAGCAATTCTATACAACAGCGTGATCGCGTACAAGTTAATTAGCGCCATAATTGCCATTGTTAAGTCAGCTAGTGCCCATACAAAGTCAAAGCTAGCTAGCGCACCAAAGGCAACCATCGCTAATACGGCTAGACGATATACAAATAACCATCCAGGACTATCTTTAATGTACCCGATATTGCTTTCCCCATAATAGTAATTTCCTAAAATAGAGCTATAGGCAAATAAGAAAATAGCAATCGCGATGAATATGCCTGACCACTCACCAATATGCTGTGTGAAGGCATTCTGCGTTAATTGAATCCCGTCCAGGTCACTTCCTGCGTATCCACCAGCAGAAATAATAATAAACCCGGTTGCCGAACAGATAAGTAGCGTGTCAAAAAACACACCTAACGCTTGAATTAGCCCTTGCTTTACAGGATGGGATACCTCTGCCGTTGCGGCCGCGTTCGGGGCACTACCCATACCAGCTTCATTGGAGAAAAGTCCTCGTTTAATCCCCATCATAATCGCTGCTCCAAAACCGCCACCTGCAATTTCTCTGATTCCAAAAGCATTTTCAAAAATGAGTGTAAATATCTCAGGGATTGAACCAAAATTCACCATGACAACATAAAATGCGATTAATAAATAAATCACTGCCATTACCGGTACAATTATTTGAGACACATTCGCAATACTCTTTAATCCACCAAATATCACCGCAGCCGTTAATACGATTAATACAATCGCTACGGTTGAGCCTGAAACATCAAAGACCCCTTCAAGGGCGAGACTAATTGTATTGGACTGCACGGAGTTAAAAACAAGTCCATACGTGAACGTGATTGTAATAGCAAAAATAACTCCTAGCCATCGTTTTTTCAGACCTTTTTCCATGTAATAGGCAGGACCACCCCGGTATTGGCTCTTTTCCGGAACTTTATAAACCTGGGCTAATGTACTCTCAACAAAGCCTGAAGCAGCACCTAAAAGTGCAATGACCCACATCCAAAAAATCGCTCCGGGACCACCAATCGCAATGGCCGATGCAACACCTGCAAGGTTACCCGTTCCTACTCTTGAGGCGGCACTTATTGCAAACGCCTGAAACGATGACGTTCCCTTCTTTCCTGACGCATTAATCGAGCGCTTGTCAAATATCACTCGCATCATCTCTGGAAAATTTAGAAACTGAACAAATTTCGTTCGGATAGAAAAATATAACCCTAACCCAATTAAAATAATGATAAGGACATATTCCCATAGAAGATTATTAGCATAATCGACAACACTTTGTAAAAAGTCCACACTGGTTCCCCTTTCGTCACAAGACCTTAGCGAATTCTATTTTGTAGTATAACCAATTATGAGGATATCCCTCATAATTAAAGAAGAAGCCCCATAAAAATAGGCTTCTTCTACTAGGCAAACATAGTATTTCATTTTAATCCATTTCGCTCATTTATTCCACGGATATGTTGTGCCAAACTTTTCAGCAAATTGTCGCGAATATTTTCTTCGTTCTCGACGACGCTCTGCTCTTAGTGGTGCCCCTTCGTGTAAAAGTTTCTCTGATTCTGTTTCTGGATAAACTTCTACTACAGAGGTCGGGCGTAAATTCTCATCGACTGCAACAAAGGTTAAGAATGCTGTTGCACACACTTTTCTTTCTCCTGTTAATAGGTCTTCTGTCACCGCTTTTACAAACACTTCCATCGAGGTATTATGTGTCCATGTGACAAATGCTTCTACACATATTGAGTTCCCTTGTTTGACCGGTTCCAGAAAATCGACAGAATCTGTGGAAGCAGTGACGACTGCCTGCCTACAATGCCTAACTGCTGCAATTGCCGCAACGTCGTCGATGTGTGCCATTAATGTTCCACCAAATAGTGTGCCGTGATAGTTAGTATCTGGAGGTAGTACATGAGAGGTTTTTACTGCTAATGAACTAGAGCAAGGCTTTTTTTCCATTCTTCCATTCACTCCAATTTTAAATCTATTCTTATAGTATAGGTGACAGTAATCGTGATATGGATTCTTTAATCCGAATTCCAATCGAACGTTTGTTATAGAGTTTCTTTGTCATTTGTGTGGAGTGTTTCACATCCACATTAAATGCATCTAAAAGCTTGGTTGCAAGGGCATGATCATAGAGAAATGCATTCACCTCAAAATTCAGTCGAAAACTTCGTACATCGATATTTGCTGTACCAACAGAGGCAATTTTTCCATCTACAACGATGGTCTTCGAATGTAAGAAACCTTTTTGATAGATAAATACTTGAGCACCTGCCTCTAACATATCACCGACATAAGAGAGGGTTGCCCAATATACAAATGGATGATCAGGTTTATTTGGTATCATAATTTTAACGTCCACACCGGATAACGCCGCAATTCGAATTGCATCCCGCAAACTTTCATCTGGGATAAAATATGGTGTCTGGATATATACATATTCCTTTGCTGACATAATCATTTTAATGTACCCATTTTTGATTTGCTCCCAATCGGAATCAGGTCCACTTGAGACGATTTGGACGCCCGCACTTCCTTTGGTTTCTGATGAATAATATCGTTCATCATAGATAATGTCCTGCTTGGATGCTTGATTCCAGTCCAGTATAAAACGTGTCTGCATGCTTTGTACCGCATCTCCACTAATCCGAAGATGTGTATCACGCCAGAAACCGAACTTTTTACTTTTGCCTAAGTATTCATCCCCAATATTAAAACCACCAATATAACCGACTTTTCCATCGATTATAGCCAGTTTACGGTGGTTACGGTAATTGACTTTAAAATTTATTTTTGGGATAAATGATGGGAAAAATGCTTCTAACTGTACGCCAGCTTTCTTGAGCTTTCGAATATATTTCGGCCTTAAATAACGAGTACCTAAGGCATCATATAACACCCTAACCTCCACACCTTCAGCTGCCTTTTTCATTAACATATTCGCAATTTGCTGCCCTAGCTCATCATGACGGATGATATAATACAGTAGATGAATATGGTCTGTTGCCTTTTCCATATCGGCTAATAGAGAACGAAACTTATCTTTACCATTAACAAAGATTTCAATATCGTTATTTTGGGTAAAAATAGCATCATCATTGCGTAAATGCAAGTAGTATAAGTCCTTATATTCTTCTAATTGATTAAAAACAAATTCATTATTCTCGATTGCCCTTAATTGGGACTGTACGATTGTTTTAACTCCAAGTTTTGCCTTGGCATCCCATGTAAAAATACGTTTTCCACTTAATCTTCTACCAAAAATTAAATAAACAAAAAAGCCAATGACGGGTACAAACAGTAAAACCATTAGCCAAGCCCAAGTCGCTGATGCATCCTTTCGCTCTAGAAATACGATAGATAGCCCTAGCGCGATATTAAAAATAATGAATGCAAACAACAAATATGGCATGATCTCCATACCAATTTCCCCTTTGTTTAATAAAAATTGTATTTACTACCAAACTAATCAATATAAGTAACTATAGCATACTACCTTATTACGGGTTTATACAAACTGTTCATTATATAATAATATAACAGAAGGGAGCTGAAAGCATGAGTAAAAAGTTATTTGCATTTGTAATCGGCGGAACTGGGATGTTAGAAAGTGTCTGTCATTGGTTGACCGAGGAAGGCTATGATGTATATGTCGTTCATCGAGATCGCACGAAGTTTGAAGCGATGCGACTCAGAGGGAAACACCCTGACAAACTTTATTCTGTAGCAGTTGATTACCATGATGATGAAGCCCTACAAATAAAGCTGCAAGAGATAATTAAGATAAAAGGAAACTGTCCTGATTTAATTGTTAGCTGGATTCATAATTCTGCTCCAAATGCACTACCAACTATTTTAAAGGAAGTTAGTAAAAGAAAGGAACCTTGGAAACTCATCCATGTTCAAGGTAGTTCATCATTTTTTGTAAAAGAAAACACGTCCGTACCCGAACCGTGCGAATACAGACGTGTTTACTTAGGTTTTGTATTAGATAATGAAAACTCCAGGTGGCTAACCCACGAAGAGATAGCCAATGGCGTTATTAAAGTGATTAAGCAAGACTATAGAGAGACGGTTATCGGGACTCTAAAACCTTGGAATAAGCGTCCGAGCTAACTGATATCTTATCAAGTGCTTGCTCTAAATCCGCCCAAATATCCTGCCATGCTTCTAATCCAACGGAAAGTCGGATTAACTGGTCCGTGATTCCCATATGTTGTTGAAATTCTTCAGGAACAACGGCATGTGTCATTGTTGCTGGATGTTCAATTAACGTCTCAGCATCACCGAGAGAAACGGCAATCTTTAGGAAATCTAAGTTATTCAAAAAGCCTTGTGCATCTTTTTTCGTTCCTATAATTTCAAATGAGATAACGCCCCCACCGCGTCGCATTTGTTTTTTCATAATAGGATAATCTGAATGCGTGACATCATTTGGATAGTACACATTAGCTACATTCGGGTGGTCTTTTAATCGTTTAAAAATTTCTTCTGCATTATCACAATGGCGATCCATGCGAACTGGTAACGTTTTTAAGCCTCTTAAAAGTAGCCAAGCATCAAAAGGTGCCATGACACCACCAATATCTTTCAACGTCGTCATCGCTACTTCATCTAGGAATTCTTTTTTTCCTACTGCAAGACCTGCAATGACATCCCCATGTCCTCCAATATACTTTGTTGCACTATGCACTACGACATCACAGCCTAGATCCAATGGTTTTTGTAAATATGGGGATGCAAACGTATTATCAACAACGACTGGAATACCATATTCTTTCGCGACCCTTGCTACCATTTCTAGGTCGATCAACTTCATAGTTGGGTTTATCGGCGTTTCTACATAAATACAAACTGTCTCTGGTTTAATATGCGCGCGTACATCATCCTCTGTCTCCATAGTAGAAAAGTCGTGCGTAATATTATATTTTTCCTTCATCATCGTTAGTAGTCCAAATGTACAACCATATAATCCAGAGGAACATAGTACATGGTCATTTGCCTTGGTTAATGCAATTAATATAGCTGATACCGCGGCCATCCCTGAACCAAATGCCAGACCTCTTTCTCCATTCTCCAGCGCGGCAATTCTTTCTTCTAGAACCGTAACGGTTGGATTTCCAAGTCGGGTGTAAATATAACCGTCCTCATCACCAGCGAATCGTCTTTCTCCTTGTTCTGCTGACTCGAACGTAAACGTTGAGGTTTGAAACAATGGTGTAGTCAGGCTTCCTAACATATCTTTTGAATCATAGCCTTCATGGATAACAGATGTTTCCATATGTTTATATGAGCGTGCCAATTATTTCTCCTCCTTTTTCTTAGTTTCTACTATTATCATATTCTATTATCATGAATAATGAAAGCGTTTTCTTTTTAGTTTATCTGAAACCTTTTGATTGCCTTTTTGGGGAATCAGTTTTAAAATTGGTTTTATTTATTAGGCTGTTTTGTAAGTGTTGTTGTTTAGCGTAGTCCGCAGCAGTATACACTTCGCTTTCCGCGGGCGGCTGGTGAGCCTCCTCGTGCTTACGCACTGCGGGGTCTCACCGATGCCTATCCTCCCGCAGGAGTCTTCGTGTATACTGGCTGCTCATAGAAAATACTCTAATTTCATTTTTTTACAAAATCAAATTACTAATTGAGCCACTAATTACAGGAAAAGAAGGGTTGCGGATGGTGCAGGGTACTGATAGGGTCGGGGTTGTTTATGCGGTTTTTGCATATGTTATTTGGGGGTTTCTACCGATTTATTGGAAGATTATTGATGCGGTTCCCGCTAGTGAAATTCTCGCGCACCGAATTATTTGGTCTTTCGTGTTTATGGTGTTTATCGTCCTTTTTGTACGAAAATGGCCTGGTTTTATTGACCAGTGTAAAATTATTTTAAAGGATAAAAAGAAGTTGTTCAGTATTACGATGGCATCTATCGTGATTAGTTTAAATTGGTTAATTTATATTTGGGCAGTGAATAGTGATCATGTGTTACAAGCTAGCCTTGGATATTATATCAATCCCTTAGTTAGCATTCTACTAGCTATCATTGTATTGAAGGAAAAACTAACAAAAAGCCAAACGGTATCCGTTATTTTAGCTGGTATCGGTGTATTATATTTAACTTTTAGTTATGGTGTATTTCCATGGGTGTCTATCGTTTTAGCGATTACTTTTGCATTATATGGGTTATTTAAAAAGATTGTGGATATTCCTGCGATGTATGGCTTAACGATTGAAACGATGATTATTACTCCGATTGCGCTTATTTACTTGTTGTTTTTACCAGAGAATACGTTCTCCTCTCAAGGAGCTTTATCAATTGATGGCTTGCTCCTTATGGGTGCAGGTATTGTAACAGCTGTTCCGCTTCTTTTATTTGCTAGTGGTGCTAAGCGAATTCCTTTGGCTTTGGTTGGTTTTTTGCAATATATTGCGCCAACTTTAATGCTGTTGCTTGGGGTGTTTGTGTATGGTGAGACGTTTTCTTTTGAGCATTTGATTTCGTTTGGCTTTATTTGGTTGGCGCTTGTTATTTATCTTGGTTCTATTTATCGTTTTCCGATTAGGAAGATTAAAAGTGTGGACCAATAACACATTCTGGCCAGATCCGCGGCTCGATTACACTTCGCTTTCCGCGGGCGGCTGGTGAGCCTCCTCGTGCTATCGCACTGTGGGGTCTCACCTAAGCCTATCCTCCCGCAGGAGTCTACGTGTAATCGAGCCGCTCAGAGTATTCATTAGTATATTCTCACTAAGACAATAATACTTAAATGTTGAAATAATTAAATAACCATTGACATATCTTTTTTAAGTCGATATTATATTAGTCAATAATTAAATTAATTGAATCTCTTATCAAGAGTGGTGGAGGGAATAGGCCCTGTGAAGCCCGGCAACCTTAGGTGAAGTTTACACTTTACTTAAAAGGTGCTAAATCCTACAGATCGAAGCGATGATCTGGAAGATAAGAGGAGGAACGAATGTACATATCGGGCCCTCTTCTTAGGAAGAGGGCTTTTTTGTTTCTCTTCTACCTCCAGACAAACCAATTGAAGGAGGAGTTTTTTATGACAAATTATCATGTTCAACAAGCAGAAACTGTATTACTACACGGGGGTCAGGAACCTGACCCCACGACTGGATCAAGGGCTGTGCCAATCTATCAGACTACATCATACGTATTTCGTGATACCGAGCATGCTCAGAACTTATTTGCACTAAAGGAACCTGGCAATATTTATACGCGTATCATGAACCCCACCGTTGATGCGTTTGAACAACGTGTTGCCTTACTTGAGGATGGCGTGGCAGCTGTTGCTACATCTTCTGGGATGGCCGCAATTACGCTAGCAATCTTAAATCTAGCTCGTGCAGGTGATGAGATTATTGCGGATAGTAACTTATATGGTGGTACGTATAATCTGTTTGCGAAAACATTACCGAAATACGGTATCACGGTAAAATTTGTAGACGGTACCAATCTAAGCGAAATAGAGCAAGCAATCACGACCAATACGAAAGCATTTTTCGGGGAAATCATTACGAATCCAAGCTTAAATGTTCTTGACGTCGAGGCTGTCGCTTCCATATGTAAGAAGCATCATATTCCTGTAATTATTGATAATACATTTGGTACGCCGGTTCTTTCGAAACCTCTTACTTGGGGAGCAGATATTGTTGTGCATTCCGCTACTAAGTGGATTGGTGGACATGGAACTTCTATTGGTGGCGTAGTTGTTGACGGTGGCCGTTTCGACTGGAACAATGAGCGTTTCTCTGACTTTACCGAACCAGATGAAAGTTATCACGGTATCCGCTATGCCGATGTTGGTGTTGCAGCATTTGCTACCAAACTACGAGTACAGCTATTACGAGATATCGGAGCTTGCTTAAGTCCACAAAATGCCTTTCTACTCCTACAAGGTCTAGAAACTTTGCATTTACGGATGGAAAGACATACCGATAATGCTAGACTTGTTGCCCAGTATTTAGAGGAGCACCCCGCAGTGGAGTGGGTTAATTTCCCAGGTCTAACTAGTCACCCTTCCCATCATTTAGCCAAAAAGTATTTAAGTGGGCAATTTGGATCGATGATTACGTTCGGTATTAAAGGCGGTCTAGAAGCTGGCCGAACAGTAATTGACTCCGTAAAGCTTTTTTCACATGTCGCTAATGTCGGCGATGCGAAGTCACTAATCATTCATCCCGCTTCTACAACACATCAGCAATTAAGCGTGGAAGAATTAAGGTTAAGTGGTGTTTCCGAAGAATTGATTCGCTTATCGATAGGAATTGAATCTGTAGACGATATTATACAGGATTTGGAACAAGCAATAACTAAAGCTTCCTCTGTCCATTCAACCATTAAAGAGGATGAAACTTATTTTACCGAATGGTTCCTTCATTCTGCTTTTGATAGAAGTAACGGAATTGTACGGCCAAAAACGATCGCAACACTAGGAGAAACTCAAAGTAAAGCTTTTAAACAAACGCTTGAACGATTAGAACTTTTTGGATATAAGGTTAACACTCTAGCAAATACAGGAGAGGCTGATATCGTGTATGTCCATAACGGGCCCCTTCCACCTACTGCAATCGAGGAGTTCATTAATAAACAGGTGAAAGCTATTTGGATTGAGAATCCACTAAGTAATGACCCAATCCTAGAACATGCAAGAGCTACTGGATTAACGATTATTTCAAACCGCTCCTTAATCGAAACACTATATACGTTACGCGGTACGCAAAGCCAGCCTATAACAGTAGGCTAATCAGAGGGGGCGGTACTTTTGGTTACACATGCCAATTTGTCTATCGGTGAAGTTAATATAGGATCACTTTGTTTAGATTCTGGAATAGAACTACCGGCCGTTACACTCCGATATGAACGGGTTGGTCCTGTTGATGCTCCTACCATTCTCGTTTGCCATGCCCTAACTGGTAATCATCTCACCATAGGAACACCAGATGAACCTGGCTGGTGGAGTGGGCTGGTAGGGTATGATTTACCGGTTGATACAACTAAATTTCAAGTCATCACCTTTAATGTACTAGGTTCTTGTTATGGTTCTACTGGTCCATCAACAATAAATCCATTTACGAACGAGTTATACCGGATGCGCTTTCCAAAGATAACCATTCGTGATATGGTTCGCGCACAACATGCAGCTTTAATGAAAATCGGTATTCCGAAATTGCACGCTGTCATAGGAGGGTCCTTAGGAGGAATGCAAGCATTCGAATGGGGGCTTTTATATCCGTCAATGGTAGAAAGACTCATTTTGTTAGCTACAACCCCTTCTCTTTCTGATTACGGTATCGCTTATAATCATATTGCCGAACGCGTCATTAAATCCGATTCATTATGGAGAGATGGGAACTATGATAATACGGAGCAAATTCAAGGATTAGAGATAGCAAGAATGATTGGATTGGTCACGTACAGAAGTGCATCACTTTTTTCAGAACGATTTGGAAGACAACGAAGAGAAGATAATTTTTCCGTCGCTTCTTACTTAGACTACCAAGGCAAAAAAATAACCCAACGTTTTGATCCGAACAGTTATCTCTATCTATTAGATGCGATGAATTCACATGATATTGGTTATGGACGGGGCGGATGGAAAGAAGCATGCCAGCATTATGTATGTCCCATTTTATCCATTAGCTACGAGAATGACTTAATTTATGAACCAAGATCAATTGCTGAATTTACATCTGTCACACCAAATTGTTCTTATCACCATGTTCACACAATATATGGCCATGACGGATTTCTTGTCGAATTTGACAAATGGGGTCCCCTCATTCATGACTTTATAAACAAATAATTTAACACCATAATTATAAGCGCCTTCCTTGGCGTTTTTTTCTTTTTCATGACATTTTCCCCTTTCACTTTTAAAAACCTCTAAAAATGGGTATATATAATAAAATCAGTAGATATATGAAATAGGTATTCATACATTAAACTATAAGCACAATGGAAAAGAAATCGATTTAAATAGGTGTGTTCATATGCGGAAAAAGACAATCATCATGACTGTAACACTTGTATTTCTAATTGTCTTCGGAATTGGTGTTTGGCTTTATAGCGAACATGATACCTCTCCGATATCCCATGAAAATATGGAAAAAGAGTTACAAGAACATTCCAAGGATCCAAACAATCCAACCGAGGATGATGAACAAACAAACATTGGCCCTCTTAAGCCAGCTGAGGAAATTTCAAAGGAATTTGGAGAAACTATTCAAAGTACAATTCAATTTTTCACTGGTAAACAACACCGAATTGTGGCAATTGGTGACTCTTTAACCCAAGGTGTTGGAGATAATACTGGGCAAGGTGGGTATGTTGGTATTTTAGATAAGCACTTAAATGCTGATAAAACAATCGTCACCATCGAAAACTACGGCAAACGTGGGAATCGAACGAATCAATTACTAAAGCGTATGGAAGACCCCGAGATAAAGCAATCCTTAACAAACGCAGATATCATCATTATTACCATTGGGGCAAATGATATTATGCAAGTTGTAAAAGAAAATTTTACTGAAATAACGTATGAGATTTTTTCCGAAGAAAGAGGACAATACGAAGAGCGATTACGGAAGATATTCTCGACGCTCCAGGAGTTAAATCCAGATGCTTCCGTATATTTAGTTGGCTTTTACAATCCATTTCAACAGTATTTCGAGCATATTAAAGAGCTCGAGATGATTGTCGATGATTGGAATCATACTAGTAATCAAGTAGCCAATGATTATGGAGCAATTTTTATTCCTACGAAGGATTTGTTTGTAACCGAAGAGGTTAACTTATTCGCAGATGATCATTTTCATCCGAATGAATATGGTTACCGGCGTATGGCAGAGAGAATATTAAACTATTTAGTTGTAGATTAAAGTAGAAGGTGAGTAGGATGGAACAAGAAAAATCGAATAGTAGTAAATGGAGAACAGCCTTTATCGTCCTACTTCTATTAAATTTTTTTGTTGTGCTAAGTATAATAGCTTTCATATTTTGGCCAGTTGAGCAAACGGATATGTCGATATCGGAGCATCAAACGACTCAAGACAACTCTGAATTTATTATCCGAACAACGAAGAAGAACTTGAACGAGTTAATCAATGCCTACATGTATGAATATTTAAAGGACTCGAAGCATAAATACCGGGTAGCATTAGAAGAGGATGTTCACTTGATTGGTGAATTACCTGTCTTTTCAACAACCGTTCCAGTTTCGATTCGTTTGGAACCACTTGTTCAGGAGAATGGAGATGTCATCCTCAAGCAAAAGTCTATTTCACTAGGATTAATGGAATTGCCCAATAAAAAGGTAATGGAATATATGAAAAAGTATTTGCCTGTTCCCAAATGGGTTACGTTCAATCCAGAGGAAGAAGAAATTTATGTTGCGGTGACACAAATGGACATCAAGAGTAATTTCCATGTGAGTGTAGAACATATGGATTTGGATGCTAACAATCTCTCTTTCAAGTTAAAAGTTCCTTATGAATCGTTAGGTATTGAAACCTTTTTACCGAAGTAGGCGTAACCAAAAAGGGTCTCCCCCGCCAATTACAACCTATTCTTACTGTTGTAATTGGGGGGACAGACCCAACTGCGCTATCTAAGCACAATCTGCTTCACTTTTTGCGTAATATGATTAATAAATGATTGCTTTGGTAAATCTAATACTTCCTCTGCAAGCTGGTGCTTCGGATAATCTCCTAATCTACCTTGAAAAATTAATTGTAGTTCAGTATTGTCTCGGATGTCAGCTGGTGTAACAAAATTGGTTGGTTTTGATAGTTTAAAAGAATCTGCATCTTCCATAACTGTCGCAACGAATTGAGAACAGAAGAAAGCATTTTTTCTATGAATCTCAACTTTTAAAGCAATACCCAAAAGTCCGATAAAGTTATACTTATAATCCGAAGCTCGATCTTCGAATTCTTTAATATGCTGGCGTATTCGTTGATATTCTTGTTCCGATATATTAAGGGCATAGACTGCACTTCTAGATTGCTTTAAAAATTCCCCTCTAATATCTTCACGAACAAATCCACCGCTAAACGGATTCTTTGGATGTATACGACCAAAACTATAAACTTCTTTTAACTCATGATCAAAACCAATAGATACATGATTTAATGGTTGATTCGTATATAAATTAATCATTCTTGAAAGGTAAGTCCCAGTATCTGTGAAGATAAAGTAGATAGTCCTTTCTCTCATGTTTTCCCCTCCACTCAGAATTGCAACCGAGCTTTTTCTGTCTACAATTCGCTAAAACAAACGGATATAACAAAACTTTACCGAAAAAACAATAAATATACAAGACAATTTTGAAAATAAAATTCTTAAATATTGTAAAATCGTAAGTAAATCAAGGATTTACATTGACTAAAAGTCTTAAATCTCGTAAGCTTACGATAGTATTAATTTTGGAGGAAAACCTATAAATGATAACTGTTACTAATGTAAGCTTACGATATGGCGATAAAAAATTGTTTGAAGATGTAAATTTAAAATTCACACCGGGCAATTGCTATGGTGTTATTGGTGCCAATGGTGCTGGAAAATCAACATTCTTAAAAATTCTTTCCGGCGAAATTGACCCACAAACTGGTAATGTTTCTATGTCTCCTGGAGAGCGTCTAGCTGTTCTGAAGCAGGATCACTTTGCCTATGAAGATAACCCTGTACTTGAGACTGTTTTAATGGGACATGAAAAACTATATGCTGTTAAACAAGAAAAAGACCAAATTTATATGAAGGAAGATTTCACCGAAGAAGATGGAATGCGTGCTGCAGAACTAGAAGGTGAATTTTCTGAAATGAATGGTTGGGAAGCTGAATCTGATGCCGCAATCCTTCTTAAAGGACTAGGTGTTGAAGAAGTTCTTCATTATAAATTAATGTCAGAGCTATCCGAAGAGCAAAAGGTTAAAGTCTTACTTGCACAAGCTCTTTTTGGAAACCCTGATACGTTACTATTGGACGAGCCTACCAACGGATTAGACATTCAAGCGATCCAATGGTTAGAAGAATTCCTAATCAACTTTGAGAACACCGTTATCGTTGTATCCCACGATAGACACTTTTTAAATAAAGTATGTACGCATATTGCAGATGTTGACTATGGAAAAATACAGGTTTATATCGGAAACTACGACTTCTGGTATGAATCAAGCCAATTAGCAAGTAGAATGGCTCAAGATGCGAACAAGAAGAAAGAAGAAAAGATTAAAGAATTACAAGCCTTTATTGCACGATTTAGTGCGAATGCTTCTAAATCAAGACAAGCGACTTCACGTAAGAAAATGCTTGATAACATTACATTAGATGACATTAAGCCTTCTTCTAGGAAGTATCCGTATATTGCATTTACACCAGAGCGCGAAATTGGAAATGATCTATTACGTGTTGAAGGTCTTACCAAAACAATTGGTGGAGAAAAAGTGCTTGATAATGTTAGCTTCACGATGAACAAAGACGATAAGATTGCTTTAGTTGGTAAAAATGATATCGCGAAAACAACACTATTTAAAATTCTAATGGGTGAAATGGAAGCCGATTCTGGTTCCTATAAATGGGGAATTACAACATCACAGTCCTACTTCCCGAAAGATAATAGTGAATTCTTTAATAATGGTGATCTAACGTTAGTAGACTGGCTACGCCAATTCTCTCCAGAAGACGAGACAGAATCATTCTTACGTGGTTTCTTGGGTAGAATGCTATTCTCTGGTGAGGAAGCGTTGAAAAAAGCAAACGTCCTCTCCGGTGGTGAGAAAGTACGTTGTATGCTTTCTAAAATGATGCTTTCCAATGCTAATGTACTGCTATTAGATGATCCAACAAACCACTTAGATCTAGAGTCTATTCAATCACTGAACAATGGTCTAATTAAGTTTAAAGGTTCCATTCTTTTCACTTCTCATGACCATCAGTTCATCAATAGTATTGCAAATCGCTTAATCGATATTACGCCAAACGGTATTATCGATAAAGAAATGACCTATGATGAATATGTACAAGATAAAGAATTACAGAAGCGCATTAAAGAGATGTATGCTGGTTAATTCGATAAACTACTCCCCCTGTTTCGTGCAGGGGGATTTATTTTTTTAAGGGGAATTTTGTGCGAGGACTCTATTTGGTTGATGTTCTTGTTTAATGGTTGATAAGTGACCGTTTTTGGTTGATGTTCCGCTGCAATGGTTGATAGTTATCTCATTTCGGTTGATGTTTCTCTATAGTGGTTGATAGCTCACCTATATTGGTTGATGTACTCCTTTAAACAGTTGATAGCTGCTCCATTTCGGTTGATGCTCCCCTCACTACAGTTGTTTGCTTCCTCATTACGATTTATGAGCAACTATCAACACAAAAATACGCCCTCATCCAAGATGAGAGCGTCACATTATTTTATCTTCTCTGCGATTTTCTCCAGCATATCTGCTGTCATGCGGTTAATATCGTAATTTGATTTAAAGCCCCATTCCGCTTCAGCTGCGGAAGAATCGATACTGTTTGGCCAGCTGTCAGCGATTTTCTGCCTAACAGGATCTACATCAAAGGACAATTTAAATTCTGGAATATGTTTTTCTATTGCTTTGGCAAAATCCATTGGCTCTGCAGACATAGCAGTGATGTTAAACGCATTTCGATGTTTAAGCTTTGAAGAATCTGCTTCCATTAATTGAACAATCGCATCTAAGGCATCTGGCATATACATCATATCCATGTAAGTTCCTTCTGCAATATAGGATGTGTATGCTCGTTCCTTTATAGCTTCATAGTAAATTTCCACTGCATAGTCTGTAGTTCCCCCTCCAGGAGGCGCTACATACGAAATTAAACCAGGAAATCTTACGCCACGTGTATCCACACCATAACGTTCATAATAGTAATCACAAAGAAGCTCTCCAGCAACCTTATTCACACCATACATAGTTGTCGGTCGTTGTAACGTATCTTGTGGTGTATTCTCCTTAGGTGTAGTCGGGCCGAATGCCCCAATGGAGCTAGGCGTAAAGAATTGTAAGTTTAACTCACGTGCAACCTCTAATGTATTTACAAGTCCACCCATATTAATATCCCACGCTACTCTAGGCATTTTTTCGGCTGTAGCGGATAGTAATGCAGCTAAGTGCATCACCGTATCGACCTGATAGCTTTTGGCAACTTCAAAAACTCGTTTCTCTTCCGTTACATCCACTACTTCAAATGGACCTTTTTCTTTTTCCTCTTCAGACGAGCGGATATCGGTTGCGATAACATTTATATCCCCATATATACTTCTTAACTTCGTAACTAGCTCAGATCCAATTTGGCCACGAGCACCTGTAACAAGTATTTTTTTCATCGGTTTCTCCTCTATTAAAAAGATGCTATAAAACTCGTATTTGCGGGTCACTTAATAAAAGTGTTACGTTTTCTATCTACTAAATTAATCCCATTTCTTTTCCAACTTTTTCATAAATCGCAATAGCGTCATCTAACATTTCCTTCGTATGTGCTGCAGTTGGCATATTTCGTACACGGCCAGTACCTTTTGGAACCGTCGGGAATACAATTGATTTGGCATATACCCCTTCTTCGAATAATCGCTTACTGAATGCTTGGGCAGTCTTTTCTTCCCCAATGATACATGGCGTGATTGGTGTTTCACTATTACCAATGTCAAAGCCAATGCTCTTTAGACCTGCCTTTAAATAATTACCATTCTCCCAAAGCTTGTCATGCAACTCTGTGCTTTCCATTAAAATTTCAATCGCACGTTTACTAGCAGCTGCATCTGCAGGTGATACTGCTGTAGAGAATAGGAATGGACGAGAACGAACTTTTAACCAGTCAATTAGGTTTGCCTTTCCTGCTACATATCCGCCAATAACACCAATAGCTTTTGATAATGTTCCCATTTGAAAGTCTACTTTGTCTTGTAGACCAAAATGTTTTACCGTTCCTGCACCTTTACCTAGCACGCCAGAGCCGTGTGCATCATCAACATAAGTTATTAGATCGAATTCTTCAGCGATTTCTACGATTTCTGGAAGCTTAGCAACGTCGCCATCCATCGAGAATACGCCATCTGTGATAACCATAATTTTGTTATAGTTACCTGATTCTACCGCTTCTTTTGCTTTTGCACGTAAATCATCCATATCGGAGTGTCCAAATCGAATAATTTTTGCTTTCGATAAACGACAGCCATCAATAATTGAAGCATGGTTTAATTCATCCGATAAGATAGCATCATTTTTATCCATAACTGCTGAGATTGCAGCCATATTACAGTTAAATCCAGATTGATAGGAGATTACTGCTTCTGTCCCTTTAAATTCTGCTAACTTCTTCTCCAGTTCGATATGCAAATCTAAGGTTCCATTGATTGTTCGCACTGCACCAGCACCAGCACCGTGTGAATCTACTGCTTCCTTAGCTACTTTCTTTAATCGTTCATCTGTTGCTAAACCTAGATAATTATTCGATGATAGGTTTATTAACTTTTGACCATCAATCGTTATAATTGGACCGTTTGCACCTTGTACAGGATCAATTTCATTGTATAAACCATTTGCCTTTAAATCTGCTAAGTTATCATTTAAAAATTTATCTAAAGTCTTACTACTCATTTTTAGTACCTCCTATATTCGAAATATGTAAGCGTTACCATGCTGGTTACCATATTCAGTTTATCATAATACGGTTTAAATGTTTAGACTGACATACAACCTATTTTTCTCTATTGGTGTGTTACCTATCCAATCGTTGTACGTTTGTGAAATTATTTCCTATCACATTATTAAAGATTGTCGTTGTATGTACTGAACATTATCTATTATACTAGGATTTAGGGACATATCAATTTGGAGGAATCAGCGGTGAGAAAGTTTTTAGTTGTACTTTTTCTTATGTTAATTATCAGCTTTGGAGTTGTTGGGTTTAATCAACAGATAAATGGACCGGAACAGGTCATCAAACCAAACAATCCTAATACAGTTAATATTCAATCTTAACGAACAAAAAGGAAGCACTCCCAGGAATGCTTCCTTAAATAATTTATTCAACAATCGTTATTTTTACTTCTTTTACGCCCCAATTATATGCTTCTTGTTTAGTAGGTAAATGAATATCAATTCGATTACCTTTAATTGCACTACCGATATCTCCAGCGATTGCATATCCATAACCTTCGACATACACTTTAGAACCTAGCGGTATAACATTTGGATCGACTGCTATCACTTTCGCATTTCGATCTTCCAGCAGGTTTATACCAGTGTACGTAATTCCTGAACAACCATCGCACTCAGCGGTATATGCTGTTGCCACAACTGTCATTGTTGTACCTTCTGGTTGATTATCGTTCTTGTTCACAGTGCTAGATTTAACCTCTGTTGGTTGAATGGATTTAGCAGCTGCTACTACCTTTTCTTCTTCTGCTTCTTTAATGATTAACTCTTGTCCAACTAAAATTAAATCTGAAGTTAATTCATTCCACGCTTTTAACTCTTCTACGCTAGTTCCATGTTCTTTGGATATGCCATAAAGCGTATCTCCCTTTTCTACTAAATACTTTTTATAGATAGCTAGTTTTTGTTTTGGATAAATCAAGTCAGATTTCAACTCATTTAATTCATATAGAGATGAAACTGATGTCGCATGTTCTTTTGCTATTCCCCACAGAGTATCACCTTCAATGACTTCATACTCTAAAGCTGACGTACTGATTGGGGCGGCGAGTATAATCGCTGTAGCAATTGTCGCTACAATCTTCTTCATAGTAGTCCCTCCTTAATTTCCGGACAAAGCCTATCGTATCATAGGTTACTAGACTGTGCCGTTACAAGACTTTTAAGAGTCTGTTACAAGGATTACCAAAACTACTATGATTTATTACAAAAATTATAGATTTGAGACAAAAGTAGGATAATACTGTGTAATTTAGACATATAGAACCAAATAAAAAAACGAAGAAGCACTAAGCTTCTTCGTTTTCTATTTAGCTATTAATCTTCGTGTTTGATTGCTTCTTCTTGAGTTACTGCTAACTCATGACGTCCCATTGTGCTA
Source organism: Ornithinibacillus californiensis (assembly GCF_001038485.1). Classification (GTDB taxonomy): domain Bacteria; phylum Bacillota; class Bacilli; order Bacillales; family Amphibacillaceae; genus Ornithinibacillus; species Ornithinibacillus californiensis. The sequence continues at coordinate 155,029 of NZ_LDUE01000021.1, forward strand.
CCATAATCGATTGAGTAGTTATGAACACGGTTGTTAACTGGAATTAACACTGCACGATATAGAGTAGGGAATACTGGGATATCATCAACCATTAGTTGTTGCCACTCTTTGTAAATACCTTGACGATATTCAACGTCGAATGCATCTAATGAGTTACCTTCTACAAGTAATTCAGTATTCTTTTCAGACTCATAACGTGGGAAGTTGAACATTTGGTCTGGACCATATAATCCATAAGGGTTTACGTCTGTTCCAGTACCCCAAGCACCTTGATAGATATCAATGTTAGGATCATCTTCACCTGCTTGACCTACGCGATCGTAGAATGCGTTGAACTCTAATAGACGTCCATCAATTAATTCAACTTTTAGACCAACATTTTCCCAAGATTGGATGTAGTAACGTGCTAATGGTTCAGCAACGTCTCCACCTGACATAGAAGCAAAGTTAATTACTAACTCTTCGCCATCTTTATCTTCACGGATTCCATCACCATCAACATCTTTATAACCAGCTTCATCTAGAATTTTATTAGCTTCATCTGGATTGAATGTTGGTGTTTCAATTGTTGGATCATGATAATCACCAAATGGTGGAATAATTAGTGTTGTTGCGTTCCAACGTAAACCATTGTAGAACTGTTCACCTACAGCATTATTATCAACTGCGTACCACATAGCACGACGTAAGTTTACGTCAGCCATCTTCTTCTCAGGATCCATAACAACTTTCTTCGCTTCTGCATCCCAATGTCCTAGCTTAAATCCGATATACGTATAAGCTAAGTCAGTAACTCCTAGCCATTCTACGTTAGACATATCAGCATTATCAACGAATTGGTCAACAGGGAATCCATCAACCATATCTACTTCACCAGTTTCTAAAGCTTGAACAACTGTTGCAGGAGATACTACTTTTAATACTACTTGATCTAGGTTAGGCTCGCCTCTCCAGTAGTCAGCGTTCTTTTCATAAACTACAGACTCACCAGGAGTGATTTGCTTAACTTTAAATGGTCCCATACCAACTGGGTTTTTACGAACTGCATCAGATTCTTGCATTTCTGCTACAGGAATATCTTTAAAGATATGCTTAGGCATAGCATATGACCATACACCACCAGTTAATAATGATGGTTGAGACTCTTTATAAGTAATTTTTAGTGTCTTTTCATCAACAATTTCAATACCAGAAATTGAATCAGCTTCACCAGCATTGTACTCTTCCATACCAATAATGTTCGTGAAATCTGGACCGAAACGAACACCAGGATAATCTGGGTGACCGATTACTTCATAAGAGAATGCCCAGTCTTCCGCTTTTACTGGCTCACCATCATGCCAATTTACATTGTCACGGATAGTGAAAGTGAACGTTACACCATTTGGATATTCATCAGTTTCATAAGGCTCTGTTTCAAATGTTGCAGGACCTTCGTTTGTAAATGTAAAGTTTCCATCAGTGTAAAGCATCGATTCATCAAACCATGCAATTACTTCTGCATCAGGTGCACCTGAATAGAAGTTATAGTTTAATGTACCTTCAAAAACTGTGTCAGATACTAAACCAAAGTTAAGTGTTCCGCCTTCGATAGCAGTACCTTCATTTGTTTTAGTTGTAGCAAAATCATCGATACTGTATAAACCATCTTCCGGCTCTTCAGCATCTTCTGGATCTTCTTCACCAGCTGGATCCTCTTCGGTTGTTTCAGGATCTTTTTCTGGCTCTTCACTAGAAGTGTCGTCGCCACATGCAGCTAACACTAGTAACATAGCAAGCATTAGTGCAAATAGCCACTTAGTTAAGTTTGTCTTACTCATGCTAAATACCCTCCCTTTTTTTATAAACCCTTTTTTGTCGAATATTTCGACATTTATACTCAACATTAATACAAGCTGTGTATTAATGTAGGTAACAATAAGTTGCCTGCATCGTTCTTCCAAGCCTCACCTCCCTAAAGTCTTCTGGTAAATGTATCTGTTATTAGAAAGCTTAGACTTTTAATTCTTATCCTCTTCTTTGTCTTGCATCTGTTGCACGTCTTAATGCCGTACCCACGTTATTAACACATAACATTAATAATAGAATCATTACGGATGCAGGTACCCAAATCCACCATCTGTGCTCCAGTACTTGTGGATTTCTAGCATAACTTAGCAGAGTCCCTAAACTAGGTGTATTTTCAGGAAAACCAAACCCTAGGAATGACAGACCTGACTCTAAACCGATATTACCTGCCAAGCTTAAAGTCATACTAACGATAATGAGTGAGCTTACATTTGGTAATACGTGCTTAAATATGATTTTAATATTCGACGTACCAAGTGTTTTCGCTGCTTGAATGTAATCTAATTCTTTTTCCGCTAATGTTCTCGATCTGACTAGTCGGGCTAACCCCATCCAAAGGAAGGCTGTCATTATAAGTGAAAATGTCCAAACACTGTATTTCGGAATAATTGCAACAAAAGCAATTACGATCATCGTAAATGGTAGAATCATAAAGAAGTCTAAGATACGCATCATGATGTTATCGATATGGCCACCAAAGTAACCAGATACTAATCCATAAACGATACCAATTACACCTGTCATTACCGTTACAAGTATAGCGATCGATAATGAGTTACGTGTTCCGATAATAAGCTGACCAAATACATCACGACCGCCATAATCCGTTCCTAAAATAAACTCATCATTAGGCGGTTCGTAAATTGAAAATAAATCAACTTTAACAATTTCCTTTTGATCTAATACTAATGAAACGCCATATACAAAAGCAGTAACCAACACTAAGAATATTAATGAGATTAGTGCTATTTTATCTTTAACAATTTCTCGCCAAATCACGCTTATCCCAGAAGGACTCTTCACTACGTTTGATTTGACCTCGACATTCACTGATTTTGCTCCCATTTTCATCACCTCACTGTTTACCTAGATTATTTGATACGAATTCTTGGGTCAATAATACTTAGAATGATATCTGAGAGTAACGCACCTAGTATCGATGCCATTCCGAATAATAGAGTAGTTGCTGTTACAACACTATAATCTCGTAGAGAAATAGATTCAATTAGCAATTGTCCCATACCTGGGTAACTGAAAATAGTCTCTATGAAAATGGACCCTCCGATTAATCCAGTAATCTCAAACCCCAAAAATGCTGCGATCGGTAATAGTGAGTTTCTCAAAATGTGTTTATTATAAACTCTTGATTCTGAAGCCCCTTTTGCTCTAGCAGTCAGAATAAATTCTTTTTGTTTTGTATCAACAATATCGTTACGTAAGTATTGGATTGTACTAAACGTAGTAATAAGTGCCATGGATAAAGCAGGTAAAAGTAAATGGTAAAATTTACTCATGAAATATTCAAACGTTCCCGGTTCTAGCCCAGGTTCAATACTTCCGCTACTTGGAAACCATTGTAATTGGAACCCGAATAACCATAGCATTACAAGTGCAAAGATAAATAATGGTGTTGCAAACCCTAGATAGGAATAACCTGTTATCAACTGATCCTTCCACGTATCATTGAATCTTCCACTTGTAATTCCAAGAGGAATAGCTATTAAATACGTAAAAATTAACGTTGCTACGGATAACCAGAAGGAGTTTGCAATACGTTGACCTATTAACTCTGTAACAGGCATTTTAAATCGGAATGAATCTCCTAAATCGCCTTGTAGTAGGTTACCTACCCATGCAGCATATTGTTGGTGCCATGGATCATACCAACCCATTTGAATTCTCAATTCTTCAATTCTAGCAGGGTCTATATTCGGGTCAATTTGCCCTGACAATGCATCCCCAGGCATCATTTTTGCAAGTACAAAAATTAATAAACTAAGAAAGAAGAGCTGAGGTATCATAATTAATATACGTCGTAAGCTAAATTTCCACATATTATCAACCTTTCTCCGGTAAAGCCACTAAATGCGTATCGGATATAGGCTTTAGCCCATAAGCTAAACCTTCCTCATCAAAATAATCATTGTAGGCTTGTTCATATTCTGTATTGACTTCTTGTCGGAACCTCTTTAGATCTTCACGTTTTTTCGGATCAATTTCCGGTATTGCTGCAACTAGACGTTTCGTGTAAATATGTTGCGGATCATTAAAGATTTCTTGTGATGTCCCCTCTTCTACAAAACGGCCTTTATACATAATGCCAATTTGATCACACATGTGTTTTATAACACCTAAATCGTGACTAATGAACAAATAGGTTAAATCCAATTCATTCTGGATTTCCTTCATGAAGTTTAATACTTGCGCCTGAACCGAAACATCTAGTGCTGATACTGGTTCATCTGCAATGATTAGTTTTGGTTTTAAAGCAACCGCTCTAGCAATACCAATACGTTGGCGTTGCCCACCAGAGAATTCATGTGGGTACTTAAGTACACTTTCAGGGTTTAGTCCAACTAATTCTAATAACTCCTGGACTCTAATCCTTTCTTCTTTTCTAGTCATCTTTTCAAAGTTTCTTAGAGGCTCAGCAACTAAATCAATAACCCTCTTCTTGGAATTTAGTGATGAATAAGGATCTTGAAAAATCATCTGAATATCTTTTCTAATATCAGTTTTTGCACGTCTTACTCCCGTAATGTCCTTATCTTCAAACAACACTTTTCCAGAAGTAATATGGTTTAAGCCAATAATTGCTCTACCTGTTGTTGATTTACCGGAACCAGATTCTCCAACTAATCCATAGGTTTTCCCTTTTTCTAAATTAAAGGAGACACCATCTACTGCTTTTACATTTCCTACTGTTCTTCCAAATAGGCCACCTTTAATTGGAAAGTGAACTTTTAAATCTTCTACTTTAAGAAACCCCATGCTGCTGTTCCTCCTTACTATGTTCCGGGAAACTAAAATGTTTATAACAAGTACAGCGTACAAAATGTCCTGGTTTTACTTCATGAAGTTCTGGATGTGCTTCATGAGCGGAATTATCTATCCACGGAATTCTAGGAGCAAAGCGACATCCTTCACGTGGTAGATTTTGTAAAGAAGGTACAATACCTTGTATTACATGTAATTTATCTTGTTTTTCAGCTGTATTTGGAATGGAATTAAATAATGAACGAGTATACGGATGTAAAGGTTCTTCAAATAGTGTATCTACATCAGCTAATTCCACGATTTGTCCCGCATACATTACCGCTACTCTATCAGCCATCTCTGCTACGACTCCTAGGTCATGGGTAATTAGTACGATACCTGAATCCATCTCATCCTTTAGATCCTTAATTAAATCTAATATCTGTGATTGAATCGTTACATCTAGTGCAGTTGTTGGCTCATCCGCGATTAATAAGTCTGGCTTATTTGCTATTGCGATAGCGATAATGACCCTTTGTCTCATTCCACCAGATAACTCATGTGGGAATTGCTCATACACATATTCCGGACGAGGGATACCAACCTTATTTAGCAATTCAATTACTCGTTCTTTTCGTTTTGACTTCGATAATTCTTTGTTATGTAACAGTAAAGCTTCACCAATTTGATCTCCAATTTCCATTAAAGGATTTAGTGCCGTTAACGGATCTTGGAAAATCATCCCCATTTTATTACCACGTAATTTATTTAATTTAGAAGGAGCAATATTTGCAATATCTTCATCCTTAAATAATATATTTCCTTCTATTTTTGCACGGTTATGTAAACCCATAATAGAGAATGCAAGAGCACTCTTACCACATCCAGATTCACCTACAATTGCTAACACTTCGTTTTTATTCACCGTAAGTGTTACATCATCAACCGCTGCGAAATAATCATCTCTTATACGGAAAGAAGTTTTAAGATTTTGGATTTCTAATAATTTCTCTGCCAAAATAATCCCCCTAACTAAAAATTACAAATATTTTATATATAAATTCACTATCAAATCTAGGCATTTATTTCTTTTCAAGCATATTAAAGAGCAGAAGTTTCGTGGTGTTATTAATCTAGTAAGTGTCTGCCCTATCATTAGTTATAAATTTTAATTTTCAAAAAATTATATGTTGGTTTCATTACATAAATTAGTCTTTTAAACTACTTTCGTAATAAAACTGTAATATATATTTGATTTTTTTAAAGTATATATTATTTTCTGAGTTTTAACAAGCTTTTTTTAAACTTTTTATTAAAACTTTTTAGATAATTGGTTCTATTATTACTACTATAGACCGCTTTCATTGCTTATTTTATTGGAATTTAAAATTAGATTGTAGTTATATTATTTACTGGCTAGATAAGAGAGTTTTTTAGGGGGTTATGGGATGAATGATACTAGGTATAAAGAAGCATAAAAAAAGAAGAAGCCAAAGGCCTCTTCTTTTAAACAGTATTATTCAGCTACTACTGACTCAGCTTCTGTTACACCGATCTCGTAACGGTGAAGGTCAGATTGTGGGTCAAGTGTGTAGTTAACTACACGGTTGTTCACTGGAACAATTACTGAACGGTATAGAGTTGGGAACATAGGAATGTTATCAACCATTAATTGTTGCCACTTGTCATAAACTTCTTTACGATACTCAGTATCCATTGCTTTCATAGAAGAACCTTCAGCAAGAAGCTGATCGTTTTCTTCGTTAGTCCAACGTGGGTAGTTAGCTGGTGAGTTACCTGCGAAAATACCAGCAGGGTTAACGTCAGTACCAGTTCCCCAAGCACCTTGGTAGATGTCATAAGCAGGATCATCTGCTTCTAGACGATCATAGAATGAGTTGAACTCAAGTAGACGACCATCAACTAGTTCTACTTTAAGACCAATTGCTTCCCAAGATTGGATGTAGTATTGTGCTAATGGTTCAGCAGTTTCTCCACCTGACATAGATGCAAAGTTAATTACTAACTCTTCACCTTCAAGGTTTTCACGGAAACCATCGCCATCAACATCTTCATATCCAGCTTCATCAAGAATACGGTTTGCTTCTTCTGGATCATATGTTGGTGTTTCAATATCAGCATTATGATACTCAGGGAAGAATGGAATAATTAATGTAGTAGCGTTCCAACGTAAACCATTGTAGAAGTTATCTCCAACAGCGTTGTTGTCAACAGCATACCACATAGCACGACGTAGATTTACGTCAGCCATTTTAGCATTTGGATCTACTTCAACTTGACCAGTTTCAGCATTCCAAGTACCAAGTTTAAATCCAATGTAAGTGTAAGCAGCATCTACTGCTCCTAAGAATTCAACATTAGACATATCAGAGTTATCTAAGAATTGATCTGTTGGGAAACTATCAACTAAGTCTACGCCACCAGTTTCTAATTCTTGAACAACAGTTGCAGATGAAACAACTTTAACTGTTACTTTTTCTAATGCAGGTTTACCTCTCCAGTAGTCTTCGTTTCTTGTTAGAACAACAGACTCACCAGGTACAACTGATTCAACAACATAAGGACCGAATCCGATTGGGTTTTTACGAACTGCATCAGATTCCATCATTTCAGCAACTTCCATTTCACCGAAGATATGTTTCGGTAAAGCGTAAGGCCAGATTCCTCCAGTGATTTGAGAAGGGCCGCCTTCTTTATACGTAATTTGAAGTGTTTTTTCGTCAATTACTTCAATACCAGAAATTGTATCTGTTTCACCAGCATGGTATTCAGTCATACCAACTACGTTTTCAAAATCAGCTCCGTAACGGATACCGATATAGTCTGGATGTCCAATAACATAATGAGCGAATGCCCAGTCTTCAGCAGTTACAGGGTTACCATCATGCCAGTTTACGCCATCTTTAATTTTTAGTGTGTAAACTGTACCAGTTTCATCTACTTCCCAAGTAGCAGCGCCATCTTGAGTGTAAGCATAGTTAGCATCTGAATCGAATAAAGGCTCATCGAACCAAGCGATTACTTCATAGTCAGGTGCAGCTGAGTAGAAGTTAAAGTTAAAAGTACCTTCTAATACAGTATCAGAAACGATACCGTAAGTTAATGATCCATCTTCAAGTGCATCACCAGCATTTGTTGATGTCATGCTGAAATCTTCAATGTTGAAGATTCCATCTTCATTTGCCTCAGTATTTTCGCCTGAGTTTGTATCTTCTGTTTTATCTCCTTCTTTATCAGAAGAAGACTCATTATCGCTATCGCCACCGCATGCAGCAAGTGCAAGCAATAATACTAGCATAAGAGCTAAAAGCCATTTGCTTGTCTTTCTCATCTTTGTTGCCTCCCTATTTTGTGTAATCTTTTTCTTGGCCATTCGTTTGGCGCGGCCAAGATTATATACTAAAACATCATTGGATGTTTAGTAGCAATAATCAAAATTTTCATTGTACAGGGAGACCTACTCCCCGTACATTTTTGTGTTTATTAACCTCTTCTTTGTCTAGCATCTCCTGCTCGTTTTAGTGCTTGTCCGATGTTGTTCACGGATAGCATAAGTAGAAGAATCATTAGAGATGCAGGTACCCAGATCCACCATCTATATTCAAGAACTTGTGGATTTCTAGCATAGCTTAGCAATGTCCCTAAACTTGGTGTGCTTTCTGGGAAACCGAATCCTAAGAAAGAAAGTCCAGATTCAAGACCAATATTCGCTGCTAGGTTTAGTGTCATTGTTACAATAATTAATGAGCTACAGTTTGGTAACAACTGTGTAAAGATAATCTTGAAATTCGAGCTTCCAAGTGTTTTAGAAGCTTGAATATAATCAAGTTCTTTTTCTTGTAATGCCTTTGATCTAATCAAACGGGCGATTCCCATCCATAGGAATGCTGTCATAATAAGCGAGAATGTTATCGTGTTATATTTCGGAACAATTGCCACGAAAGCAATTACGATCATTGTAAATGGTAAGATCATAAAGAAATCTAAAATACGCATCATAATGTTATCGATGTGACCACCAAAGTAGCCTGAGATTACTCCATATGCAACACCAATTATTCCGGTTAATAATGTAACGAGTAACGCGATAGTTAGAGAGTTTCTAGTACCAATAATTAATTGTCCAAATACATCACGGCCACCATAATCTGTACCTAATAGGAACTCTTCACCAGGTGGTTCATAGATGGAGAACAGGTCTACCTTTACAATTTCTTTTTGGTCTAAGAAAAGTGCTATACCATATACAAAAGCAATTATTAGTATTAGAAAGGCTAAAGATAATAATGCAAGTTTATCTCGAACGATCTCACGCCAAATTATGTTAAAGCCCGAGGGACTTTTTATCGGTTGATTTGTTTTTACTTCTTCTGCTTTGTTTTCCATTTATCTCACCTCACTGTTTACCTAAATTTTATTTAATACGAATTCTTGGATCGACAATACTTAAGATGATATCGGATAATAGAGCACCTAGTATTGACGCAACACCAAATAGTAATGTCGTAGCTGTTAATACGGTGTAGTCACGTAGTGTAATGGATTCTACTAGTAGTTGTCCCATTCCTGGATAACCAAAAATGTTCTCAATGAAGATAGATCCACCAATTAGATTCGTGATTTCAAATCCAAAAAACGCTGCAATTGGTAATAGTGAGTTTCGTAAAATATGTCGATTATATACTCTTGATTCCGAAGCACCTTTTGCACGTGCAGTAATAATGAAATCTTTTTGTTTAGTATCGACTATTTCATTTCGTAAATATTGAATGGTACCATACGTTGTAATTAGTGCTGTTGATAGCGCAGGTAATAACAGGTGATATAGTTTACTCATAACGTACTCAAAGGTACCTGGTTCAAGACCTGGCGTTACACTACCACTGGTTGGGAACCACTGTAATGTGAAACCAAATAACCAAAGCATAACTAGTGCAAAAATAAATAATGGCGTTGCAAATCCAATATAGGAATAACCTGTAATTAATTGATCGCGCCATGAATCATTGTAACGACCACTTGTAATCCCTAGAGGAATAGCAATTAGGTACGATAGAATTAATGTTGCAACTGATAACCAAAATGAGTTCACAATACGTTGACCGATTAACTCTGATACTGGTATTTTAAATCGATACGAGTCTCCGAAATCCCCTTGTAGGATTCCACCTACCCAACGACCATATTGTTCATGCCATGGGTCATTCCAACCCATTTGTTCACGAATTTCATCAAGACGTTTCGGGTCAACATCTGGTCCAACTTGTCCAGATAAAGCATCCCCAGGCATTAATTGTGCAAGTACGAATATTAGAATACTAAGAACAATTAATTGAGGAATCATTATTAGTGTACGTCGTAATGTAAATTTCCACATATTATCAACCTTTCTCCGGTAAAGCCACTAGATGTGTATCAGAAACTGGCTGTAGTTTATAGGCTAAACCTTCTTCATCAAAGTAATCATTATAGGACTGATCATATTCCACTTTTACCTCTTCACGGAATTTACGTTTTTCTTCACGTTTATTCGGATCGATATCAGGAATTGCCGCAACTAAACGTTTTGTATAAATGTGTTGAGGGTCATTAAAGATATCTTCCGCAGTTCCTTCTTCCACATAGCGACCTTTGTACATAATACCGATCTCGTCACACATGTGTTTGATTACTCCTAAGTCATGGCTAATAAATAGATAGGTTAAATCAAGTTCTTTTTGAATTTCCTTCATAAAGTTCAGTACTTGTGCTTGAACAGATACGTCAAGTGCTGAAACTGGCTCATCGGCAATGATGAGTTTAGGTTTTAGTGCAATCGCTCTAGCAATACCGATACGTTGACGTTGTCCACCTGAGAATTCATGTGGATACTTCAAGATACTTTCAGGACTCAATCCTACAAGTTCTAATAATTCTTGAACTCTCTTACGCTCTTCTTTACGTGTTAGGTTTTCAAAGTTACGTAATGGTTCCGATACGATATCTACCACACGTTTCTTAGGGTTTAAAGATGAATAAGGATCTTGGAAAATCATTTGAATATTTTTACGTGCATCTGATTTTGCGCGTCTCATATTCGTAATTTCTTTTCCATCAAACATAACTTTTCCAGAGGTGATATTGTTTAGACCAATAATCGCTCTACCTGTAGTTGTTTTACCTGATCCAGATTCTCCAACTAAGCCGTATGTTTTTCCTTTTTCTAATGAAAACGATACCCCGTCAACCGCTTTAATATGGCCAACTGTTCTACCAAATACTCCACCCTTGATTGGGAAGTGAACTTTTAAATCGTTAACCTCAAGATAAGACATGTTGTTCCTCCTTGCTTTCATCAGGGAAGCTGAAGTGCTTGTAGCAAGTACAACGCACCTGATGCCCTGGTGCTACTTCTTTTAGTTCTGGATGTTTTTCATGTGCAGATTCATCTATCCAAGGAATACGAGCACCAAAGCGACACCCTTCTCTTGGTAGATTCTGTAGCGAAGGAACAATACCTTGAATTACGTGTAATTCATCTTGTTCCGTATTAGCGTTTGGTACAGAATTTAATAATGAGCGAGTATAAGGATGTAATGGGCTTTCGAATAGTGTCTTCACATCCGCGACTTCTACAATTTGTCCGGCATACATAACAGCAACTCGGTCAGCCATTTCAGCAACTACACCTAAGTCATGAGTAATTAAGACAATACCAGAGTCCATTTCATCTTTAAGCTTATTAATTAAATCTAATATTTGAGATTGAATGGTAACATCTAGTGCAGTTGTTGGTTCATCTGCAATAAGTAATTCAGGTTTATTTGCAATTGCCATCGCGATCATTACACGCTGGCGCATACCACCTGATAATTCATGTGGGAACTGATTAATGACATGCTCCGCACGAGGTATACCAACTTTATTTAGCAAATCTAATACTTTTTCACGACGCGCATTTTTAGACATGTTTTTATTGTGAAGGTATAATGTTTCTCCGATTTGTTCGCCTACTTCCATAAGTGGATTTAGGGAAGTTAATGGATCTTGGAAGATCATTCCTAGATCATTACCACGGACTTTGTTTAATTCGGAAGGTGACATTTTAGCAATATTGTTTCCTTTATACAGGATATCCCCTTCAATTTTCGCACGAGTATGAAGACCCATAATGGAGAAAGCAAGTGCACTCTTACCACAGCCGGATTCTCCAACGATTGCAAGAACTTCATTTTTATTCACGGTTAATGATAAATTATCTACCGCTGCATGGTAGTCATCTTTTATACGAAATGATGTCGTTAGATTTTTAATATCGAGAAGCTTTTCAGCCATTTCTAAATCCCCCTATTTAGTATTGTAGGCCCAAGACATAACGCCTTTTTAGGGTGTACGTTTTTATAGTTTTTATGAGACACGGTATTCTTATTATTGTTTAAATTATTCTGACAATTTAGTGTTATTGGAATTACGTGATGAAAATAATTATACTACTATATTCCCATGAATGTCACCCCCTATCTTCAATAAAATTTATAAAATTGTTACTTTCTGTTTTGTTGTAACTGTGAAAATATTGATTTATCAATGTTTCTGAGGAATTAAATTAATTTTTTAATTTGTTATTTGTTTACAATTAAATTGTAATAATATTAATCTGTTAAAAAATTTTAAATATTTAGTGTCGCTAAATAATTGTATTTTCATACTATTTTTAAAGTTTAACATATCAATATTATATTGAGGGTGTTTCAAATATTGAGGTTTCGCTAAATCCTGAGGGAAAGCAATCAAGGGCTGACACCTTTCTTATATAAGAAAAAAATATTCGGACTGAAGTTTTTCTATCTAAGGTAAAACCGAACCGAACATTTTTATTAGTTCATAAAACCTATCCCCCCACAGGACAAGGAACGCTTCGGCAGCGACTCATCGCACGCAGAAAAAGCGGTCTTCTTTTTCAAGGAGTCTCCGTATATTTCCGGGGCTAATATTGAGTTATGTACCACCTCAGTTTAATTTTCGGTCTCGTATCATTGAGGTTTGGTCGAGCTTCCTTTCACTTTACACTGTTACTCTAAAAAGAAAAATAGTGGGTAAATTCATCGATCGATGACTTTACCCACTATACTTATTACATTATTTATCTAATTCTATCTTATACTGTTCCAATTCTTTTGACGTACAACGAACCCAGTGCCTTGGGCCGATTTCACGGAGCTTCGGTTCTTCACTTGTATCGTGAACAGTTGGATCATAGGAAATACGTTTTCGTGTACGCTCATATTCTGGGTCTGGTAATGGAATTGCCGATAATAATGACTTCGTATAAGGATGGAGTGGATTGTTGAATATTTCATCGCTATCTGCAACTTCTACTAAATGTCCTAAATACATAATCCCAATTCGATCACTAATATATTTCACCATCGATAGATCATGAGCGATAAATAAATACGTTAACCCACGATCCTTTTGTAGCTTCTTCAACAAGTTGACAACCTGGGCTTGAATAGATACATCTAGTGCGGAGATCGGTTCATCGGCAATAATGAATGATGGTTCTACCGCTAACGCTCTTGCAATCCCAATCCGTTGTCGTTGTCCACCACTAAATTCATGCGGAAAACGATTCGCATGTGATTTATTCAGTCCTACTACTTCAAGCAATTCTTCCACACGCGCTTTGCGTTCTGCTTTATCTTTCACTAAATGGTGTGTATCCAAGCCTTCCGCAATAATGTCCAACACGGTCATTCTTGGATTAAGTGAAGAAGATGGGTCTTGAAAAATCATCTGCATATTTCGATTAAACTTTAGTAATTCCTGTTTAGACTTCTTCCCGTGAACGTTTTCCCCATTAAACAAAACTTGTCCATCTGTTGCATCGTAAAGACGAATAATCGTTCTACCTGTTGTGGATTTCCCACTTCCGGATTCCCCAACAAGTCCAAACGTTTCCCCTTCATAGATATCAAAGGAGACATCGTCAACTGCTTTAACAATTTTATTTCGTCCTACTTTAAAATGCTTTTTCAAGTTTTTAACTTCTAATAATTTTTTCTGCTCCATTATTTGTCACCCCTTGTTCTCGCAAATCCTTGCATGCGTTTCTTCACGGAATCAGGTGGCTCAATTTTTGGTGCATCTTCATGGAGCAACCAAGTCGCAGCATAATGGGTATCGGAGACCTTAAACATCGGCGGCTCCATAACGGTATCAATTTCTAATGCAAACTTGTTTCGTGGTGCAAAAGCATCACCTTTTGGCGGGTTCGACATATCTGGAGGACTTCCAGGAATTGCGAAAAGTTCCTCATCATCACTATCTGGAGTTGGCATGGAACCGAGTAATCCCCATGTATAAGGGTGTTTCGCATTATAGAAGATGTCATCTACAGTTCCTGTTTCTATAATCTTACCTGCGTACATAACAGCAACACGATCTGCTACATTCGCTACAACTCCTAAGTCATGTGTGATAAAGACAATAGCACTATCGGATTCTCGTTGAATTTCTTTCATCAATTCCAATATTTGTGCCTGAATCGTTACATCTAGCGCTGTTGTTGGTTCATCTGCAATTAATATTTTTGGGTTACAAGCTAGCGCAATTGCAATAACAACACGTTGACGCATCCCACCAGAGAATTGATGGGGGTATTGATGTAATCTAACATCAGGATGAGGAATTCCAACTTGATCTAATAGTTCCAATGCCTTTTTCTTAGCATCCGTGCGATTCATATGTTGATGTTTTATTAGACCTTCCATAATCTGGTTTCCAACTTTCATCGTCGGATTCAACGATGACATTGGATCCTGGAATACCATGGATATATCTTTTCCTCTTATTTTTTGCATTTCTTTATTAGATTTCTTTACTATGTCTTGTCCTTCAAACAGTATTTCACCTGTTTTTATCATCGCTTGTGGTTTGGGAAGAAGCCCCATTAACGCAGAAGTGGTTACGGATTTCCCTGAACCCGATTCACCAACAATTGCTAGTGTCTCCCCTTTATTTAATTCAAAGTTAACACCTCGAACGGCTTGTACCTCGCCATTGTAGGTGTTAAATGATACCCTTAAGTCTTTCACTTCTAATAATTTACTCATTTAAAAACACCTACCTTTATTATTTATGCATTTTCGGATCAAATGCATCGCGTAGTCCATCACCGATCAAGTTAAATGCAATCATAATTAATGAAATTAAAATTGCTGGGAAAATCAATAAATACGGATAAAGCATAATACTTTTAAACCCAGTACTGATTAAGGCACCGAGTGAAGCTTCTGGCGGAGTAATTCCCAGTCCGATAAAGCTCAAGAATGCTTCAAAGAATATGGCATCAGGAATCGTAAACATTGTATTAATTATTATAATCCCACTAATGTTTGGTAATAAGTGTTTCATGATTATTTTCCAATTACTTCTTCCCAATGTCCGGGCAGCAAGTACATATTCTTGATTCTTCTGTTTCATGACTTCCCCACGAACAATACGTGCCATCCCTGTCCATCCGGTGATGGTTAAGGCTATAACAATAGAAGTGATACCAGGATTAAGCACTAACATCATTAACAAAATAATAACGAGGTTTGGTATTCCAATCAAAACTTCTAAAATACGCATCATGACATCATCGACTTTACCACCATAGAAGCCTGCAATACCACCATAGGCTACACCAATGATTAGACTGATAAGAGCAGCATAGAAAGCGATTTGTAGCGACACCCGCGTACCAAGCCAAATACGAGTCCATTGATCACGGCCTAACGTATCCGTACCTAACCAGAAATACTGATCCGTCATCTCTTTTGCTTCATATATACGATAGGTTGCTTTTACTTCCGCAGAATTTCTCGAACCATCACCTTCATCGATTACTTCAATATCAATGAATTCTTCTGCATTATCATATCTTGAAACACCTTTTAACGTCGCTTGTTCTACAGTATTTCCTTTAAAGTTATCACTCAATGTCCCATCCAAGCCTAACCATGATATATTTTCTAATACCGGAACACGTGCAGGCATTTTCGCACGAGATAGGTCTTGATCATCTAGTCCATATTGATTCATTGATGGCCCAAATGCACTCATCAGAATTATGATAACTAAGATAATTAAACTGACAACAGCAAGTTTGTTTTTAAAAAATGTTCTTCTTGCATTTTGCCCAAATGTCCTGCTCGGACGAGAAATTTCCTCACTAGTATCTTCACGCTGTTTCATTGGGACTAGCAGTTCTTTTGGTATATTATTTTTGTTATTCATTTCCATACTAGCTCTTCCCTCCACTAATCCTAATTCTTGGATCAATCAATCCATATAGGAGGTCGATTATTAAGATAATGACGACAAATAAAAATGCAAATAGTAATGTCGTTCCCATGATTGTAGGATAGTCATTAGCAAAAACGGAATTAACAAATTGTTCACCAATCCCAGGGATAGCAAAAATTTGTTCAATAACCATGGAACCAGTTAACATACTGACAGCAAGTGGTCCAATAACAGTTATTAATGGAATCAATGAGTTACGGAACCCATGTTTAAATACAATAGCGGGTTCACTAATCCCTTTTGCTCTTGCCGTTGTAATATAACTAGAGCCCATTACTTCCACCATTTCCGTGCGGACAAAACGCGCAGCAGTAGCCATTGGGAAAATCATTAAGGCAATAGTTGGTAAGACCGTATGTTCAAATTCTCCCCACAATGCTACAGGGAACCAGCCTAGATTTACCGCAAAGACAATTTGCAGTAATGCCGCAAACACAAAGTTGGGGATTGACGTACCTAATACAGCGATGATCGTTGAGGTGTAATCAAGGAAACCATTGTGGGAAATCGCTGCAATAAGCCCAAATAAAACACCTAATATCGTTCCAACTAGTAAGGCTTGAAAACCTAATTGCGCAGATGGTCCCATTCTATCTAGTAAGATTTCTGTTACTGGATAATTGCTAAACTTAAATGATATCCCTAAATCTCCTTGGACGAGACCACCAAGATATTTGACATATTGAATTGGCACCGGATCATTTAAGCCATATTTTTCTAAAACGATTGCCTTTTGTTCTTCAGATAATTTATCTTCCGCATTCAACGGACTTCCCGGTAGCATTTTCATGAGAAAGAAAGACAAGGTAGCAATAACAAATAATGTTATTAACATATAGAAGACTCTACGCCCAATATAACGAACCATTCTCGCACCTCCCAAATTTTATAGTTATTTTCAAAAATGAGTAATGTTCATTATTATAAGATTTTTCCTTTAAAAGCGAACAAGAGAGTATAATACCTTTAGGGTACACACTCTCTTGTTAATTATTTTAGAAAATAAGAATTTTATTTCTGGTTATTCTGCTGAGCCAACACTAGCCCATTTAAATTCCCAGTCAAATCCAAATGCATTATAATAAACACCTTCAACTTTTGGCGAAACTAGATATGCTTTAGCTCGTTGATAAATAGGCGCAATTGCTGCATCTTCCATTAGAATTTTTTCTGCTTCTAAGAAGTTTTCATATCGCGCAACATTATCCGTAGCTAATGTTGTTGCCGCTTCTTCGATTAACGTATCAAATTCTGGATTGGAATAACCCATCTTGTTGTTTCCACCATCTGTTACCCATAGGTTTAAGTAGGTGTTTGGATCAAGGTAGTCAGGACCCCACCCAGAAACTTGTAGGTCATAATCCATGTTTGTATCAGCATCTAAACGTTGTTCAAATGGTACATTTCTCAATGTCACTGATAAACCAGGTAAGTTTGTAGATAATTGATTTGCTAAATATTCATTCATTGTCAATGCTGATTCACTATCATCACCTAGAAGTTCAAGTTCAATAGAATCAACACCTAGCTCTTCTAAACCTTTAGCCCAATATTCTTTTGCAGCTTCTACATCATAAGTGACAAGGTCACCACTTACTTCACGGAAGTCTTCACCAGATTCTGGCATTGGAGCGAAATCAGCTGGCACTAAACCATTTGCTGCAACGGAACCATTGTTAAGAATTTCGTTTACGATAGCTTCTTTATTGTATGCTTTAGCGATTGCAGCACGAATATTTTTATTAGCTAATGCTTCGTTTCTTGTTTGATTCATTTTAAGATAGAAAACACTAGTTTCTGGCTGAATCATATAATCTGGATGTGATGCATATTGATCAACCAGGTCAGACGTAAGGTCTGTACGATCTACTTTACCAGTTTCATACAAGTTTACTTTCGTTTGTGCATCCTTAACTACTGTAAAATTAACCTTATCTAATTGTACAGTTTCTGCATCCCAGTAATCTTCATTCTTAACTAGTGACCATTCTGTAGAAGTACTTTTCCAATTTTCTAAAGTAAATGGACCATTGAATACAAGTGTATCCGTGCTTGTTGCAAAGCTATCACCTTGTTCTTCAACAAACGTTTGATTTAATGGTAAGAACGTACCGAATGTTGTTAAAGATAAGAAGTAAGGAGTTGGATTTTCTAGCTCGACAACTAGTGTATAGTCATCTGGAGCAGTTACTCCAAGTTCTTCTACTGGAACATCTCCAGTGTTAACTTCAGTTGCGTTTTTAATAACGCCGCCCATCATATATGGACCATACTCTGAACCAGTTGCTGGATCTACTGCACGTTGCCATGCATATACAAAGTCGTGTGCTGTTACAGGGTCTCCATTCGACCATACAGCATCTTCACGTAATTTAAACGTCCATGTTAATGCATCTTCACTTACTTCATGATCGATTGCAATACCTTCAACAGGGTTTGCATCTTTATCTAAACGATATAGACCTTCCATCGATTCGCCTAAGAATTGGAAAGCATAAGTATCTGTTGCTAGTGACGGGTCCATTGATGGAATGGCATCACCATTAATAAAGTTTAAAACCTTTTCTCCATCAGCAGATTCTGTGTCAGTCCCTCCGCCTTGTGTACCAGAATCACTACCACCACAAGCTACTAATACAGCTACCATTAGTCCAAATACTAATAATAGTGATAATTTTTTCAGCTTCATATTATGACCTCCCAAAGTTGATTTTTTCCGAAAATTTCGGTTATAGAAGCTAAACTCATATTACAGAATACGGGTAATTATACGCCAAATTGTATTTAATTACAACGGCATTCCGACAAAAATCGGCACCATTTTTTACCAGGTTTGATTCTAATGCACTCTACAAGCAATCCGGTATCTAAACCTACTAAGTTTTGTCCATTGCAGATATCAATAAATACTGTCGTTATATAGAAGGTTTCTTAAAACTTGGATGTGCTATAATAAGAAAGTTCCTGTTGTATTGTGGGAATACTTTTATTAACTATCCGAATTTCAGGTGATCAAATGACAAACAAACGATACTGGATACTCTTATTTTGTAATATAATTCTAACTCTATTCCTATTTTTCACTACTTCTGAGCAATATAATTTAGTCAACTATGTAAATTCCCTTTTCTATTTGACTTTGGGATACTTAACTCTCACATTATTCCTCTACACAGTAAAAGGAGGATTTTATGACGGGGTTACTTTTTCATTTAGAAGATTCCGTAGTGTGATGTTTCGGAGGGATTATCTAGATGAATGGAAAGAATTACCCCTGCCTTCTGAAAAGACAAATGAACGATTCTATCATTTAATTCGTTTCCAGGCGATTGCATTAGTTCTTATCTTTTTGTTTATTCTTTTAATATACTATTGGATATAAAACTAAATTGAAACTAATATAAGTCAATGAAAAACAAAAAGCTTGTAGAGAAAAATATTAATTTCCCTACAAGCTTTACTATGTTAGTTACTTGTTTCTCCATATAAATGACACGCTACCCAATGATCTGGTTTATGTTCCTTAAATTCCGGCACTGCTCTAGAGCAGATTTCCATCGCCATCGGACATCTTGTACGGAAAGGACATCCACTAGGAGGATTTATTGGACTTGGTACGTCCCCTTCAAGGATAATTCTCTCTCTCGAACGTTCTACCTGCGGATCTGCCATAGGAATTGCACTTAGTAATGCCTGTGTGTAAGGATGTAAAGGCTCTTCATATAATCCCTCACTTGTAGCTATCTCAACCATATTACCTAAGTACATTACTCCAACACGATCACTAATATGTTTTACCATGGATAGGTCGTGTGCAATGAAGAGGTAGGTTAACCCTCTTTCCTTTTGCAGCTTTTTCAATAAGTTTACTACCTGCGCCTGGATGGATACATCTAATGCGGATATCGGTTCATCCGCTACGATAAAGTCGGGATCCACAGCTAGTGCCCGTGCAATACCAATTCGTTGACGTTGACCACCACTGAATTCATGCGGATAACGATTTCTATGTTCTGCATTTAATCCAACCGTCTCCAACAATTCAATAACCCTGTCTTCACGTTCTTTCTTTGTTTTAGCTAGGCCATGAATATCAATACCTTCTGCAATGATATCCTTTACGGTCATTCGTGGGTTTAATGAAGCATAAGGATCCTGGAATATCATTTGCATCCGACGGGTAGTTTCTTTTAATGCTTTCTTTGACCTTTTCCCATGTACACTTGTACCCTTAAAGGTAACCTCTCCACCAGATGCTTGATAAAGACCCATAATCGTTCTACCAGCTGTTGATTTACCACAACCAGATTCACCTACAAGCCCAAATGTTTCACCTTGATAGATTTCAAATGATAGCCCGTCAACAGCCTTTAGGACATTTTTACGGTCCACTCTAAAATGTCTTTTTAAATCTTTAATTTCTAATAATGTTTCTTTTGTCTTAGCCATGGACTTTCGAACCTCCTACATTAATGAATTCTGGTGGTTCTACCTTAGGTGCTCGTTCATCTAATAGCCAACAAGCTGTTTTTTGTGTCTCAGATGACTCGTAATATGCTGGCATATGCTCTCCACATGCTTTCATGACATATGGACAACGAGCCGCAAACGGGCATCCTTTCGGCGGATCAGCTAAGTCTGGCGGCGAACCAGGTATCGCTTTTAATTCTTCACCATGATTATCTAACTTTGGCATCGAGCCTAATAACCCCCACGTATATGGGTGTTTCGGGTTATAAAATATTTCATCTACGGAACCTGTCTCAACAATTTTACCACCATACATTACTGCTACACGGTGTGCAGTATTCGCCACTACACCTAAGTCATGTGTTATCAAGATAATAGCCGTTCCGGTTTCTTTTTGTAATTCTCGCATTAAATCTAGAATTTGGGCTTGGATTGTTACATCAAGTGCAGTTGTTGGTTCATCCGCAATCAAAACTTTAGGATTACACGCTAAAGCAATCGCAATCATAGCACGTTGACGCATACCACCAGAAAACTCATGTGGATATTGTTTGATCCGTTTTTCTGGATTAGGAATACCTACTAATTTTAATAATTCTACCCCTCTTACATGGGCATCATTTTTAGACATATTTTGGTGCTTGATTAATCCTTCTGCTATTTGCTTACCTATCGTCATCGTTGGATTCAATGAAGTCATTGGGTCTTGGAAAATCATCCCGATATCTTTCCCGCGAATGCTTTCCATTTGCTTCTCAGACTTCTCGGTCAGGTCCTCATCATTAAATATAATGGAGCCTCCAACAAACTTTCCTGGTGGCATAGGAACCAAACGCATGATAGATTGGGCTGTTACACTCTTTCCCGAACCAGATTCTCCAACGATTGCAAGTGTCTCTTGTTCATGTAAATCAAACGATACGTCACGGACAGCTTTTACTTCTGAACGATAGGTATCAAAGGATACAGAAAGGTTATTTACACTAAGTACTTTTTTCATTTTCGTATCTTCCCCTCCTTATTTCCGCTCTTTCGGATCTAGCGCGTCACGAAGACCGTCACCAATAACGTTAAATGCAAGCATCGTTAAACAAATAAAGAATGCTGGGAAGAAGAGCTGATACGGATAATACTGTAAAGCTCCTAGCGCTTCAGATGTCATAACTCCCCAACTTGGATCTGGCATTGGTACCCCAAGCCCAAGGAAGCTTAAGAATGCCTCTGTAAAAATAGCATTAGGTACAGTCAATGTTAACGTTACAAGGATTGGCCCAAGTGTATTTGGAACAAGGTGCTTAAATAACAGTCGTGAACTACTTGCCCCTAAAGACCTAGAGGCTAAAACATATTCTTCTGATCTCAGCTGCATCACTTGACCACGAACAATTCTGGCCATATTGATCCAGCCTGTTACGACCATCGCAATAATCATTGTCCAAATCCCTTCACCCATTACAACCATAAGAAGAATTACAACTAATAGATACGGTAGACCGGATAGAATATCAGCGAAACGCATCATGTACTCGTCGACTCTACCTCCAAAATAACCAGACACCGCACCCCAAATAATTCCGATAATGATATCTAGAAACGCGGCAGTTAACCCGATGAATAGGGAAATTCTTGCTCCATCCCAAGTTCTAGCAAATATATCTCGTCCTAACGTATCTGTTCCAAACCAATGGTCAGCAGACGGTGCTATATTCGTTGACATTAGGTCATTCGTTCTGTAGTCTTCTCCTGAAATATCTGCTCCAAAAATAGCCATAAATCCTAATAGTAATAAGATAGTAATACCTGTCAAAGCTAATTTATTTTTACGAAAACGTCTCCAAGCATCTTTCCAATAGGAAGTACTTTCACCGACGATTTTTTCCGATTCTGCGTGGTCAATATGCAGTGGTTCGAAATCTGCGCTTGTAAGATTTGGTTGTGCCATTACTTCCCACCACCTTTAGCATTAATCTTGATTCTCGGATCAACAATTCCGTAAATTAAATCTACTATTAATATACTAATTAAAAGAAGTACACTATAAAAAACTGTCGTGCCCATAATAACGGTATAATCACGGTTTGTGATACTCGTTACGAATTCACTACCGAGTCCAGGGATACCGAAGATTTTTTCAATGACAAAGCTTCCTGTTAAAATACCTGCAACCAAAGGACCCATATAAGAGATAACTGGTAGCATTGCATTTCTAAGCCCATGTTTATAAGTAACAATACGCTGACTCATCCCTTTTGATTTTGCAGTTTTGATATAGTCAGAACTTAACACGTCTAGCATACTTGAGCGCATTAGACGGGCAATAAAAGCAAGTGGTGTTGTTGCTAATGCTAGTGCTGGTAAAATGGTATCCCAGAAGCTTTCCATCCTTGCAACAGAAAAAAGATCTAACTGGATAGCAAAAATATATTGCAGAATGGTAGCCATGATAAAGCTCGGTACGGAAATCCCCAGGACGGCGATTACCATCGCGGTATAATCACCAAACCTATTATGTTTCAGAGCAGCAAATACCCCAAAAAGAACCCCTAATCCTAACGCAATAAAAATGGCCTCTAATCCGAGAACAATGGAATATGGAAAACTACGTAAAATAATATCCATTACATCTTGTCCCACATATTTAAAGGAAGGACCAAAATCAAATGTTATCGCATTAACGAGATAGTCAATGTATTGTTCATGAATCGGGTCATTTAAACCGTATGCTTCTTCCATTTGTTTCTCTAGTGCAGGTGTCATTTTACGTTCAGACGCAAATGGACTACCTGGTGCAGCTTGCATTAAGAAGAATGTCGCTGTAATGATTAAGTAAAGAGAGAGTAGTATATACGCGATTCTCTTCATGATATACTTTGCCAATCCATACACCTCCAATGTAAGTGTTACATTTCAATTAATAGTTTTTCTTATGCAAGCGTGAAGGAAAATATACTTTCTCTTCGCAAACATAAAAAAAGAGGTGAAACACTCCACCCCTTGTTTTCCCTTTTCCTTTTCAAGAAAAAAGAATAATCATTCTGTGTCTATGCAAAGAAATACTCTTGTCCTGTATTTCTAAGAAGGAGTTATTGGTTTCTTTTTTGCATGTATAAAGTAGTTATTAAGTTTTTATTCTCTAAATCTCTTGAAAAGCCTTGTGTTTACAAGTTACAAAAGGGTAATCATCTATAATGGAAGCAACCAAGATAAGAAAACAGGAGTACTGTTTTCCATCTTGGTTTTGCTTCATTTTTAAACTATCAAACTATTATTATTCGATGTAAGCCCACTTAAGTTGAACTCCACCAAGTCCAGATACTTCGATACCTTTGACTTTCTCATTAGAAGTCCAAACGTTTGTGTAGAAGTAAATTGGTGAAATCGGCATAGCATCCATGAAGATTGCTTCTGCATCTTTTAAGATTTGTTCACGTGCAGCTGCGTCAGTTTCAGTTCTAGATGCAGCTAGCAACTCTTGGTACTCAGCATCTTCCCAATTGGTGTAGTTGTTTCCACCAACTGCTTGGAAAATTTCTAGGAAGTTGATGGCATCGTTAAAGTCTGCAAGCCAACCCATACGTCCTACTTGGAAGTCGCCAGATCCCATGGAATCTAGGTAAACATTCCACTCTTCATTACTAAGTGTTACATCAACACCAAGGTTTTGAATCCACATATCTTGTACCGCTTGTGCAATAACAGCATGTGCTTCACTTGTATTGTAAGAAAGAGTAATTGGTGGTAATTCATCCAAACCAAGCTCTTCTAATCCTGCTTCTAGGTGTTCTTTTGCAGTTTCAACATCATTATCTGCAAAGTAACCTTCATTGTTCTCTTCAAAAATTGATGGAGGAACTAAAGCCATTGCTGGTTGTTGTCCACCCTTTGTAATGTTCTCAACAATACCTGTACGGTTAATCGCTAAAGCAAATGCTTTACGGATATTTTCATTGTTGAATGGTTCTGCTTCTGTATTGAATGCATAGTAGTAAACACCAGCAAGAGATGAAATGTTTAATGTTTCATCTTCTAATAGAGAAGGAATAGCTGCTAATGGTACTGAGTCATAAGGTGATCCAACCCAATCCAATTCACCAGCATTAAACATTTCTAGTGCCGTATTTTCATCATCTACCATGAACATGTTAACTGTTTCCAGTTTTACAGTATCTGCATCCCAGTAATCAGCATTCTTTTTAAGTACTACTTTATTTTTGTGCTCCCAAGTATCTAATGTGAACGGACCGTTTGTTACATAGTCGTCACCAGCATCAAGTGCCCACTCAGGATTAGCTTCTGCAACCGCTTTGTTTACAGGGTAGTAAGTATAGAAAGCTGTTAAATCTAAGAAATATGGAGTTGGTTGTGCTAATGTAACTTCTAGTGTCTTCTCATCTAGAGCTTTCACACCAACATCATCTAATGAGCCGCCTTCTTCTTTCGCAGCTTGAGCTCCTTTAATTACATATAGCTGATAAGAGTAGTCAGTATCAGCATTAGCAGGGTCTAATACCCATTTCCATGCAAATTCAAAGTCATTTGCAGTAACAGGGTCACCATTTGACCAAACTGCATCGTCACGGATAGTGAATGTATACGTTAATAAATCGTCAGAAACCTCAGGCTCACCTGCAGCCATAGCCGGTTCTACTTCACCATCATTGTTAATACGCATTAATCCTTCAAATACTTGGTCTAGAATTGCACCAGAAGTTGTATCTGTTGCTGTTCCAGGGTGTAATGAAGGTGGCTCTGTTCTAATGTTTACATTTAATACTTGCTCTACATCTCCAGAGTCGCCACCGGCTTCTTCATCTTCTGTACCGCCAGTTTCGCCTCCGTTTTCTTCAGTTCCTGGATCTTTGCTATCTCCACCATTAGCTTCTTCATCATCGCCACAAGCAGTTAGAAATAAGCCCATAGCTAAAACAAGAACTAGTAGTAATGACCACTTTTTAAACTTCATGTTTGTAGACCTCCCTATTTTTTAAAGTTCTAACAATTCAAGACAGTCTAAATCTTGAACTTGTTTTATCATTATACAACCTATTCAAAAAATTTTCATCCCCTTTTTTAAAAAATTTAATGAATTGCTACTAATTTATGTATTTTAATATAACGAAATAATTGGTTTATAGGAATTTATTGTATATTTAAAATGGTACAAAAGATATAGATTACTAGAAATAAAAAAAGCCTATTCCCCTAATTATATTTATGAATTAGGGAAATAGACCTTATTTAATAGAATGGATTTATTAACCAAATAGATTCGCAAAAAACTTTCCTATCGCATCAAACAGCTGCTTAAAAAAGTTTCCGACACTATCCCAAAAGCCCTCATCCGCGAGAATTTCTTCCAGTTGATCTTGAACCTTTGAGGCAATATCATTTAATTGATTTTTCACTTGATCAAAATCAATGTTTAGATTACGCATTTTCTCAAATAAATTAATTAATAATTGACGATCTTCTTCACTCAATGATATCTCCAACTTTTCCAGCTGTTCTTGAACTATCCTTTCAATATCATCTATCGATGCAGGATTTTGCTCGGCAATGGCTTGTTTAATTTGTGTAATTAATTCACTAACTTGTTCGTTCGTCAGACCAGCATCTTTCACAAGCTCTGTAGCGATATTAAGCTCCTCATTAGCAAGGCTCATTCGCTCCTTGTCAAGTTCTACCCCTTCCGCATCGTATGCTTTGTAAATTCCTGTTAATGCGGAATGGCCCGTTACCTTAACAGGAGAAGCCACAACAACGGTCGCATTTTCTACCCCTGCCGTTAATAATGCATTGGCATACATTTCATTAGTTACTTCTGTAATATTCTCTGGCGTAACGATGGACACAGTGAGACCTGTTCCTTTTTCCTCCATCGTAATCTTCGCGGAGGAGAACATTCTAGAATTTGGGTTTCCACCAATGTACTTTTCTAAATCCTCACCTGTAACTGTATATTCATCTACCATTTCTGGATTGGTAACTTCTAGGAGTTCTTCTGTCTGTGCTTTTTGCTCATCTGTTAAGTTCCCCCCGTATACAACAATTGGAACGCCTAACTTTTCATTTATCGCTTCATCAGCACTCACTGGTATAACAAAGGCTGCTAACAAACTAAGAATCAACGCAAAATAAGTTACTATTTTTACAGAATGCTTCATTTTCACAGCTCCTTCACCTCTTAATTTCAAACTACTTGTCTATCAAAATATTAGATTATTACTTTGATTATACCCATTATGAAAAAAATAACACCTTTTAACTAGGAAATCATTAACACTTCCAATTTATTTCGGTATCCGTTATATTATATTTAGACTAACGAAATATTTAACAGAAAGAAGGCTATATCGATCAGTACTGTAAACTTCAATGTAAAACGTAATTTAGTTATTATGTGGTTTGCTAACTTTTTTATTGCTGGCAGCACCACGATGGTTATTCCTTTTCTATCCTTGTATATTGACTCCTTTGGTCAATACTCAGATGTTTATGTTCAAAACTGGGCTGGGTGGGTGTTCTTAGTAACCTTTATCGCAGCTTTTATTTTTGCACCTTTATGGGGTAGAGTTGGGGATAAATACGGACGGAAGAAACTATTAATCTTCTTTGCTAGTGGAATTGGTGTCTCAGTGTTCCTAATGGGATTCGCTACGAATGTTTGGCAATTATTTATCTTACGTCTTTTTATGGGAATCTTTACTGGATTTATTCCGATGTCACAGGCACTTATTGCGACACAAACACCTAGAAATATAGCAGGAAGAGTATTAGGAACGCTTCAAACTGGTAGCATTACTGGATCCCTTATGGGTCCGCTCTTAGGCGGAGCATTAGCCGATGCTTTTGGCTATTCCACTACCTTTAAATGGGTTTCTATCGCTATTATTGTATCAGCACTCATTGTTCTATTTGGAGTAAAAGAGCAGCGATTAGTGCATGCTGAAGATAAAGATCATAAAGCTTATTCACGAAAAGAAGTCATCCTACACATTGTAAGACATCCTGTTTTACTTGTTGTGATGTTGATTTCTGCTCTTGTGCAAATTGCTCATTTCAGTGTGCAACCAATTCTCTCTTTATATGTAGAAGAAATTCACGGTCCTGCAAATATTGCATTATTCTCTGGTATTGCATTTTCTGCAGCCGGTGTAGGTAATCTATTAATGACACGAAAATGGGGAAAACTAGGTGACCAGTATGGTTACATTAAATTCCTCATCTTACTGTTATTTATGGCAGGTATTGTTTATATACCAGGAGCCTTCGTTACTTCAATTTGGCAACTCGTTATTGTTCGCTTCTTGTTAGGAATATCCATTGGTGGTATTATTCCATTACGAATCGCATATATTCGTCAAGAAGCTCCACTATCGATGCAAGGGGAAGTACTTGGCTATAATACCAGTCTACGATTCTTAGGAAATATCATCGGACCAGCAATCGGAGGACTTATCGCCGGCTTCTACGGCATCTCAACCGTATTCTTCTTCACCAGCGGATTACTACTATTAAGTGGTGTGTTCTTATTAGTCGCATGGTATAAACATGAATACGCGGATAGTAAGAGTCAGAGCCATTCAACATCACATTGATATTTTAATATGAAAATAAATGTATTTCTCTTATAAGAGAGGTTGACTAGAATTATGCTCAGAGCAGCCAGTATACACGTAGACTCCTGCGGGAGGATAGGCCTAGGTGAGACCCCGCAAGAGCGTTAGCTCTGAGGAGGCTCACCAGCCGCCCGCGGAAAGCGAAGTGTATACTGGCTGCGGACTCGGTCCAAGAACCAACTTTAAGAATAACCTTTAAAGCAGACTACGAAGCAATAGTTTCGTAGTCTTCCTATTTGGAAAAAATATTGATAAAAAACTCTTTTTATTTTCGCTCCACCGTTGTAAACTAATTCTACTTGTGTAATTTAGAAGGAAGGGTATCGTTTGAAACAGAACACTACGAAGAATTTAACTTTATTTGCAATTACTTGGCCCATTTCCATTGAAATCTTACTCCATATGTTAATGGGAAATGCGGATACCTTAATGCTAAGTCAGTACTCTGACAATGCCGTTGCTGCAGTTGGTGTTTCGAATCAGATACTTTCGGTTGTTATTGTCATGTTCGGATTTGTCGCTCAAGGAGCTGCTGTTTTAATTGCCCAAAACATCGGTGCAGAAAAACCAAAAACAGCAGGAAAAATTGCTCTTAATGCATTAAGTATGAACTTGATCTTTTCACTTCTACTGAGCGTAACCTTATTCTTATGGGCAAAGCCGATCTTAACAATGATGGATTTACCACAAGAGTTAATGGGTGAAGGACTTGCTTATATACAAATAGTAGGTGGACTTATCTTTGTGCAAGCGCTAATTATGACAACGGGCGCAATCCTTAGAAGCTATGGCCATACAAAAGATACCATGATGGTCACCATTGGAATGAATATCTTAAATGTTATTGGAAATTATTTTGTTATATTTGGTCCATTTGGCTTCCCTATTCTTGGTGTAGAGGGAGTTGCATATTCTACTGCAATTAGCCGTTTTATCGGATTTATCGCATTGGTTATTCTTCTAGTTAAGCGTACGGAAGGTGAACTTCAATTTAGAAATTTATTCCGTTACGAAAAGAGTCATGTTAAAAGCTTACTTCAAATTGGTATACCATCGGCAGGAGAACAACTATCCTATAATGCTAGTCAAATGGTCATAACATATTTCGTTGCACAGCTTGGAACAGTTGCCATTACTACGAAAGTTTATACGCAAAATATCATGATGTTTATCTTTTTATTCTCCATCGCAATCGGTCAAGGGACACAAATACTCATTGGTCATATGATAGGAGCAGGTAAAATTGAAGATGCGTATGAGCGCGCACTGAAGAGTTTAAAACTTTCTATCTTTATCTCTCTTACAACTGCTGGAATCGTATATTTAGTTGCCAAACCATTCTTGGGCATCTTTACGGATAATGGGTCCATTATTGAAGCAGGTACCGTACTATTACTAATGACAATTGCACTTGAACCAGGTAGAGCCTTTAACCTCGTCATGATTAGTTCCCTTCGTGCCGCGGGTGACGTTAAATTCCCTGTGTATATTGGTATAATAGTCATGTGGGGAGTTAGTGTAACATTTGCATGGTTCTTTGGAATCTTCCTTGGTTTGGGCCTAATTGGAATCTGGATTGGATTTATTGCGGATGAATGGCTACGAGGACTCTTAATGCTAAGACGTTGGAAACAAAGAAGTTGGGTACGAATGAGCTTTGTCAGTAATGAAAAAGAGGCATGAATATTGAAATCATGTTCAGGCAATGCTATCATTCAATCATTCCATTTATATGTGAAAGAAAGTGATTATTATGGGTATTGTGGTCGTTGAGATTTGTGATGGAAACACAATTACTACAATAAATATAGAAGAAATCTTGGAGAAAGAGTTCCCCGAGGTTGCTGTACTAACGAGTGACTGTTTATCTTTTTGTGGTCTATGTCGAGTAAAGCCTTATGCACTTGTCAACAATAGACGTATTTTTGGCAAAACGCCCGAGGAATGTCTTGATAAAATTCGTACAGCGATAAAAGAAGAACTAGCCGTTTATCAATAAGGCTAGTTCTTTTTATTTCTATTTTATTCGACATCTTTTATTACCCAGGAAATAATTTGTCGGATTATAGGCTCGCTTTGAATATAGCTATGGAATCTTCCTTCGTTAACTTCTTAAAGTTACCATATTCTGGTCTAGCAACGACTGTCTTTTCCGCCATTAACTCTACGGTACTTTCATCGATCTCGTAGTCGGCTAGTTTCGCTGGTGCACCAATACTATTCCAGAACTCACATAGCTTATCGATTCCTTCAAGCGCAATCTCCATATCGGTCTTCCCTTCCTCTTTCACTTGGAAGACGCGGATAGCAAGTTGCTTAAATCTTGAAACGTTTCCTTCATCTAATACATGCTTCATCCAATTCGGGAATAAGATAGCTAGTCCGCCACCATGCGGAATATCGTGCACAGCACTTACAGCGTGTTCCAGGTTATGGGTTGCCCAGTCTCCTTGGTATCCCATATTTAGCATATTGTTTAATGCTAACGTTCCTGCAAGCATTATTGTTTCTCGCAGCTCATAATTTTCAAGATCCTCTACTAGCTTCGGTCCATTTTCCATAACCGTGATTAGTATGGATTCACAAAAACGGTCTTGGATTGGCGTATTCGTAGTTTGATGGAAATAATGCTCCAATACATGTGACATCATGTCGACAATACCGTAAATGGTTTGGTCTTTCGGCACAGAAAACGTATTTGTTGGATCAAGTATTGAAAACTTCGGATACGTATATGGTGCTGCTCCCCATCCGTGCTTTTCATTTGTTTCCCAATTAGTAATAACGGAACCACTATTCATTTCAGATCCTGTTGCAGATAGAGTTAATACCGTTCCAAATGGCAATGCATCATTTGCACTCTCCTTTTTCGTAACGATATCCCACATATCTACATCTGTTTTCGCACCTACGGCAATGGCTTTGGTACAATCTATCGTACTTCCACCACCAACTGCTAAAATAAATTCAATTCCCTCGTTCTTACAAATCTCAACCCCTTTACGAACGGTTGAAATCCTTGGGTTAGGCTCTACACCAGAAAGCTCAAATACTTCAGCATCCATCTCTGCTAATTTTGCTATCACTTGGTCATAGATACCATTCCGTTTAATGCTTCCTCCACCATATACAATTAGCACTTTGCGACCGTATTGCTTTACCTGTTCTGGAAGAGCATCTAACTGACCTTTCCCAAATATTAATTTCGTTGGATTATAGTATGTAAAATTATTCAACGACTTCTACCTCCTTATGACTTAACTACTATAGCATCTATTTCTACTAGTACGTCCTTTGGCAAGCGACTTACTTCGATTGTCGCGCGTGCTGGATATGGCTTTTGAAGATAGCTACCATAAATCTCATTAACCGTTGCAAAATCGTCCATCGACGCTAAGTAAATCGTGAACTTCACAACATCTGAAAAGTTTGCCTCAGCTTCTTCTAGTATATGCTTTAGATTATCCATCACCTGTTTAGTTTGTGCTTCAATCCCCGCTACAACCTCACCAGTTTCTGGATTAATGCCAATTTGTCCGGATACAAACACTAAGTTACTCGCTCCAATTGCTTGTGAATATGGTCCGATTGCAGCAGGAGCTTTATCTGTGAAGATTTCTTTTACCATGTCTATTCCTCCTTATAATCATCTGACTAAATCATAACGTTTTTTACCACTCATATCCAATTATTGAGAAGCCTTTATTTCCTCTAAATAGCCCATGACAGCTTGCACATAATAGATATCTCCGTAACAAGCATTATACTGTTTTGCTTCCTCTCTTAAACAGCTATAGATTGACTTATCTGTTGCATTTTCATACATCTTTTGCGAAAAAGCAATAGCCGCTTCTTGCGTATATTGGCCCGTAGTCTCATGAACATAATCAATGAAACCTTTCCCAAAATTATACGATTGAATCGCAAGCTCTACATCGTAGCCTGCTTCTTTTAATGTCTCCGAGAAATAATAGACACCTTGTTTTATGGAAAGATTCGGATCATCGATACATCCCACTTGTCCACAAAAACTTTCTGATGATTGCATAGGGTCAGTCCCTCTACCGCCAGATTCTTGCATCATCATTGCAAGTAGGACATCCACGTGTCCTGCAATTCCGTATTCTTCTGCATACTTTTCAACTAGTGGTTTATATTGAAGAACATCTTTACTCACCGTAAGCTCTTGCTCCTCAACTAAAAGTGAAAACACTAGAAATATCCCAACTAGACCTATAGCAAGATAAAATGTCTGTTTCAACGCTTTTTTTGTTTGTTTTTTCATTCTCCATCAACCCACAGTCAAAAATAAGTTATCCACAAAATCAATAACCTAGATATCAATATTTCGTATATTTTGTCGATTGCCAATACAAAATATTGCGTTTATCCTCACACTATCCACAATTTGTGTATAACTATTCTTGCTTTTTCTGTTTAAACAACACTTTCTCTCGCCATTTACCAAATCGAAAGTAAAGGTATGCAAAAACACTACTAATCATGAAGCTAACACCCATACCTACTGCAATTCCCGTGTCTCCCATAAACTTAGAGAATATGTAGGTTAGTGGATACCTTAATACCCAAAATGAGATAATATTTAGAACTAGCACTTGATACATCGCACCAGCTGCTCGAACAACCCCATTTAGAATAAAGTTTATCCCCAGAAACGGATAGCACAAGGCAATGATTTGTAAGTATCTCGTTCCGAAACGAACCGCCTCTTCTTCTTGTATAAACAATCGTACCGCATGTTCGGCAAAAAGCACCACCAATAGTCCAATGGCTACCATAACAGCAAAATTATAAATAACACCTAACCTGGCAATCTTATTTACTCGTTCCCAATTTTGGACACCGATATTCTGCCCAGCCATACTTCCGACCGCTGTACCTAAAGCATGTGCTGGTAGCATAACAATACTATCTAGTCGTTGGGCAGCACCAAATCCACCTACCGTTGCTGGGCCAAATGATGTTACTACACTCATAATTGCAGCGGAACCTGCCGAGATGACAGACATTTGTAATCCAGACGGAATTCCTAGATGTAATATCAGCTTGATTTCCTGCCACCTTGGTAATTTCGGAATCGTAAATGGTGCGAGCTTCTTCCTTAATACATGGTAGATTCCATATAGAAATGCAACACCTTGGGAAATGATGGTTGCAAATGCAGCCCCTTGTATTCCAAAATCAAACACAGCTATAAAAAGAGGATCCATTACCACATTAAGCAGGACAGCAACGGAAACAAAACGTAATGGCGTTTTACTATCCCCTAGTGCTCGTAAAACGGTACTAATAAAGTTATAACCAAATAGAAATAACATTCCTAGAAAATTAATCTGTAAGTAGGAAGTAGCTAAATCTAATATCTCCACTGGAGTTCCTAATAGATTTAATAAAGCTTCTGCAAAGATAAACCCAATTGCCCCTAAAGACACAGCCATGATGGAAAGCAATACGATAAAGGCATTTAAATATCGCTTCAAGCCTTCAGTATTCTTTTTCCCTTTTTGTTGGGAGAGAATGGTTAATGCCGCATTATTTAAACCAATAATAAATGATAATACGGTAAAAATGATTGTACCAGAAATTGCAATGGCACCTAAAGCATCTGCTCCAAGTAAATTACCTACCCACAAACTATCTACTAATTGATAGGAGGTTTGCAGTAGATTCGCCAGCATGATTGGGCCAGAAAAAACCATTAGCTGTCTCCATATATTCCCTTGTGTAAAGTCATGTTGTTTCTTCACTTAAAAACAACCCTTCATTTCATATTCCCAGTTTCATTTTAACATCCTTGAATAAAAAAGGAAGATATCTCATCCTTGAGATATCCCCCAAATTAATTCAAGCTTTTATCAAAGTACATTTTTATCGTAGTCCGCAGCCAGTATACACTTCGCTTTTACTTCCAGCACAGGGGCGACATCTGCTCGAAAAGACCTCGCAGTGTCTACCTTGCCGCGGGCGGCTGGTGAGCCAGGCTACTACTTGAATTTGCTTCTTTGCAGCCTTGCACCGAGGAAACCTGCTTCGTAGCGATACTGGCAGACGCAGGTGCATCACCGGGGTCTCACCTATGCCTATCCTCCCGCAGGAGTCTTCGTGTATACTGGCTGCTCCGAGCTTAAACGAAATTTACAGTTACATCCATTAAGTTAATCTATAAAGTATTACTTGCATTATTAACCTTCTGTCTGTACTTGTTTATGTGCACCGCGGTCGCCTTTGAAGATGAATTGGTAAACTAGCATTAGAACAAATAATACTAATCCGATGATATCACTATTACCTTCCGGATACATGAGTAGCAGACCTGTAATTACTGATATAGCTCGCTCTACTTTATTTAGGTGTTTATACCAGAATCCTATTAATCCAGCTCCGATGGCTATCATTCCGGTGAAGGCCGTAATAAGTATCCAAACAATTCCCCACCACGTAGTGCCAATCATGAGCATTTCTGGGTTTAATACAAACATGTACGGAATAATAAATGCCGCAATAGCTAGTTTCGAGGCATTAAATCCAGTTCGTATCGGTTCTCCTCCCGATATACCCGATGCCGCAAAGGCGGCTAATGCAACAGGTGGCGTAATATCAGCCACAATTCCAAAGTAGAATACAAACATATGTGCAGCAAGAACCGGTATTGCAAATTCTAGTTGATCATTTAGTGCCAGAATAGCCGGTAGTGCAATTGTAGAAGTAATAATATAGTTCGCCGTTGTAGGAGAACCCATTCCTAGAATGATAGATGCAATCATTGTAAAGAATAATGTTAGTAGTAATTGTACGTTTACGTTCGGAGCAATTGCCCCCGCAATATCAACGATACCATTACCTAATTTCAATCCTAAACCGGTTTTTGTAACTACCCCAACAATAATACCCGCACTAGCAGTTGCTGCTGCTACTCCTAATGCTGTACGCGCACCGGAAGTTAGTGCATCGACAAATTTCCTAGGAGTAATACGCGTCTCTTTCAAAGGTAAGCTAACAATTATTGCGGAAAGAATCCCAATAAGCGCCGTTCTTTCAATACTATATCCCATAAATAACAGAACGATGATCACTAATATTGGTAGTAATAAGTGAATCTTCTTTAACACTTCCATCTTAGGTGGAATTTCACTTTCAGGAAGTCCAGTTAAGCCTGTTTTCTTCGCCTCTAAGTGTGTCATAATCCAAATACCAGCGAAATATAAGATAGCAGGAATTAATGCAGCCTTAGCAATATCCCAATACGGAACACCTGCAAATTCGATCATTAAGAAGGCTGCAGCACCCATAATTGGTGGCATGATTTGTCCACCAGTAGAGGAAGCTGCTTCAACCGCCCCTGCAAATTCTTTCCGATAACCTAACCGTTTCATTAGCGGAATTGTGTACGAACCAGTTGTTACTGTATTCGCAACCGAACTACCAGAGATTGTTCCATTTAGCGCACTAGAGAAGATAGCTACCTTCGCAGGTCCACCAGTTCTTCTACCTGCAAGGGAAATAGCTAAATCATTAAAGTACGTACCCACTCCTGTTTTTACTAGGAACGCACCAAATAATAAGAATAAGAATATATACGTAGATGATACTTTTAACGGAGTACCAAGGATACCCTCCGTTGTGAAGAACATCGTATTAACTAGTTGATTTAGACTCAATCCTCTATGCGCTAGCATACCTGGCATATATGCTCCTAATAGAGCATAAAGCAGTGCTGCACCAGCAATAATCGTTATTGGTAATCCAACTGCGCGTCTAGTTGCTTCCAGGGTTAGTAATATAGCAATTCCCCCGATAATCATTTCAACAGTTGAAATCGAGCCAATTTGTTGAACCAAAGATTCATAGAATACTGGCCAGTATAGACAGACGATTAGCGATAATCCCGCTAACGTGTAGTCAATCCACGAAACCTGGCGTTTATTCCCCTTCTTCTTAGCAGGGAACAGTAGAAAAATAAGGACTAAAGCAAATCCCAAGTGGATGGTGCGTTGTATATAGGCAGTATATGCTCCAAAATATCCCGTGTATAGCTGGAATAATGAAAATGCTACTAAAAGTATAAAGACAAGTTTTGCAGCTCCACCAGATAATTTACGCGTGTTTGATTCTGCGTCGTACTTCTGCAATAATGCCTCTTGCTCTTCAGGTGTTAATTCTTCTTTTACGTGTTCATTCTTTTCACTCATGAATGTTCACTCCTTTCAAAAATTGCCATAATGAAAGTCGATCTACCTTAATGGTAAATCTAGCGCCTGGCTCAAAATATTCTTTAAACCAAACTAAATGTTCGGCCTGGTCACCCCAAACTAACCGGTGTCTCGGAACCGTCTTTCCGTTTCGGAGGTTAATATATGGAAAAACTCTATTCATATCTTTTATATGAATTTTATCGTCCTCATATACTAAAGTTCCACCTTCATCGTTAGAAGGCATACCAATCCCGTATTGTTCGTAGATAATTTCATTTTGTCTAATTGTGTGTTCTGGTAGGACCTCGTAGATTTCAACTACATCTGTGAGGTGAATGGAATGTGTAAATATTATTTGGAATGAGTCACCCTCCTCTACTGGCAGGAAGGCTTCAATTTGATTTGTGTTTTCTTTATAAAAAACTAAGGCAGTTCGGAAAGGAACAAAAAATAGTAATGATAGGATAATCAGTAGAAGCAGACTGATAATAAAACGTTTTTTGTACAGTATTTGCAATGGATACACAACCTAAAAATGGATAGACCGGCTATCAAGCCTTAACAAGGCAACAGCCGGCCATTCTCCATTTATTATATTATTTGTTCGTTAATTAGTCTAGTAATCCTTCTTCTTTGAAGTATTTCTCTGCACCTGGGTGTAGGTCAATTCCAATTCCATCAAGTGCGGATTCCTTTGTGACTAATTCCCCTTTTTTGTGTGTGATTTTATCTGTATTTTCATAGATAGCCTTTGTTATTTCATATACTTCATCTTCAGACAAGCTATCCGTTACAACTAGCATCGCTAATACCGCTACAGTAGTAACTTCACTTTCAAGTCCATAAGTTCCTGCAGGAATTGTGTCTGCAGCATAGTATGGAAACTCTGCTACTAATGAATCGATCACATCTTGTGCGATTGGCACGATTGTAATATCATTTGTTGCTGCTAAACCTTCTACACTACCAGTTGGTGTACCAGCAGTAATGAATGCTGCATCGATGTTACCATCTTGGATTCCACCAGTAGACTCATCGAAGTCTAGGTTTTGAGCATCAATATCATCCATGGATAGACCATGAGCTGCTAAGATTTGCTCCGCATTAACATACGTACCTGAACCAGGTGCTCCGACAGATACAGCTTTTCCAGCTAAATCTTCAACAGAAGCTATGCCAGAATCAGCAGATGTTACAATTTGGATTGTTTCCGGATATAGAGATCCAATCGCTAAAACATTATCCACTTGCTTACCTTCAAAACCATTAACACCTTCAGCTGCATTAGACATAACGTCTGTTTGCGTAAATGCAAGGTCAGCTTCACCTTCTGCTAAAGCTGCGATATTATCTGCAGAAGCATTAGATGATGATGGCGTTACTTCTAAATCTGTTTGATCCGAAATAATTCCTGAAATTTCCCCACCCAGTGGGTAATATGTACCACCAGTACCACCTGTTAACATCGTTAATTGTTTACTTCCACCACAAGCTGCAAG
Organism: Ornithinibacillus californiensis; assembly: GCF_001038485.1. Classification (GTDB taxonomy): domain Bacteria; phylum Bacillota; class Bacilli; order Bacillales; family Amphibacillaceae; genus Ornithinibacillus; species Ornithinibacillus californiensis. The sequence continues at coordinate 193,006 of NZ_LDUE01000021.1, forward strand.
AGCTAGTGAAAGTACTAATAAAACTGCAAATGAAAGAATATACTTCTTTTTCATTTAAATACCCCCTTAATAATTTCCTAAGTTTTATTCTACTGAATAAGGCCTGATGTTGTCAAACTATTGTTTCAATTGAAAGCGTTATACTATAGGTGAACCCTCGTTTTCTCTGGATTCGCTACTAAGTTTTAATTTTATTACAAATTATCAAAATAATATGATATTATAAAAACAAGTATCTAAACTAATATAGGGAGATGATAAGTATGATGCAAGTTCCGCTATCAGTTGGTTCATTATTGGAACACGCGGAAAAGTTTTTCCCCAAGAAAGAAGTTATTTCACAAACGCACGATGTACTCCACCGGCTAAATTACGGAGAAATTGGCCAGCGCACAAGAAGATTAATGAGTATTATGAATGAATTAGGTATTAGAAAAGGAGACCGCATAGGTACATTGGCCTGGAATCACCATCGACATTTGGAAATCTATTTTGCGGCACCTGGCATGGGGTCAGTATTACATACAATTAATATTCGCCTTTCCCCGGAAGATATCATTTATATCATTAATCATGCAAAAGATAAGATTTTATTTATTGACGAAGATATTTTACCTCTCATCGAACATATACACACGCATCTAAAGACTGTAGAAGCTTTTGTTGTCATGACCGATAAAGCTGAACTCCCTGATTCTACTATTCAACCACTCTACTCCTACGAAGAACTACTTTCAACTGGTGATCCAACCTATGAATTTGCTAATGATATTGATGAAAACCAACCTGCAGGTATGTGTTATACTTCTGCAACTACGGGTAAACCAAAGGGTGTTGTTTATTCTCACCGCGCAATCGTTTTACACAGCTTTGCTTTGGGACTCGCCGACACGGCTGGGCTCTCCGAATCGGATGTTTCTATGCCTGTTGTACCGCAGTTTCACGTGAATGCATGGGGTACACCATTTGCATGTACATGGTTTGGTTCCACGCAAGTAATGCCTGGCCCACGATTTACACCAAAGCGTCTAGCTGAATTTATCGAGCGTTTTAAGGTTACCATTACGGCAGGCGTTCCAACGATTTGGTTAGGACTCTTAAGAGAATTAGAACAAGGAAACTATGATACTTCCAGCTTAAGGGCTGTTTTATGCGGGGGATCTGCTGCTCCACTTGGCCTTATTAAAGCATTTGAAGAGAAACATAATATACCTTTTTACCATGCTTACGGCGCAACGGAAACTACACCACTTGTAACTATTTCTCGTCTCAAGAGCTACCAGCAAGATTTAACGCTAGAAGAGAAGTTTCAAGAGCGTTCCAGACAGGGAATTCTAGTTCCAGGTCTACAAATGAAAGTAGTCGGCGATAGCGGTGAAGTAGAATGGAATGGAAAAGAAATGGGAGAGCTCCTATTAAAAGGCCCTTGGATTGCTGACGAGTATTATAAAGATGCAAGAAGTGATGATGCATTTAAAGATGGTTGGTTCCATACAGGAGACGTTGTAACGGTCGATGAAGAAGGAACGATTAAAATTGTTGACCGAACAAAGGATTTAATCAAGAGTGGTGGCGAATGGATTTCCTCGGTTGAAATTGAAAACGCTATCATGGCACACAATGCCGTCTTTGAGGCTAGTGTTGTTGCGATAGCTGACGAGAAATGGCAAGAACGACCAGTTGCATGTGTTGTTTTACATGAAGGGCAAGAAAATGCGGTGAAAAAAGACGATATTATCGAATTCTTAAAACCACAGTTCCCTAAATGGTGGTTACCAGACGATGTTCTGTTCTTTGAGGAAATACCAAAGTCCTCAGTAGGGAAATTCCTGAAGAGAGAACTACGAGAACAAGTAAAAGCAAGATATAGCCCACAGGGGTAATGTAGCCACGACATAGGAGTCATTATTCCATGACTCCTATGAAAGGCTTTTCATAAAAGAAGAAATTTTTTACCAACTTGACAATATTATGAAAATTACATAGACTAAGATAAATTAACGAAACTGTCGCTAATTAGTTCGCTAAATAGTCATTTTATTTATTACCATAAATTTACTGAATTTTCAAATGAATTAAGTGTGTTAAACCTTCATTTTATTTTATAGGAGGGAAGAAGAGTGAAAATAAAGGTTGCTGTATTTGGAAGACCGGAGTTAGTTGACCGTTTCCAACATTACCAATTGAACCAAGATGAGATTGAAGCAATTCCTTTTATCTATCACAAAGCAAGCGAAGCAGTCGAACTAGTTGAGCGGGCTTTTATGTGTGATGTTTATTTGTTTTTAGAAAGTCTTCCATATCTGTATACACAAAGTAAAATTAAAAAGAAACGGTTGCCGACCGTCCAAGTTGCTTTAGATGAATATATGATACTGACTTCCTTCTATCATGTAAAAAATCACCACGAGCAGCAGCTGCGTCGATTCTCTATTGATGTTCTTGACGAAAATCATGTGACAGAAGTGCTAACAGAATTAAACCTAACTGGTGATAGTATTTATACATATAGTTACAAACATGATGTGAAAATTAACTTAGAAAAGATTGCTGACCATCATGAGGAACTCTGGAATAGTGGAAAGATTGACTATGTACTTACCTCCTTACATGAAGTAGAAAAGATTCTAAACAAAAAAGGAGTCCCAACTTACCAGATGGTGATTCCAAAAAGAAATGTAGACAAAGCCATCGAGCAATGTAAGTCCATAGCCATCTTAAACATGAGTAAAAGCGCACAGATAGTTGCAGGTTATGTTCGGATAAAAGATATTGAAAAAATACGGGAAGACAAAGGCGACTTACACCTTAAAGAACTACAAATCAAGCTTTACCAAGTCTTACTTAAGTTTGGGCATAAGACATATGCATCTGTACTAACTAATAATGAAAATCAATATGTCATTTTTGGTACTAGAGGTGTCTTAGATCATATAACTAATCACTACAGAGATTTTCCACTCATCAAAGAGATAGAGAATATGCTAGATACATCGATTGAAATTGGCTTTGGGTTAGGCTTAACAGCAAAGCAAGCAGAGGATCATGCAAGGTTAGCATTAGAGGCTTGTACACATAATGCTAATAGCAGTTGCTATATCGTAAATGACCGTCAAGAAACGATCGGTCCTCTAGGAGTAAAAAAGGTCTTCGATACATCGAGACTATATCAGGCGCTAATTCATAAGGCGAAACTTAATAATGAGTTATCGTACAATTTTATTGATTTTGTTCAGCTTCGAAATAATGAACCGTTTTCGTCTAGTGATATTGCGAATTATTATCGTGTGACGAAGCGAAGTGCGGAGCGGACGGTTAATAAGTTGTTAAATGGTGATGTGATTAAGGTTGTTGGTGAGGAAAAGCCTTATGTGAAAGGAAGGCCTCGGAAGCTTTTTCAAATTAATATGTAAGACAGTTTCTCATAAAATTAACCTTTCAGCCAAGTCCGCAGCCAGTATACACTTCGCTTTCCGCGGGCGGCTGGTAAGCCTCCTCGTGCTTACGCACTGCGGGGTCTTACCTATGCCTTTCCTCCCGCAGGAGTCTCCGTGCATACTGGCTGCTCCGAGGAAATACTTATTTTACCTTTCTCGCTAAACCAATATATCATAATAGAATTAACAATACTTAAAAAGGTGCCAATTAGGTAACCAATGTCAGGGTTTAAACTAACATTAGGTCACTCATTGGCACCTTTTTTATATGCTTAATAATTCTCGTACATCGTCTTCGCTTAGGCTGGAGAGCATGGTTTCTCCTGGTTGGATGACTTTGTCGATTAGTTCTCTTTTCTTTTGTTGTAGATCGTATATTTTTTCTTCGATGGTGCCTTCTGTTATAAGGCGGATGACTTGGACGACGTTCTTTTGTCCAAATCGGTGGGCACGGCCGGTTGCTTGATCTTCCACTGCTGGATTCCACCATAAATCATAAAGTATAACGGTATCTGCCCCAGTAAGGTTCAATCCGGTACCGCCGGCTTTTAGTGAAATGAGAAATATATCTTTTTCTCCATTATTAAAACGATCACTCATGACCACTCGTTCGCTAGATGGTGTTTGACCACTTAAGTAGAAATAATCAATTCCAACAGCCTGTAATTTCTCGATGATTATTTCATGCATACTGGTGAACTGAGAAAAGATCAACATTCGTTTACCATTTGCGATAGCGTTATGAATGGTTTCCATTAGTAAATCCAACTTCCCAGATGCCCCCTCGTAGTTTTCAATAAACAAGGATGGATGGCAGCATATTTGTCTCAGGCGAGTAAGACCCGCTAGAATTTTCATCCGGTTTTGTTGGAAACCACCTTCCTGGATGGATTGTGCAGTCTCCTGTTGAAGCTGCCTTAAATAACCAACATACAGCTCTTTTTGATGACTTGTAAGTTCTGACACACTAACTGTTTCAATTTTATCAGGTAGTTCTTTTAGCACGTCTTTCTTCAAACGACGCAAGATAAACGGCTTCGTAATAGAAGCTATTCTGTCATGAGACAGTTGTTTGAATGTTTTCTGGTTTGGCATTAATCCTGGTAAGACAACCTGGAAAATCGCCCAAAGCTCATCAATTGAATTTTCAATAGGAGTTCCACTTAATGCGAAACGTCTACTTGCTTTGATTTCTCTTATTGCCTTGGATGTCTTCGTTGCATAGTTTTTAATATATTGTGCTTCATCAAGTATCATCGTTTGGAATTGTAATTCCCGATATAAGTCAATATCCTGCCTTAAGGTTGCATAGGAAGTAATCCAAACATTGGCATCCTGGCCGGTATTAATTTTTTCGTGGCGTTCTTGAGGATTTCCCGTCATAATAGCGACCTTCATCGCTGGCGTGAATTTCTCAAACTCATTTTTCCAATTGTATACCACTGATGATGGAACAACGATAAGGTGTGGATGCTCTCCTATTTCCGACGCTAAATATGCGATACTTTGTAATGTTTTTCCTAGCCCCATATCATCTGCAAGAATACCTCCTAGATGATAATGACTTAAGGACTTGAACCATTGATATCCTGTATTTTGATAAGACCGCAGTGTAGCATCCAGCATGCTAGGTAACTCATAATGCTGTTCTTCTGGTTCCTTTAGTTGATGGAGTAACTGTCTAAAAGCAGGATCATAGTTTTTCCTAGTATCAATTAGATCATCGATTTGTGTCCCGCGATATACAGGCATTTGAATTTTCCCGTCCTGTACATCCTTCTTTCCAATATCCATATTACTAAAGAAGTTTTGAATCGAAACAAATTCATCACCCTCAAGCGAAAGCATTTCCCCACTTTGCAGGCGATAATATCGTTTCTTTTCAATTACCGCATCTAGAATCTTATTGATTTCACTATCATCTAACCCATCCAAGTCGAAACCAATTTCTAATAGATTAGAGGAGCCTTCCATTTTAACCGTTGTTCTAGGAACGGGTTCACTATCCATAATAAAGTTGCGAACCTCAGAGGATAGGAATAATTCCACATATTCATCTAGGACCGGAAGTACTTTGTATAGAAATTCATACAGTTCCTCTTCATCTGCATCGATAAATAGTTCCCTACCATTATAATGAAAGTTAGCATACTCGATAAGTTGCATGATTTGTTTTTCTTTATCAACATCGCGAATGATGATTACTTCATGGTCATCACGACCACTGAATGGATCAATGGTATGCTCCCCATACAAGTATTCTAATTTCCCTGTTATCCATTCCCCATTTGCCTCTAAATACAGTTTCGCTCGTAGTGGCATCTGGATAATTTCTGATGATACTTGCTCGGAAATCTCTACTTCGCCAACCTTTTTCAACGATGGCAATACTTCCGAAAGAAACGCATCGGCCTGTTTTTTGGAGATGGGCAGTTGCTGCTCAACCTTACCAAACTGACTAACAAGTTCTAGGATTGGAATTTGTTCTTTTAAAGGAACATAAAAAATACCATTATAAAATAAAATCTCATAGTTTTTAAAATACACACTGTCTTCTACTTCATGCATCGTTAACAGTAGGTCTTTTCGTTCATTTTTATTGATAGCAAAATGATACGGTAGACGCCCTTTTTCAATTGCAGGACTGGTAAAGGTTTTATTATTCGTTTCCACTTTAAAGTCACGTTGGATAAGCTTCTCTAATAACTGCTCCGCAATAAGTGGTGGAATGATAAGTGACCGTTTATCACTCACGTTTCCTCGGTAATGGTATACGTGGTAGCCATCATAAATCTTTTCGTTCTTTTGAATAGAACCTAGCACTTCAAAGATTTCCATATCTTCTGGGAGCAAATGGTGCTGACTTGGTGCATAAGCGAACATCTTTGTAAAAAAGTGTTCATTCCCCTCCAACACATCACGTAAAAACGCGTGAACATCTTTTACAACATAATCACGAGTGGTTCCAGCTTTTAATTCAATTAATAGATTTTTATCATAGGACCATTTCAGAATGTATTCGACATGAAGTGGTTGCTTCTCCGGTAATATATCCGTCACTTCTAAAGAGTCTCCAATGTTGCTAAGTGCTCGGATAAAGCGATTGGTAATTTCATAATCATAATTCGAAGTCATCACTGTTTCAGGTGCTTCCTGATTCACAATCCCAATTAGAGTTGCCACAATATGTTTACATGAACCGTATGATTCAAATGCTAGGCAATCACAATACGTATCAACCGTTCCTTTTTCTAGGTCTTTCATGTTAATTTCCACGAAATAATCTTCGGTTCCATGTACGGTTGCGTTCCAAACATTGTAATTCATGTCATACGTTAACTCGGTTACTTGGCCACGGTTATAATATTCTAATCCACGTTTATAAATTAAGGATGGAAATAGTCTTTGTATATTAATATCACTTAGTTTTTTCAAAATCTATTAACCTGCCTTTTTTAAACAACACTTTTATCTATATTTATTGTATCGGAGATTGCTATAAATTCAAACAATCAATTCCAATATTTATAAGGATGGGAAAAGCTAGGCTAGATTATACCTTTTAATGTGAAAAAGGTTGGGTATAAGTATTCAAACTAAGGTAAATTTGGAAAATACAATTAGTGCATATAACCCGCCCCGGAAATATACTGCGCTTTTACTTCCAGCACAGGGGCAACATCTGCTCGAAAGTACCTCGCAGTGTTTTCCCTTGCCGCGGGCGGCTGGTGAGCCAGGCTACTACTTGAGTATACTTCCTTGCTGCCTTGCACCGAGGAAGCCTGCTTCGTAGCTATACTTGTAGACGCAGGTGCATTCTCGGGGTCTCACCGATGCCTTTCCTCCCGCAGGACAAATGTTTTCGGTGGGGCGAGTAACCGCAGTCCCAAGGAATACTTCGGCAGCGATACATCGCACGCAGAAAAAGTGCTCTTCTTTTTCAAGGAGTCTCCGTATATTTCCGGGGCTAGTGTAGTGTACTATCTATATTAATAACCTTCGTCTTACCTATCACAGCCTCTTAAGACTGATCTTTTATTTGAATTTTCCTCGCTCTCATAACTAACATCAAATAAATGACCATTGAAATAAAGATGGCGCCTGCTCCTGTTGCATATATCGTACTATAATTGAATAGGAAGGCTATTTGCCCAAAGGTTAGGGCACCGAGGCCAATGCCTAAGTCAAAACATGAAAAGAAGGTTGCGTTTGCCATCCCTTTTCGATTATTGGCAGCCTTTTCAACAGCCCAAGCCTGTAAGGCAGGTTGAACCGTACCGAAACCAAACCCATAGAGACCAGCAGCAAATAACAATATGAATGTACTAGGTAACCAGGCTAATAGAATCATAGCTATCAATATCATAAATGTTCCTGGTAGATATACGTACAAATGCCCCTTTCTATCATAGATCTTCCCAGCAAAAGTCCGAGATATAAATAGAAATGCTGCATATACAAGAAAGTATGCTTCAATTCCTCCTACATTTTGTTCAATGGCATGTAACGGTAAGAATGTAGCAATTCCACCAAATGTAAACGTAATAAATAACACGAGTAGAGAAGGCTGAATAGCTGTTTTTTCAAATACATCAAATCTTGGGGTTACTGCTTTGTCAGGAGTTTTCTCCACTTGTTTATAACGAACCTTTGACGAAAGAAGAAGAGCGACCAAACCACATGCAGCACAAATCAAAAACAAAGTCGTAAAGGAGATTTTCCCAACTAGGGCAAGGCCAAGACCTGGTCCAAATGCAAGTGCAATATTACCGGATAACCCGAAGTAACCTAACCCTTCACCACGACGACTTGCAGGAATAATATCCGTTGCGATCGTACCAGTAGCAGTGGTGGACAATCCCCACCCTACTCCTTGAACAATTCGCATCACAATAAGAAATCCAATACTAGCTATAAATGCAATCGAGCCGATAGATATGACAAAAACGGCTAATCCAATCATGTAAACGAACTGGCGACCTTTTGTCTCTAATGCATGGCCAGCATATGGTCTAAGTACAAGTGCGGAAAAAGTAAATATACCAACAATAACTCCTATTAACTGGTCACTTCCTCCCAATTCTTTTACAAAAAGGGGCAACGTTGGTAGCGTCATTTGGAATCCAAAAAAGATAAAAAAATTAGCCAGACATATTAAAATAAAGTCTCGCGTCCAAATTTTTTCTTGTTTCACTTCTTGTTGTTGTACTGCTTGTGCTTCCATGGTGATCTCCTTTCTTTCGATACTCGAAATTTATTATACATGAGTCTAAGTGGAAATGGAATGGGATACAAGCAATAAGTTAGCGGAACAGTTAATGATAAGTTGAAAATAATATTTTCCACAAAAAAATTCCGGATTCTCCTCGGTAATTGAAGAGAATCCGGTTTAAAATGCATCCAAAAATCCAATTACTGCTGGGCCTAGGACAATAATAAATATACAAGGGAAAATAAACATGACTAGTGGAAATAGCATTTTAATCGGAGCTTTCATTGCTTGCTCCTCCGCTCGCTGTTTTCTTCGTGATCGTACTTCTGCAGATTGAACATTCAGGATTTGCGCCATACCAATTCCTAATTGCTCTGCTTGAATAATGCTTGCAATTAGCGTCTTGATATCCTCTGCCACAATTCGATCACGAATTCCGGATAGCGCTTCCCTTCTCGTTCTTCCTAAACGCATTTCTTCTAAGCATCGTTGAAATTCTTTTGACAATACCCCACTCTTTTTAGATACAATTTTACTTAGTGCAGAATCAAAACCTAAACCCGCTTCAATACTAACCGTTAGAAGATCCAGAAAGTCAGGTAGTTCTTTAACAGCATTTCTTCCTCTAGACCTTGTCTTAACCTTTAAATAATAGGATGGCAAATATATGGCAAAACCAATCCCCATTAAAGCCGCTATCAGTGTGACACCGAAAGAAAAGCCCAGTAACATACTGTAACCTATAAAAAGTAGGGGAATAACAATTAGAACTACCATTTGAGCCATACGAAATTCAACTGCAGTCATCCCCATTGGACTGCCTGCTTGAAGTAATTTCATATCAATTTTTTCCTTCTTTTCACTAGTTATTCTCCGCTTCAGACGAAGTTTGAGCTGTACCAATATAGGCTGAACAACTCTGTTAGAGAAAGACATTTTTTTCATATCTTCACTAGTGATTTCTTCTCTTACTGGCATCCCTATTAGAACAGAACTAATCCTATTTTTCAGAGCCTTTTTCTTTTCGACTCTGACCATCATCAACCCAATTAAACATAATAGAATGGTACTACCATACATCAGATAAGCCATGGGTCACACCTCAATCGTTGTTATCTTCCGAATAAGAACAAAACCAACTGCACTTGAAATCACTGCAATTACAAGAAACGTAACACCAATCGGATTACTAAATAATTGGCCAATATACTCCGGTTCTATAAAACTAAGAGCTAGTCCCAATATTGCTGGTAATAAACCAATGATCATTCCTGACAAACGCCCTTGTGCGGTTAATGTGCTAATTTGCCCTTGAATCTTAACTCGGTCTTTTATGGTCTCTACAATTTTTTGTAATACGGTTGCCAAGTTTCCACCAACCTGCCTTTGAATTAGAACTGCTTGTATCATTAAATCCAGATCTTCACTTGGCATTCTTTCATACAATCGGTGAAGAGCATCCTCCGTCGTAGACCCATATTGCATTTCTTTTAGAATCTTCGCTAATTCTTCCTTCATGGGAGATTTTGCTTCTTCCATAACCGATTTCAGTGCTTGCGGAAAACTAAAGCCCGCTTTCAATGCCGCAATGACCGATATAATCATATCTGGAAGCTGATCATTAAATTCTTTTAGACGATTACGCTGTTTCTTTTCAATCACCATTCTTGGAAGCAATAAACCAACTATTAGACCAACGGGTAGTGCCGCAACATGATTCACAATTAAAAATAACACTCCGGCCCCAAGTAAACCTGCTATCCAACTGAACATCATATATTCTTCCGGTTTCAACGGTACGCCAGCACGATATAGTTTTAATTCTAGTTTATTATTCTTTTCTTTTGTTAAAGAAAACTTTTTCACCTTTTCCCTTAGCCTACCGAATTGAACGACTCGCTTCTTTTTTTCAAATTTAGAGGGGATCCCATCTTGTTCGTCCGGAAAGTAACGTTCCATCCTTTCCAAGATAATCCGCTTCTTTGAGGAAATAAAAAGATTAAGTAGTGCCATGTATAGTAATGAAATTGTAAGAAAAAAGAGTATCATGATAAGAATCTTCATCCTTGTCACTCCTCTTGTTCAAAGAATACGTTTGGCGGAATGGAAATCCCTGACGTTTCCAATCGTTCATAGAATTTTGGTCTGACTCCTGTTGGTACCAGCTTACCGATGACTTTGCCATTTTCATCCAGGCCTTGTTGCTTGAAGGAAAAGATATCCTGTAAAACAATCACATCTCCTTCGAGGCCTTGCACCTCGGTAATGCTCGTTATTTTTCTAGAACCATCCTTTAAGCGAGATTGTTGAATAATGATATCAATCGCACCGGAAATTTGTTCTCGAATGGCTTTAACAGGGAGATCCACTCCCGCCATTAACACCATCGTTTCCAGTCTCGAGATCATGTCACGCGGACTATTGGAGTGCCCGGTTGCAAGTGAACCATCATGCCCTGTATTCATCGCTTGTAACATATCCAATGCCTCCGCACCACGAACCTCTCCAATGACAACACGGTCCGGGCGCATCCGCAGTGAATTACGAACTAAATCACGAATCGTTATGGCACCATTTCCTTCTATATTAGGAGGTCTAGATTCGAGTGATACGACATGGTCTTGACCCAGTTGTAATTCTGCTGCATCTTCAATCGTTACAATCCGCTCGTCGTCTGGAATAAAATTGGATAAAACATTTAAACTAGTAGTTTTCCCAGATCCAGTCCCACCACTAACAAAAATATTTAGTCTAGCTTTTACACATGCTTCTAAAAATATGGCCATTTCAGTAGTGATTGTTCCAAAATTGATGAGATCCTCGATCGTAAAAGGATCTTCGGAAAATTTTCGTATGGTGATTGATGGGCCATTTAAAGCTAGCGGCGGAATAATGGCATTTACACGGGAACCATCCGGTAAGCGAGCATCCACCATTGGACTGCTTTCATCAATTCGTCTTCCGAGAGGGGAAACAATTTTATCAATAATACTCATGACATGCTCATTATCACGAAAGGTAATATCTGTCCGTATTAGCTTTCCTTTTCGCTCACAATACACGCGGTTAGGGCCATTAACCATTACTTCCGACACGTCACTATCTAATAACAACGGATTGATGGGACCAAAACCAGTTAAATCATTAATGATTTCTTCCACTACCTTCTTTCGGTCAACTACGCCACGAAACGATTCATCATCTTTAATAATCTCCATTGCCATTTCATCAATTTTAGGAAGTATCTCATCTACTTTATTTATATCTTTTATTTCTTGCAAAATTTGCTTATGCAATAAGCTTTTCAGTTGTTTATGTTTATCCGTTTCCTTTGGTGCCTTTACATCCGTCTTACTTGTGCTCAATTTGTTTCTATCGATGGATGAGGGGGTGTTGTCTTGTTTCACTTCTATTTTCACTTGATGAGTTTCTGTCTCTGCCACTTTTCCGTTTTTCTCTTGTATACGATTTAAAAGACTCACCCAATATCCCCCCTATTTATTCGATACGAAAAGCTTAGAAACGATGGAACCTTTTCGTTTCTTTACAGACATCGTTTGATTGTCAATTAACGTTTCTGCTAGTTTATAAAACGATTTAGAAAGATTTGATTTTGATTGACTGATAGTAAATGGAATACCAATATTGAGAGATTGAGAGGCTAGTTTGAAATTATTTGGAATAAAATGAGCCTCATCTTGATCTAATATCCCCGGGATATCTTCCACTTTGATAAGACTATCCATATCATAGCGATTCACTAATAGTTTGGTTTTATCCACTAATCCTATTTTTTCAAGTGTCTCCAACATCAACTTCGTATTTCGTAAAGCCGCCATCTCTGGAGTTGTAACTAATAAAATCACGTCAGACCTTTCCAGTAATTCAAGAGATTCTTCCTGAATTCCAACACTGTTATCAATAACGAGGTAGTCTGAAGTCACTGCCATCATATCCACTATATGTTTGATGGCTTCACTAGAAATGAGATCAGCATACTCAGGTTTATCAGGTGCAGGTAAAACCTTTATACCGGAAGCGTGTTTCGTTAAATAATTATGAATCGAGTTGGAATCAATACTAGATATTTCTTCAACCACGTCTTTTACCGTAAAAGTAGGTTTCAGGTCCAATACCGTACTAATATCGCCAAACTGAAAGTCTGCATCTAGTAAACTTATATTGATATTCTTTTTGTTTAAAGCAATTGCTAGGTTTGCAGATACTAGTGTACGGCCAATACCGCCTTTGGCACTGCAGACCGTGACGACCTTACCTTTGTGTTCCGGTTCTTGTGTCATTATTCATTCTCCTTTACTACTCTTCCTCATCTGTATAGACAGTTGGATTTAAAGTTAGATGGAGACTTCCGTCTACATAAGCATTTACTACTTGAATAGTATCCTGAGGCATGACTTCCAGTGTCACTTGTGCATACTCGATATATGGTTCATCATCAGGAGAAATCATCCTTCTCCCAACAGCAAGCACACGAACATTCGTTAATAGCAGTTCCGAGATGTTTTCTTCGTTGCCATCCTCATCCTTTTCCTTATAAGAGTAAATGACATCCACATATTCACCTGGTTCTATCAAATTAGTCACGGATTGAACGATATTCACACCAACTGAAACTGCACGAAAGCCTTCTCTTATCTTACGTGATACATATGTCGCTTCATCTTGTTGTGATTGAATACGATGCGTTAAGATAATTTCTCCTTGTTCTATTTGATCTACGGTAAACTTCCCAATAGCGTCTTCCTTGTTATGAATAGATTGTACATGAATATTATCATCTGGTACTTCCACCAGCTCTAACATTTCATCCGTAATGACTGTTTGTTCAGGTATGGCGGATAGTGCCCTGACTACTTGTACCGTTTCTATAGGTTGACTAGTTTCTACTACTTGCGAATGATCCATATAGCGAATAAATAGAAACGTTGTCGTAATTCCCATAATGATTGCTAATAAAAAAATAAACTTAGCACGCATCTTTTTCACCTACTCTGTTAGTCTGATACTATATGCACCTCTGTCTACTGCTCCTGTTTCTGTAAATCCTGTACCAGTTCTCCTTATAAACACGCCAGGAACTGTACCTCTTTCGTCCATTGGATCTTCAATATAGAAGTATGCAAATCCAGTAATCTGAACTTGTTTGATTTTATTGGAATCATTTTCATATGGTCGATAAACTGGAACAAGGATAATACGTTCACAGTCTCGTTCCGTTGGATCACTACAACTATTAATCTTTTCTTGGACAACCAAACTAGTTTTCCCAACTACATTCCCAGATTCCGTGTTAATAATATCGCCTACTTTTAATTCCTCGGAATAACCATTTCGAAATGTATCCTCGTATGTACTTGCACCAGGGCCCTCTAATGCTAGAATTCCGAAGTTGCCGTATTCCGAATCGCCCGACCCAACTTTCAGGTAGTATTTTTCCCCGTATATCAATTCCAGGCTATCACTAATACCTAACGGCGCTGCTCCGAAGGCTCTGCCCATTACTCCAAGGCTTGCCTTTGCATCCGCTGTAATATCCACGTAATCTATTCCGAGAATGGTCGAAAAAGTTAGAGAGACTTGGTCTTTTAGACTTACTTTCACATAGTCATTCATTACAATTTCCACATTCTCTAGCGTTGCTTCCGTATCGTGCTTAGCAATGACCTCGTCCACAATCATTCTAACAACAGACTCATTTTCCACCGTTAACTCTTGCGCGCCGGATAATGCTGCTGCATTTGCAATCTTTTGTAGTTCTGCTTTTGTCATATATAATTTACTTCCATCAATGACCAACCCAGCAATTGCAAGAAGCCCCATTAATGCAACAGAGGCTAAGAGTAAGACATTTCCATTTTCGCGACGAAACAGTTCTTTTATCTTCCTCATTAATTTCCCTCACTCTATTCGAATAGTGGACTCCACTGTTAATGATATTGGATCTGGGTAAAGAATGGTTAGGAACGGTGTCATGATTTCTATTGGATAGTTTAAGGTGACCGTAATATATTCCCCTGATTTCCTTAAGGTTGGATCTGGTGTTACCCCAACTGTAAGGATTTCGGAATCACCCGCTTTAAAATTTTGTTTCGCAAAATCAATCATTTCCAAATCAGGATGTCCTAGCCCACCTAATCTTACTGTTTCCTGAGCCGTAAAATGCAAGGACGCATAGGAAAAGGTTATTCTACCAATATCAAAAATACCGACAATCAAGAGTAATAGAATGGGGACAATCAAAGCCATTTCTACTAATGATTGTCCTTTTTCATCCTTTATCATATTGGAACCACTCCATTTAATAGAATGGCCATAACTACTCCACCAGCAATGGCTACTCCATATGGATAGGTTTTTTGGAGGGTGCTTTTTTCAATACCAACTTTAGGTTTCATTCCGTATCTGATGCCACATAGGGAGAGAATCATAAACTTTATACGACTTAAAATACCTTTTCGGAAAAGTATAATTGCTAATCCAATTAGACCGCCAATTAAAGCCATATACAATGCGGATATAAATACAAAATACGACCCCTTCATTGCGCCAACAACTGCTAGTAACTTCACATCACCTGCACCCATGCCGCCCATCAGATACGGAATCAAAAGAATAGAAAATCCAACTAGTAGTCCAACAACACTATGAAGTAATCCATCCCACCCATTTTGAATTCCGTTTAGTAGAAAGGCTAGGAGCAAAGAAGGGAAGATGATTTTATTGTATATTTTACGTGATTTAAGATCGGTAATAACACATATTAGCAGTACGACAAGTAATAAAATATCTAGCAATTCAATGCTCCCCTTTCTATATGCTTGTGTACAAAAATAGCCTTACATTTGCGTAAAGCTATTTTTGTGGAATTATTTAATCGTCTTTGATTATGGAGTAGTAGTAGTAGTTGTAGTAGTTTTAGCATCTTGTAAAGAAGCAACTATCTGTTCAAATGTGTCAATAATCTCCCCACGGAAAGTAATTAACACTGCTACAACTCCTACAGCTAACACCCCTAAAACTAATCCATACTCTGTCATACCTTGTCCTTCTTCTTCTGTGAATAACGCTTTTAATTTTTCTACCATGTGATATCTCTCCTTTTAATTTTTTAAGATAATTTTATGACCGATCTCTATTTGGCTTTTGCTTATCGTTCCTTCTTTTAATTCAAGAACGGAAGCAACGCCCGCGTATCGCTTACCAACTTTTCCTGGTGGCAATGCTTCATCAAATGCTACAACCTCATTTTCTTTATTGAGATAAAGAACATCAATTGCGTATTTCATGAAAAACGTGTGTACGGACAGACAGGGTTTAATGTGTAGACCAGCATCCCAATCCAAGCTTTTGGTAAACATTAGTCCTTTTAATCGCTTCCCAAACGAATAGGCTGTTTTAATATGAGAAGCTATTATCTTATCGTCACTTAGATTGATCAACTGCACCTATAACACCTCCATTCGACAAAAAATTAACCCCGCCTCTACCGAAAGCGGGGTTTTTAGATATACCAAAATAAGGGTCATCACCTAAAATATGATTACAGAAACTAACACCCTATATAAGTTATATCTTCCCTGATCTTTCGGTAACTGGCTAGCAACATGTCGTTCAACATGTAGCCCCTATAGCTTTGCGTCACTGGCTTTCGCCGAGCTTTGCCTTTATCGAGATTCAGTTTTTATTTTATTGTCCGACTGATCTCTTGATACCATCTTAGAGCACAACAAAAAAAGATAATATCCGACAAAATTACTATTTTCTGAATAATCTAACCTACCCTATTGGAAAAATAGGTAATAAATACCATTATAAAAGAACCATTTTTATTATTTTGGGATTTATTTTGCATATGACCGACTAATTTATTAATAAATATACGAATATGATATACTTACTTTAAGTAAAAAATAGAGCCCAGATGCAACTGGACTCATCAGGTAAGGTTCCTATATGGAATTAGCCTAACTATCGTGAGACCCTCCTTTGTTGGCGGGTCTATTTAATTTCTGTTAATCATGGTGAGAACTAAGGCAATTAGAGTTAACAGTAACGTACCAAAGTTTCCAAGCACCATCATGACTTCATATATCCGCAGAAGCATCCCCTCCATATTCATTTTTCATCTACATTAGCCTAGGAACCTTATCTTGTGCTCGATTATAGCATAGCTTTTCCCAAAATGCGAACACACGTTCTTATTTTAAACTTGTTTTATGCTGGTTAACATAATCTTTAGCGAAGATTAATAAAACTTTAGCGAATTTTACTCTTTCTTTAGCGTTTCCTAACAAATGTTTAGTGATTTCCCGTTCATCTTTAGCATTTATCATTCTAGACCACAAAAAAACTCTCCCCGAGCCTAATACTCAGGGAGAGTTTTTATTAAAACATTCCTACAATAAAGTCTGCTAGTACTAGCATCACTAATGAAACAGCCCATGCAATTGTTGTTGGCACTGACCAAACTAAGATTTGTTCTTTTACATTTTTAATACCAAGCATTCTGTTAACTACCCAGAATAATGAGTCATTGAAGTATGAGAAGATCATCGCACCTAATGCGGCTGCTTGTGCTGCTAATACTAAGTTAACATCTAACGTTGCAACGATTGGCGCAGAAATAGATGCAGCTGTAATCATGGCTACTGTTCCGCTTCCTTGTACTAAACGTACAAATGTTGCAATGAAGAATGGTACTAAGATAGCTGGCATAGACCACGTTGCAATTTGTTCCGCAATAAAGTCACCTGTTCCACTTACTCGTAATACGTTACCTAACGCACCACCAGCACCTGTAACTAGTAGAATGATACCAGCTGTTTTAATTCCTTCTTCCATACGATCTAACGCTTCTGACTGACGAAGGTTGTTAGCTAATGTGTAGATTGCAACAATTAATCCTAGTGCTACAGCGATAACTGGGTTACCGAAGAATTGAACATATGATAACACGGTATCATTAATTGCTAAAATTCCAGCACCATTCAATGCACCAAGAGTTGTGTTTAAGAAAATTAGAATAATCGGTAACAAAATCGGCATAATCGCTTTTGCGAATGAAGGAAGATCCTTCTCTCTTTCATCAACCGTATCTAAAAATTCTTTGTATACTTGTGCTCCATCTAAACGTACAAAACCTTCTCCGTCTTCTTCTGGTACTTGGTGAATCTTATTACCAATCCATTTTGCATAGAGAACACCGACAATAATAATTGGAACAGAGAAGATAAGACCTGCAATAATCATCAGTCCAACGTCTGCCCCAAAGATACCAGCAACACCTAGTGGTCCTGGTGTTGGAGGTACAGAGTGGTGAGTCGCTGCTAAACCTACTGCTAGAGCTACTCCTAAAGCTACTACAGACTTACCTGTTTTACGTGATAATGCTTTAACTAGAGGTTGTAAAATAACGAATGCTGAATCTACGAAGATAGGAATCGCAACAATATAACCGGCTACTGCCATTGCCCATTCTTCTTTTTTCTTACCAAGCTTTTTCACTAACGTATATGCGAGCTTCTCAGCTGCACCCGATACTTCCAAAATCCGCCCCATCATAACACCTAAACCGATGATAATACCGATAGAGGCTAACGTGCTACCAAATCCACCTGTAATAGCACTCACAACATCTGTTGGATTCATTCCACCAACAATACCAGTGACAGAAGCAGCGATTAATAATGCAATAAAAGCATGAATCTTCGTTTTTAATACGAAGAAAATTAATAATGCAATACCTAATACTAAACCAATAATCATTTGAGTTCCTGATACTTCCATGATGTATCCCCCTATTGTTTGTAATGGCTTTCATTTAAGCCTAAGGTTTAACTGAGGATGACTGGCACCCTCAGAAGTGTGTTAACATATGCTCACAAAAATTATTCCATTGTATCTAAAGTAAACTTAGGTGCATATTGTGCAGCAAGTTTGATACATTCTTCCATGCTTAAACTTGCAGCAATGTTTTTACCA
Organism: Ornithinibacillus californiensis; assembly: GCF_001038485.1. Lineage (GTDB taxonomy): Bacteria > Bacillota > Bacilli > Bacillales > Amphibacillaceae > Ornithinibacillus > Ornithinibacillus californiensis. The sequence continues at coordinate 211,657 of NZ_LDUE01000021.1, forward strand.
GCGATATCAAATGCAGTACCATGGTCAACAGAAGTTCTTAAGAAAGGAAGACCATTTGTAATCGAAATCGTTCTGTGGAAGTCTGTCATTTTAGCAGCGATATGCCCTTGGTCATGGTAAAGCGATAATACAGCATCAAATTTACCATTTAGCGCATGATGGAATACAGAGTCTGCTGGAACTGGTCCTACAGCATCAATTCCGTCTTCAATCGCAGCTTCAATACCAGGACGGATCTCTTCAACTTCTTCCATTCCGAATAATCCACCTTCCCCACTATGTGGGTTTAAACCAGCTACTGCAATTTTGCGATTTTCAAGGCCTAGGCGTTGCATTGCTTTATCCACACGATTTAGGTAGTCACGAACACGTTCTTTTGTCATTTGTGCGATGGCATCTTTTAATGACAAGTGACGAGTTAGGAAGAAAATACGCATGTTACGTACTTCAAACATCGTTAGCGGATCTTTTGTATTTGTTAATGTTTCTAGCATTTCTGTATGTCCGATAAATGGAACGCCAGCTGCTTTTAGTGATTCTTTGTTAATTGGAGTAGTAGCTAATGCTTTTACTTTTCCTTCTTTCGCTAGGTTTACAGATGTTTCGATATATTCAAATGCAGCTTTCCCACATTGTGCTTGTACGACACCGTATTCTAGCTCATCCATATTAATATTGTTAAGGTCGATTAAATCGACTGTGCCATATTCGTATTTTCCTTCTTCTGGTGAAGAAATTACGTTAACTTTTAAGTCTATTTCTACGATTTCGATAGCTTTTGTAAATACGTTTACATCACCAACAACAAGTGGTTTACACATGTCATAAATTTCTTTATTAAAAAGTGCCTTTGCTGTAATTTCTGGACCTATACCTGCTGGGTCTCCCATTGGAATAGCGATTAATTCTCTAACTTGTGTCATTGTGCTGCACTCCTTTTTGTTTTTAAATATTTTACACTTGCAAAGATTGATTTTTTATCCCCTACCATACCGCCTTTAGTTACAATCGGTAGGCCTGGGAAGTGTCCACCAATTAATGTGCCATAAGCAGCCAACGGCAATACTTCATCTTCTAACTTGATACCAGAAGCCATACACAGTGCACATAGTGATGCGGTCACATCGCCTCCACTTGTGAAACAGCCTTGGATAGGATAATTGGTTTGCTCCATAACGAGTCTCGTTATTTTTCCTAGTCCATCGGTAATCCGCTTTGCAAGTGCATCTTGTGACGTATTTTCTTTTGTTGCAATGGCTTTAAAGTCGATAAGTTTGCTATTTTCTTTGTGCGTCGTAATAATAAGGACGTCATCTTCCTTAATTCTTTCTAACGCCTCTTTCACTGCACGGTCTACTTCCTCTTCCCAGCTATCCTGCATCGTTGCCAGCCTCTCTGCAGAAACATAGACTGGATTAGAATTAGTTTTGTCCATTAAGTAACGGAGCTGATGACCGGATAGACTAGTCACACTTCCAACCGTAACAATAACCTTACCTCGCTCCACTTGTTGATGCGAGTAAGCCCTTGCATATGCAGCAGTTAAAGGACCAGGGTCAGTCGGAATAAGTGGAACATCTTGAATAAGTGCCATCGCTTCGGCTATCTCTTCAATATCTTCATCTGTAACGGCATCCACGATGATAACCCTTACGCCATTACTAATATGTTGTTCTAGGGTAGCCTTAATGCTATTTACATCTTTTAGAACAACATCTAGCCCAACATGTGCGACGTTATGTTTACTTTGTTCTCTCAAAATTGCAGGAACATAGGATTGTGTGATAGGTATTACTGGATCTTTGGCCACATCTGTTTCTTGCACGGGCACTCCATTTACCAGTAGATAACCTCCTGAGCAAACCCTACCCGAATCTGGAAAAGATGCCACGACAACAGCAACACTATTTTCTCCTACACCATCAAGAACTGTATCGATTTCTAAGCCGATTTTCCCGCGAACGGTACTATCAATCCGCTTACAAATCACATCAGCGCCCCACGCACGAAATTTCTCGGTTGCATTTTTTACTCTGTTTGTTACGATTTGGTCAGATGCATATCGAGAGTCAGTATCAATACATACCGCATTTAGTTCATCCATTTCTGGAATATTATCATTAAATACCACCGTAGCAGATGTGAATCCTTGCTTGGTCAGTCGTACTCCTGTTGCATTTGCTCCTGTTAAATCGTCTGCCACTACGCCAACCTTCATGATGTATCACCTCGTATTATAAGATCTGCATGCTCTCAGATATTTTCTGTTTCGTTTCATACGAAATATCGTCATCGGTAATAAAACCGGTTATTTCCTGTAAATCACATACTTTCGAAAATGCTCGTTCACCCAATTTACTTGAATCAGCAACTAGCCACGTGCTGTCTGCCGCTTCCATCATCAGTTGTTTGACAAGCGACTTTTCAAATGTTGGAGAGGTAATGCCTGTTTTTAAATCAATCGCATGTGCCCCTAGGAAAAATAGATCCACATGGATATTTTTTAAGAAATGGTGGGTTTGTGGTCCAAATAATGCACCAACATCATTTTGTAATTCGCCACCAGTGATGATCACTTTTAATTTACTATCTACTAGTTCTGCTGCAATTTTAATATCATTTGTAATAATAGTAAGGTTCGTCTTGGATTGAAGTAATCGGGCAAGTTCTAAGGTTGTCGTCCCAGAGTCTAATAGAATGGTTTGGCCATCATGAATGAGTGATAGAGCCTTTCTCGCTACTAACTGCTTTTGCTCCGTATTTCGACTTTCTTTCGTTTGAAAAGGTGTTTCTGTAATCAGAGACTTTGCTCCAACTGCTCCACCATGAACACGGATAACCTTCCCCTTCTCCTCCAGTTGATCCAGATCACGTCGGATTGTCATTGGAGAAACACTTAGTTCTTCTGACAATTGGTCTATCTCAACCTTGCCCTCGACTTGTATTTTCTGTAGTACCCATTTTCTTCGTTCTGATGGTTGCATATCATCAGTCCTTTTATTTATTATCCATACATTCATTAATTGTTCTTTACAACCACCATTATGTTACTTATTCACATTAATGTCAAGATGTTTTGTTAAATATTATCATCATTTGTTAAAAACTAACAAAACAAAAAAAGACCTCGAGTCTGTTCTCGAAGTCCTAGTGATCTATTCGGCAATTACCCCACAAGCGATCCGATCCCCCGCATTACCAGAAGGTTGCGATTTGTAATCATCAGCTTTGGAGTGAATCATTAGGGCAGTACCACCATCCCTTAGTAAAGAATTTTCCTTCCCTTTTTCCAATGTCACCATCTCAGCAAGTACTGTTGCGGTTGCAGTCCCATATGCCTTTACTTCTATATTTGGTAAATCACCAGCATGTGGCCCTTCTGGATGGTCAAATCCATGCTTAGCATTCGTAGGATTGAAATGTCCACCTGCTGATTCAAAGGTCGGCGTGTCACAAGCACCTTTTTCGTGGATGTGGAATCCGTGAGTTCCAGGTGGTAGTTTGGATGCATCTAGGTTAATGCTAACACCTTCTGCCTTTTGCTCTAATCTTGCTTCACCTATTTTCTCACCATCCGTATTTACCATGGTGACAAGCAAAGATTTACCAGCTTCTTTTAGCATTCCAGTTGTTTCAATACTTGGTTCTTCCACTCCATCAGCAGTATGTTGATCGGTGTTATTTCCTGTGTAGCTAACTATCATAAGCAGTCCGACTACAATAATCGACGTTACAATTAACCAGTTTCGATTCATGTTTTTCCCTCCAGTTGTATGTTAATCATTTACATTCTTTACATGAATAGGAATGACTAAACATATACTAAAGATGATTTTTACTAATTGGAGGGAATTATTTTGGGAATCTTTGATGGAATGATGGGGAATGCCTCTGAGATTGATAAAAAGGCTGCCGAGAAGGACTTAGGTGATTTACTATCCGCTTCTGAAACGGTAGAGCATGCCTATAAGTTAATCCGTGATTTAATTATCTTCACCAATAGGAGACTAATACTAGTTGATAAACAAGGGATGACGGGTAAGAAGGTAGAGTATCATTCTATTCCATATAAGAGCATCACACATTTTTCAGTGGAGACTGCTGGAACATTCGATTTAGATGCGGAGCTAAAGGTGTGGGTATCGGGGAGTTCAGAGCCGATACAGAAAACGTTCAATAAACAACTTAATATTTACAAAGTACAGAGTGTGCTCTCGGACTTTGTATGTGAATAGTAACAGAAAAGCTGGCCTTCTAGTGGAAGACCAGCTTTTTTACGTGTTAAGCAACTGCAACTTCTTTAGTTTGTTTGCGTACTGGAGTGTGGCTTTTTAAGAAAGGAACAACCCATCTGTCTAGTCCAAATCTTCCAGCATTATAACCTGCAACTACTAGGAAGACTGTTAATAGAACCATTTGTGCGTTCGTGCTTACTGTACCACTGAATAGGAAGGCAAAGTTCATTGTCATACCCATTAGAGCTGCGAAGTTTGTGAAGATACCAAGGATTAGTGCTAAACCAACTAATACTTCTCCCCACATTACCATGAAGCTAAACATTTCTGCATTTGGAAGAGCGACTGTTTCTAAGAAGCTTGCCCACCAGCCTTGTACTGCTGGATGATCTCCACCTGCATTTGCTATCGCACCTTGAATGAATCCACTTGCATCAAATCCACCACCACTAATTTTACCAATACCTGCTGTAATCCATGCATAACCAATGTAGATACGAATGATTGCTAGAATACCTGCGACTACCTTATTATTACGAATGAAATTTAACATTGAATTCATCTCCTCATATGTTTTTATAAGTTTGCTCACTATTTCACAATATATTGTAAGTGTGTTTCCTTATTACACTTTGATAATAGCATGGATATAAATACATGTAAATAGTTTTTGTGATGCATTTCACAATATATATGACAAAACTGTGAACACCAGTCATACCGGGCCATTTGGACTTAATATAACAACCTAGAATTCATTGTTGACATCAATAACATGGACAGTTATACTGTGCATATAGATATATACAGTATAACACCTGTTTAAAGGAGGATGTTTATGAATAACTGGAGAGCTGCCTTTCAACTAACCAAATGGGAAATTAAAAATTCTGCAATCAATCTGTTACTAGCTTATATTGCGACTGGGGTCGTTGCCTTCATTTTCATAATTGAGTATGTCGCTTACCTAGAAGATGGATTGGTACTATATGACCTATTCTTTGTCATCGTATTTGGAGCTGCGCCACTATTTCCAAAACCAAAAAGCTTTGAAGCACAGCATATTCAGCATCGATTCTTGGCTGCACCAGTCGTTGTATTACAGAAACATTTACCGATTAAAGATATCGTTATTATATATAGCAGATTGATTATGCATAGTCTTTACACCATTCCCGTACAGCTTTCAGCATTAGTAATCTTATATTTTGCAACGCCACTACATAACACTTTGTCTATTGGTTCATTTCTAGCCTTCATCATAATTTGGCTATCATTTTCTATCTATATTGGTTATTTCGTTCCTAGATTCAGTATCGGGCTTAGGGGATTTTGGATAACCAATTCAGGACTTGGCATTTTGATATTAATCCTTTTATTCGTCATCACGTTTGGATTAACACTCATCCATGTTATTTTTGATCATGGGATTGTTTATTGGTCTATTATGGCCGCACGAGACTATCCATTCTTATCCATAGGCCTATCCATTATACTTGCGACTATTGGCTATATCTTTTGGAAACGTAATATGCAGAAAGCACTTAAGACCGTTATGTTTGAATAAGGAGGGACATTCATGCAAAAAGACGATATCAGACTTGCACTACAACTAATGAAACAAGAGCTAAAAGTTTCCTGGTTTAGCTTCATTGGGTTATTTCTCTACTTTTCCCTATTTTCTATACTGTTCTATACAGGATTTAGCGCCCAAGGAGCGAGATTTGTTGGTTTAGATTTATTCTTCATCATGCTATTTGTTTTTGGCCCAATATGGTTTAAAGCAAAAGGGCTACAATTTCAAAAAATCAGCAGCAGTACATGGGCTTCACCCACCGTTGTATTAGCACTTAGCTTACCTATTCAAAAACAAGTTATTGTGATTAAATCTATACTCATGTACTTATTAAGCTCACTTCCATATCAACTTTATATGTTCGTTGCACTTTATCTCATTAGTCCTACTATTAGAGACATGATGGAAATAGATGCCTATATATCACTAACTATCATTTGGCTTTCATTTGGAATATACACAGGATTGGGTGTACTCATTATCGATATAGGTTCTAATACGAACGTAAGCAAGTTAACTACTTTTTTATCTATACTGCTTCTATTAGGTGTTATTTTACTCATCTTTTACTTTCCATTCTTCTTTACTTACGGGGTAGTGGAATGGACAATCATTATTGCCAATAAGTGGCCTTTTCTATCTGCAATCATTTCTATTATCGCGGCAGTAGTTGGCTTCAATTACTGGAAGAGCAAAATGATAAAACAATTTAAACAGGTCGATTTTCTCTAACGGAAAGGAGTGTAGCAATGGATCTTCCTATCAAGATTTCAAAGGATTCTAGGGAGCCCATCTATCACCAAATCGTCAATCAGTTTAAAGCATTGATTGCAGGTGGTCATTTGGCAAGAGGAACCCCTCTTCCCTCTATTCGTGCCCTGTCGAAAGATTTAGAGATCAGTATTATCACAACCCGAAGAGCCTATCAGGATTTGGAAGTTCAAGGTTTTATTAAGACGCTTCAAGGAAAAGGTACATTCGTTGCAGATATATCAGAGGATCTAAAGGAAGAAGTAAAAGTAACTTCTGTTCATAACATTTTAGAAAATGCGGTAGAAACTGCACTAAGCTATGATTACACCCTTGAACAGGTAAAGGCGATTTTCCTCGAAATATTACAAGCAAAAGAGAAAGGGGACAGCTAGCATGGATCCATTACTTTACATTGAAAATCTAGAAAAGGATGTTGACGATTTCCATCTTGGTCCAGTCAATTTAACCATTGAACCTGGTACGATTACCGCGCTTATTGGGAATAATGGCTCTGGTAAAAGTACACTTCTAAAATTAATTATGAATTTAGCCCAGCCTGAAATGGGTAATATCAAAGTTAACAACTTATTGGTTCATGGAAATAATGAATCTTGGAAAAAACTCATCGCCTATCAGCCACAAACGATTATTGGCTGGGATCCCTTTACCGGGAATGCGTTAAAGGAAATGATAGCGCCACTCTATCCAAATTGGGATGAAACTCTTTTTCAGAAGATGGTAGACTTATTTAACATCCCGCTTCATAAAAAGTTTGGAAAGCTATCTCAGGGAGTACAGCAGAAGTTAAACCTAGCTCTGACTATCCCTAGAAATACACCACTACTAATATTAGATGAGCCAACGTCCTATATGGATATCCCATCTAAAAAAATATTAATTGATTTATTAGTGGATTGGATGGAAGCTGGAGATCGCTCCATTATTATTGCTAGTCATCAAATTGATGATATTCGGAAACTTTCCGATTACTTATTCGTATTACATGACGGGGAAGTAATTGGTCACTTTGAAAAAGAGGAGCTAATGGAAAGGTATGCCCGATATTGGATTAGTGAACCATTACCAGAAGCACCTATTCCTGGTGAGGTATCAAGAGAAGGAAATGTACTGCTTTCCGAAAATCCTGAGGCGACAGAAAGCTACTTAGAAGCGAATAACACGCGATGGAATAATCGAAGTTCGCTCGAAATGGATGATGTTATTACCCTGTTATTAAATACTACGACAACGCTATAGGAGGAATACGACATGGAAGTCATGCTTACGGTTGAAGGTTTAAAAAAATCCTTCAAAGACAAACAGGCTTTAAAAGGAATTTCTTTTGAAGTTCGAAAAGGTGAAATCATGGCCATCTTAGGGCCAAACGGTGCAGGTAAGTCTACAACAATCAGAAATATTATGGGAATTATGTATCCAGATGAAGGGTCCATCACCTTCCATAATCATCAAGGTAAAGAAATTCCACGAAACAAAATTGGCTATCTTCCCGAGGAACGTGGTCTATATAAAAATGTAAAAGTAATGGATATTCTATTGTACCTTGCAGATTTAAAAGATTACCCACTGGATAAAGCAAAAGAACGTATACTTATGTATCTTGAAAAATTTGACTTAGCCGGTAAAGAAAAAGTCTCTGTTGAGGAATTATCAAAGGGTATGGGACAAAAAGTCCAATTTATTGGTTCGATTCTTCATGAACCAGAACTTCTCATTCTAGATGAGCCATTTTCTGGGTTGGACCCTGTTAGTCAGGAATTATTCAAGGATGAGATTCGTAGTTTAGCAGATAAAGGGACAGCTATTCTACTATCCTCTCACCAAATGAACCTAGTAGAGGAAATGTGCGACCGCTTATTTATGATTCAAAACGGTCAAAAGGTAATTTACGGTACATTAGACGAAGTAAAAACGAAATATGCAAACTTTAAATGTACAATTCGTGGAAAAAACAATTTATCTGAACTTGAAAGTATTCCACAAGTTCAGCGTGTTGAAGATAAAGATGAAACTTCTATTTTATATCTTGATCAGGATGTAGAACCTACGTCATGGCTGAAGAGTTTACCAGAACACCTCAATATAAGTGAACTAAAAATTAACCGAATATCATTACATGAAATATTTATTGATATCGCAACGAACAAGAACTTAATCCAGGAAGCAGGTGATTTAGATGCGTAATTCAATGAAAATAGCAAAATGGGAAATTAAACGTAATCTAAAGAACAAATCATTCGTTATTGGTTTATTTCTAACCCCGTTATTAATTCTAGGTTTTGGGTTTTTAGGTAGTTTATTTGATTCGGATGATGAACCTGCAGAGACTACAGTATTTGTAAATGACCAACTTGAGAGTTTTGATATGCTTGCACAGACAGTTGATCAATTTGAGTTAGATTGGGTATTAAATCGAACCGAACTGACAGAGACTGATATCCAAGATGAATTGGAAAATGGTGAAAATGTAGCCTATATCTTTTTAACTCCTGAAGCAATGGAAAGTGGTGTGATTCCCGTTTATACTACGGATGAAATCCCTTCTAGCTTCAGTGCTCAAGTACAGCTTTTAAGTGGTCCACTGCAACAAATTCGAATTGCTCAGTTAGACTTAACCGAAGAAGAAATTGCCATTATCTCTTCTGGTGTTGTTTTTGAAGAAACTGCTGCTGAAGATTATGGTGCTACAGTTGAACAATCTGCTGTTGTTGAGAACCCATTAGAGAAGTTAGTTCCCGGTATTTTCGCAGGAATCATTCTCTTTGCTATTGTAGTTACAGGGATGATGATTTTCCAAAGTGCATCCCAGGAGAAAAAAGATAAAATTGCAGAGATTATTTTATCATCGGTTACACCTGGAGAATTAATGAATGGTAAAATTCTCGGTTATTTCGTTCTTGGTATTATTCAAGTGCTCGTATTATTGATCTTTGTCGTACCATTTGCTGCAATCAAGATTGACGAACCTGTTATTGAGTACTTACTCGTACCAGAAACATTGTTACTTGTCTTAATTGCTGTCCTTGGTTATTTATTATTTGCTGCTATTTTCGTTGGTATCGGCGCTACGATGGCTGATATGTCCACAAGTGGCAACTTCCAAGGGTTGGTTATGATGCTTCCATTCTTATCCTTTGTTTTAATAGGACCAGTGTTAAGCAGTCCAGATGGAATCGTTGCTAAGGTTGCGTCTTATGTTCCGTTTACATCCCCAGGTGTTCTTATTATGCGACTAACCGCCTTAGATGAATGGCCTTGGATTGAGATAATCATTGCTTTGGCAGTTCTAATCATCAGTATTGTGTTATTTATGAAGCTTGCTGGAAAGATCTTTAAAGTTGGGATTCTAATGTACGGTAAGAATGCTACACCGGGTGAGATTTGGAAGTGGATCCGCTCGTAAGCTAAAATTGCATTGACAACATCATAAAAATATAAAACTCCGAACTAATATCTAATAGCGAAAGCTGAATACTAGTTCGGAGTTTTATTATAGTTCATATTCCCATTCATCTCTTGCGATTAAATAAAGCGTTAGTAGGATATTTTCGAGTTCCATTCCATTTTTACCTGTTGGATCGATACCTACTTTTGGCAATAATTTTACTGCTAACTGGTTGGTAAGGTTGACTCGTTCTGTTACTTTTACATTTAAGAACTTCCTACTGTATGTTCGCAGTAGTGTCCATTCTGTTTTACCCAATGAACGTAATGCCCAATCTTCTAGTTGCAATTTTTCCTTTGTTAACCCACGTCTATTAATCTCTTTATCTATCTTTGATGTCCCTTCCTTTTTGGCCCCACGTTCATGGACAACAATGGTACCTGCAACAATATCTCCAAGTCGTTTATGCTTGGAATGGAAGAATACAAATACCATACCTAAGAAATAGCTTGTTGGAAGCATGTCTATAATACGTAGCAGATTACGTACAAGGCTAGATAATAATGTTATACTGTGACCATTGTCTTGAATCACTCGAATTCCTACTAGCTTTTTACCAAGTGTTTTTCCCCCGAAGAAATATTCCGCTACAAAGAAATAACCCCAATTAATCACAAAAACTATCGCAATGGCAATTGCTATCGGCACAAATGAATCGGCTAGATAAAATATATCCGAGAAATTGGCGATAATAAATATGAGGTAGATGACTAGATTGGCTACCAGTAATAAAAGCTGATCAACAATCATTGCTGCACCTCGACTACCTAACCCTGCAATCTCATACTGAAGGGAAACAAACTCCGGTGTTTTAATTTCTACTTGGTTTTGGTTCATAATTGGTCCCCCCTTGCTTATCGTTTTACTATTCTTTAAACTAATATATAACGAACAACCTTGGAAAGAAGGTTATATAATTTGGACATTAAACAATTTATTAAACTCCATCGTGAAGATTGGAAACAGCTAGAAAACTATATTCGTCTCATAAGTAAAAGTAGAAAAAATGTTACGAGTAAAAATATTGCTGAATTTGATCGCCTATACCAGAAAGCTAGCCAACATCTTTCTTATAGTCAAACATACTTTCCCAATGAAGACGTCACATTCTATATTAATGAACTCGTAGGAAAATCTCACAATCTACTATATAAAAATCAAGTTACTAGCGGTAAACAAATTCGAGACTTTTTCTCCAAGAGATTTATTGGTTTACTATTGGAACAATGGAAGTTTATCGTTGTATCAGCCCTGTTATTTTTTGCTGGTGGTCTTGCTGGATTTCTCGCTGTTGCAGATGATCCACTTCATATTTATTCCATTTTACCAGCTGACATTTCTCAAGGCGTTGATCCAGAGCGACTTGGTGAAGGTCATGATTCCATTGACTCATCGCTAATGTCAGCTGAAATCATGACCAATAATATTCAAGTAGCTATCCTTGCCTTCGCTAGTGGGATAACTTTTGGGATATTAACCATCTATTTACTAGTATTTAACGGCCTTTTGGTGGGAGCATTAGCTGGTCTGTTTTGGCATTATGGTATGACGTATGAGTTCTGGGCTTACATCGTACCACACGGAATGATTGAGTTAACTGCCATCTTTATTGCAGGCGGGGCCGGACTCATCATGGGATATAGGCTCTTTGTTCCTGGACCTTATTCAAGGATCTATCAGCTCAAATACCATGGAAAACGATCTGTTCTACTATTCCTCGGGACTGTTCCGTTATTTGTGATTGCCGGTATAATTGAAGGTTTTATTACACCTGCAGCTATCTCACTCGAAGCCAAATACATTGTGGCTGGAATTACTGTTATCGGTATGATAGCCTACATTGCGCTTGGAAAAGTACTATTGGACCAAAAGAAATCTAAAGTAAGCCTTGATTCATAACTTGAACATAATGGGAGACGGCCTCTGTTGCAAGCCGTTCTTCCTTGGCTTCCACCATCAAAAATCCTCTTTTTTCCCATTTTACTTTTTGCCGCTTCTTATAAATAAGCTGTTGCTGTGCTACCCCTTTGACCATTGCTAGATTAACATCATCCGGATCAATCTTTGCCCGCTTAGCTACCAGCTCATCTTCTATCGTTAGCAATAGAAATAAATGACGTTTTTTAATTCCTTCAAAATAGGACAACGTTTTATCCTCTTGCAGGAAGGTTTGGATGTCACTAAATAACAAAATGAAACTACGCTTTTTCTGAACGGCTTGTAAATAGTTTAGTGCTTGAAGGTAATTAGATTCTGAAGCATCTACCTTTAAATTGTAAACCGCATCGAGAATCTTCTGTAACTGTGCCATTCCTTTATCAGGTGGAACAAATACAGAAACATTCTTCGAAAAAGCAATTACACCAACATAATCACCATTACCGAGTGCAGCAGCCGCAACCGTAATGGATGCCTCTAACGCCTTTTCTAAACGATTAGCTTCTTTCAATTCCGCGCCCATCATGCGTCCACAATCAATCAGAAGCATGACATGCTTTCCGTGCTCTGGTTCAAATTCGTTCGTCATAACGGATTGCATTTTTGCAGTTTGGCGCCAGTTAATTTTCCTTGGATCATCTCCGACAACATAATTACGTATTTGCGAAAACTCTCCAACCCCCGTTTTTCGCTTTCGGATTTTCATTCCTTCATGGAGAAGATAGGTTTGCGCGTCCTCCAAATACTTTTTCGTTTCGGTTAAATCAGGAATAACTTTAACTTCATCTACTATTTCCGTTGCTGTCTGCTTCTGCCATAGGCCAAGTCGACTCGTATAACGTGCATAAACTTTATTTAGACGATACTGCCCGCGAACAGGGGCAATCAAATTGTAGGTCATTCGGGTCGTACTTCCACCCGAAAGGACACTCTGTAATGGAAAATCCGCATGAAAAGACTGAGGAGTACCATCTATCAAAGTTAGTTTACAGTTATAGTCTGATGTATTTTGTACATCCATATGAACCGCATACGTAATCCCACGCTCCAATTGAGTTTGCATGGTCCGTTTCACTTGTAGTTGGCTTCGCTTTGGTGTAAATAATAAATCTATTAAACTAACAACCAAGATACTTCCGTTTAAAACGAAAACGGAAGTCCAGGTAATCCCTACAAACGTTAGCATTGTAATAGCTAAAGATACCAACAAGTAGCCGATTAAGAACTTCTTCGTTGGTACAATTCCCCTATCTTGGAACAGGAACCGAGCCCACAAGCTCTTCAATAACTTGGTCAATGTTCACTCCCTCCAATTCCATATGAGGGGATAATTGGATTCGGTGTCGCAATGCTGGTTTTGCAATCATTTTAACATCATCAGGTGTTACATAGTCTCTTTCGGATAGATAAGCCCAGGATCTTGCGGCCTTGCCTAATGCGATCGCAGCACGAGTACTCGCTCCAAAACGAATGGAGTCCGTTTCTCTTGTACGACGAACTATCTGCATAATATAGGCTACTACCTCTTCACTTAGTGTAACCGCCTCTATTTCTCTACGAATCGAAAGGAATGTATCCATATCCATGACAGACTGTATATCTTCTAGAAATTGTTTATTCTCTAGGACATTCTTTAATACATTTGTTTCCTCTTCCAACGTTGGAAACTGAATATGTAGCTTTAAAAGGAATCGGTCTTGCTGTGCTTCTGGTAGTGGGTATGTCCCTTCAAATTCAATCGGATTTTGTGTAGCAACAACAAAGAATACATCTGGAAGTGGATACGTTTCTCCTTGTATCGTCACTTGCTTTTCTTCCATCGCCTCCAGTAGTGCAGCCTGTGTCTTTGCTGGAGTACGGTTAATTTCATCAGCTAACAAGACGTTAGCGAAAATAGGGCCCTTCAATGTTTCAAAAGCATTATCCTTCATATTGTAAATCGTACTACCAGTAATATCACTTGGCAGTAAATCGGGCGTAAACTGAATACGGTTAAATCCCCCCCCTAACAGATTCGCCAGAGACTTTACCATTTGGGTTTTACCAGTTCCAGGGACACCTTCTAATAAGACATGTCCTCCTGACAATATGGCAGATAATAATAACCGTAGATTCGTAGATTGGCCAAGAATCCGCTTTTCATAGTTTTCCATTAAGGATGTTAATTCGGCTCTCATCCTTGCTCCACCTCTTTCTGTAAACGATCAATTCGTTTTGTCCATAATAAATATTCTTGCTTGGATAAGTTTTCTTTGGTGGTTACTGTTTCTATCTCATGAAGAAATAATAATAGCTCATCATCTTTTATGTTCGATAACTTCGTAGAAAGAGGCTCCATCAAATCTTTCCATTCCGTTTGGTAGGATATTCCCCATTTTTCTCTCAAGAGAAGTCTTAAGTATTCTGCTTGATGGGCCAATGATTCCCTGTAAACTTTACCTTTTTTATACCATTCAGCTAATGCTGTTATACGCTCATCACTATACCTGACATACTCTTCTCTCGGGGTCCTAATTGGCCCGAATCGCTTCCCTTTATAAAGTAACCATAATAGCGTAAGGAAGATGAGCTGTAGACAGGTTACCAGTAGCCACATTGGATATATTTCTATAAGACTTTTTGATGAAGTAGACTGATGTAAGTATTCATCGAACCAAATCGTTTTCCAAGCTTCTTCTTCCATTAAGCTATGTATTACATCTAGATTACCCTGTTCTAAAATATACTCATTCGTTATCCAATCTGGTGAATTGACGGCAATTAGCTGCCCCTTACCAAACTCTTGTTTAATCGCAATTACTCCATCATCATCTTCGTATACTATTTGCGATTCTGCATCTGGTACAATTCTCATTGGTGAAAGCATGGTTACCTTATATTCTTTTCTTAAAGAATCATATATTGTTGTGGTCCCTTCTTCTCCCGGCATCCCATACTCCGTACTAAGTCCAAACATACCCTCTAGGTTCTGTTTCAATAGGAGCACCGTATTGCCTGCTTCCATAAACGCGATATAGTCATTCATCGTAGCTTGCTCGGAAAATAGATCTGGTTCAACCATAATGAGTAGCTGCTGGTTTTCTATCTCCAGACTAGTAGGCGCTTCTTCCAATCGTTTAACAGCACCTATTTCCTCTTCTAAATACGTATAAAAACCTTTCACCCCTGTTGGTGATGGTGATGTTGAAATATATGGAGGATATTCCTCTAATTCTTTCGAGCCAAGAACGAAACTAAGAGCAATAAAAATGATTAACAAAACAAAGAGCCAGACCCATGTCTTTTTTATAGATTTCTGCAATACTGAGTCACTCCTTTAGCCTTCAACCTTGTCATTTTCTAGTTGCTCCTCAATCCAGCGCATAACAGCTGTTTTATAAGATACATATAATTCACTTCCAACCGTTTGCTCCCCGTATACAACATCTTCAAAACTGCGCGCTAACTGATAAAAGCTTTCTGCCCGCTCTTTCTGCAACTTTTTCAGTTCCTCATAATACTCCCAGTTCGTTTTCCATATCCTCGCCTCAACAAACCCTCTTTGATGAAAATGTAGCAGTAAAGCTAGGAACATATGGCGAATTGCCAATTGATAGCTCCCCTTTTGTTCTAGCTTGTTCGCTTCTACTAAATGTTCACGGTATGTCCAATCCTTCTCATGATTATGATAAAGTGGCTCACTGTCTTGAAATTCGCGTTTCCTTCGGTAGTTCCGGACTAAGAAGTAAATAGCCAGTACAACCAACACGATTACCACTATAACCATAATTATAACTAGTCCTGAGGCAAGTCCATTAGATGGTTCTAACGAATTAAAAATCGATGCGATTAATTCTTGAAACCATTCCACAACCGAATCCCACCATTTTTCTAGAAAGTTCCGGTTATCCTCATAATATATCTGATATTCACGCTCGTTTAATATATCCTCTATTTTATCTCTTGCTTGATCCAAATCTGTCATTTTCATCACCTTAATTAGGGATTATTGAATAGGAGTTTCATAGTTATCAATCATGTCCATTAAGTCATCTCCATCATTGCGTAGCTTCAAGTCAAAATAGATTAAAGCATAGCCAACAGAGAAAAACATCGTTGCAATGATAGTAATGATATTTAATAGAATGGTATATAACACACTATAACCAAGTAATGCAGTAAACAATAACTCAAACACCGTACTAATGATAATCACGATAAGACCAATGACTACAATTAACCCGAACGTCCGCCAAAAGTTCCTTCTTGTTAAGTTCCAGCTTCTTCCAAGTCCTGGTGCACAACGCTCAAACACTACCGCCGGTAAGTAAAGACCCCATCTAGTGAGTAAAAATGCAATAACACTTGCTACCGCTAAGAATAATACGATTCCAAAGAATATACCTACGATCGGATTTATCATGACGGTGACAGCAACGACTCCTGAGATAAGAAGCGTCGGGAAAAATATGAGTCCGAAAACTATAACACCAAAGAGTAAAGAACTAGCGAATATTGGCCAAAAACGACTAAATGCTTTTTTAATCACAGAGCCAGCTGTATACTCTTCTTTTCTTCTTTGCGCATCAATTGCTAAAATGATAGCTGCTTGTGCGATTGGATATAAAACAATCGTACCAAGTCCGACGATCATTTCACCTAAACTTTCTCCAAGCGTCGGCGTTGCATAAATCGATTCATCTATCGTATTGGTGAGTTGCTCAAAGAAAGAACCACCATTTGCTACATCTCGAAAAAGGCCATATCCGCCAATGAGCGATACAAGCGCATCTAATAAGATAAGTGGGCCAACAACAATTAGCATAATCATGAAAAACGTAGAAAAGTTATTTTTGCTTAGTCGGAAAGTCTGATCTAACACTGCCCCGAAGCTTTTTGGTTTTGAAAAATATTCTTCCATGTAAATCCCCCTAAAATTAAATAAAATTCTCTATATACAATCTATTTTATCACTATACGATTATATTTCGAGGATTAGTTACAAACGACTGGTAAAATAGTATTTTAACAAAAGAAAAAACGAAATAATCGCTCCAATCCTGCACCGGAAATATACATCGATTTTACTTCTCACAGGAGCCTACGTATATTTCCGTCGCTAAATTGTGCAACATTCGTCTTTAGATAAACACTTATGCTATTGTCCCAGACCCTTCGTTATTGCGCTGTATATCCTCCATCAAGCACAACCGCTTGGCCTGTAACACCTTTTGCTTTGTCGCTAGCTAGAAATAGTGCGTAGTTGGCAATTTCTTCTACTTCTAATAATCGCTTTTGCGGGACTAGTGGGTAGATTACTTCCTCTAGAACTTGCTCCAACTCGATATTTCTTGTTTTCGCTAGATCCCCTAGCTGATTTCGAACTAGCGGTGTGTCGACATATCCTGGACAAATGGCATTCACCGTAATCCCATGTTCTGCACCTTCTAACGCACTAACCTTCGTTAATCCAATTAAACCATGTTTTGCACTATTATAAGCAGCCTTTCCAGCAAAACCAACTAGACCATTGATCGAAGCCATATTGATGATTCTACCATCTCCTTGCTTTTTCATTTGTGGAATCACAAGCTTCGTCGCAATAAATGGACCAACTAGCATAATCTTCGTCATCTTTTCAAACGTCTCAGTAGGAAATGTTTCAATAGGCGAGATATGCTGCATTCCAGCATTATTAATCAAAACATCTAACCGTCCATACTTTTCTAATGTATGATTTATTGCTGACTCAATATCTTCCTCTTTCGTTACATCACAAGTAAAGCCTGATACCTCTAGTCCACTCTCTTTTAAATCCTTCACTGCCTCCTCTAGCTTTTCCGTATTCATGTCGGTAAGCATTACTTTTGCACCACTGGAAGCAAATTCCTTTCCAATTGCATAGCCAATTCCACTTGCCGCACCCGTAATAAAAACAACTTTATTGTCAACCATCGCTATTCCTCCTACGTAAGTCTCATCTTTACCAATTCGACAGCTCCCCACAAAATCCTGCTAAATCAACTGGTAAAAAAATGTCTGTTTAAATTTTAGCTTTTAAGGAAAATCTTACAGTGGAATACTATTTTAAGGAGTCTCACATGAACGATATAAAACGTCTATCAATACTAACAACATTGTTATTCTTTTTACCCATTGCTTTCGCTGCTGCACACGCTAAATCAGGAAGCACCTATGAAGTGAATACGGATTGGTTAACGGTACATAATGCACCTTCTAACACATCTAAAATTGTTGGAAAACTAAAACGTGGAAACAAAGTAACGATTTTTCAATCAAAAGATGGTTGGTTTCAAACATACGTTAATGGCGAAAAAGCTTGGATTACATCACAACATCTTATCCCTGTTAGTGAAAAAGAGGCTTTTCTAACAGAAGGGTTATTATCTGGCTATACGATTGTTATTGACCCAGGGCACGGTGGTAAAGACCCAGGTGCAATCGGGCAAGATGGAGTGTTAGAAAAGGACCTCATCTTAGATACCTCGATTAAAATTGCAAAGCAACTAGAGGAATCTGGTGCGAATGTCATTTTAACGAGAGCAGACGACTCTTTTGTTTCGCTACAAGATCGTGTGTTAGTTAGTAATGAAAGTGAAGCAGATGCCTTTATTAGTATTCACTTTAATGCTTTTGATGCGGATTATGTTGGTGGGATCAATACGTATTATCATCATAATGGAAAAAGATTAGCTCACGAAATTCAACAAGCACTTGCTGAAGAAGTTTCGTTACGGAATCGCGGAGTCATTCAAAGTAGTTATCGCGTAATTCGAGATAATCAATCTCCTGCTGTATTAATTGAGTTAGGGTTTATTACGAATACGACAGAATTAGTGACACTACAATCTGAAAACTATCAGGATCAAGTCGCTCGAGCGATTACCATTGCTTTGATTACTTATTTTTGGGATTCGCCACATGAATAAGGTTGGGACAAAGTATTTATACCAAGGGTAAATCTGAACATTAACAATAAGTGCATATAACACGCCCCGGAAATATACTGCGCTTTCCGCGGGCGGCTGGTGAGCCTCCTCGCTCGTCCCGAGCTGCGGGGTCTCACCGATGCCTTTCCTCCCGCAGGAGTCTCCGTATATTTCCGGGGCTAGTGTAGTTAACTATTCATCATAAATCTTTGTTTTGCCTATTTCCCAACTTCATTGTTTATCTTTAACCGGTATATGTATTTTCAATCTAGGTGGTTCATTTATGGGGTGGTAATCAGCTGAGTATATTTCTAGATGCTCAAGATTAATTTCATCATTTACAGTCAAGTTGTTTTCTGTTATCCAATGATAGACTTTCGAGTAAGAGTCACCAACATTTTCTTCTGGTGCATGATCATAGGATGCATAGGTTAACGTTGGAACACTTATCAATTCCATCCCTTCAGGGGCTTGAACTTGATCTAGTACCTTACAACAAAGGTAATATGTAAATCCTTCTTTCGTTACATCATAGGAGACACCTAATATAGATGTCTTGTCTGTGCCTTCCGGAAGCTTATCCAAGCTCTCACGAAATTGTTGCATTAGTACTTTAATTTCACCTGCATGTGCTTGTTGAAAAGTCCCCTGCCAACGGACACCAATCGCCTTAAAGGCATCTACCTTTACTTTTGATATTCCCATATTCTCCTCCTTGTATCGTCTGTCAATCTTATATTAGAGAATATTGGGAAAAAATTCAATTCTTTGCATAAATTAACCCAAGAATAACATTGAATTGTATTGTTTCTACTTGATATCCCTTTCCCTCCAACCAATCAACTAGTGTTGATTTATTCGCATAATACTCATCTAGAATACAATCAATAGCTAGTTGGTTACCTGCTTTTTCGAAGTTCTTCAACACCCTTTTGCGATGCTTGTCATCCTCAAACATTAAATCCGCTATGCAAATTTGTCCATTTGGTTTGAGGACACGATCCATTTCCTCTAGAGCAAGGAGTTTTTCATCGTCTGTAAGGTGGTGCAAAGCATAGCTAGATACGATTGCATCTGCAGAAAGGTCTAATAAAGGTAGTGCTAAAAAGTGTCCTTTACGTGTTTCTATTTCGGGATGCTTTTCTTTACATTTCATCAGCATATTTTCAGACTGGTCTACTCCAATGACCTTTTGACCTTCTGATAAGAATTGAGAACCAAGATTACCTGTTCCAATCCCAATATCAACAACAGTATCACCAGTTTGAAGCCGTACTTTTTCCTTTACTTTAGCAAGCGCCTCATCATATCCCTCATGCACATTAAAGACATGGCCTTCTTTCTTAATGTTTTCATCATAATCGATTGCTTGTGCATCAAAATTCCAGCGGTCTTGCCATTTTCTCCGTACGCCTTTTAAGTTTTTTAGATGACTGGCAAGGTGGTGGATTTCCTCAAAGGAATTTGATTTAGATTGGGAAAGCATCTGGTCAATGGTCTCAATCATATCGCGCATTTCGATCCATTGTTCAAATAATGCGGAACGTTGAATATCTAGGTATTGATTGCTTGTTAAATTTGGATTTTCTAAGATGGATTTAATGTCACTTACTGATATCCCAATCTCTCGCAGGGCTAATATCGTACTTATTCGATACAGATCGTTTTCCGAGAAATAACGATATTGATTCGTTTCATCTTTTGTAGGTTCAATTAACCCCTTTTGCTCATAGAAGCGAATTGTCTTTGGTGTTGTATTCAAGTATTTTGCAGCTTCATTAATTTTCATAGGTACAACTCCTCCTTACCTTAACTATAAACGTTACCCTTAGGGGAAGGTAAAGTGCTTTTTTTAATTTATTTTATAGCTCTGTTATAATGTTAGCGAATGCTGCAAAGTGAGGGATTATGGTGAACGAACAGATACAAGAAATTATACATACACAACAAAAACGATTTGGGCTAGAGAACTATGTGCTAAAACGGGAACATATTTTTATGGAAAAAGATGTCGCTAATCAAACGAATTATATTCTTTCCTTGGAATGGTATCCCGTTGATCAAGCAAACGACGATGGTGATTACAATCCGGATGGAACAGCGGTCTTAGAAATCAATCTTCACACGAAAGAGCTGAAACGTATTATTTTTGTAAATGATATTTCATTTGCAACTGAAGGCATATTCCCCGCTCCAGAGATAGAGACCGTCATCGAATGGGTAGAGGAAACGACAGGTATGAAGGGTAATGTTCTTTTAATTGGCGTACCGCTTTAATAGCGTCATATTTATTGAAATAATCACCTTTCCAGTTGTTTGATGGTAACTGTCCGTTCTGGACCATCTCTTGGACCTTGTACCAGTACGCATCTTTTTGCTTTTGCTTAGCGAGGAAGTAATTAAACACAAATCGGCTACAACCAATCGTCTTATTGATTAGCTCGATTTGTTTTTGATTAGGAAAAATACGAAATTTATACGCTTTTTTAACTAACATGGACTCACCTCACTAGCAAGGAACGTATGTTCTAATCATATCACAACAATATGTTTTTTGGCTATAGCCAATTGACATTCATCTCCCCCTTATCGCTGGTCTAAAGACCTTCTCGCGATGGAAGAGGGAGTCTTCTGTCAAATAATGATAAA
>NZ_LDUE01000022.1 GCF_001038485.1 Ornithinibacillus californiensis
CAACATACTTAAACCTGATTCAAAAATGAAAGTGAAGAAGCTCGGTTTTTGATACGGATTCAATGATCCCTGAGGCTGATCGAGCTTTCTTTCACTTCTCACTATAACTCTAAAAAGAAAAATAGTGGGCAAAATCATCCGTCGATGATCTTACCCACTAATCTTAGTATGTTTTTTTATTGTTTGTACTTTTGGAGAGTATGTCACTCAGTTGTACTAGGTCCAATCAGTTTAGAATAAAGGGGAATCGTCTCCTTATTCCTTCTACTCCTCCCCGTCTCTCACTCTTTGAAAATATCTTTCGATGTCATCCATATAGAACGGAGAGTTAGGATCATGGGTTGGGTCGTAATCTTCTTTCCCAGAGATTATTTGATCCTCATGCTCCATAATTGCCTTGTCAATCAAGGGATCCAATGGGTTATTAGTGAAGGGACTATTCCTTCTGCTTTCCCTTTGATGATGGTATCGAACAACTTCACGAAGTCTAATTTCCTTTTTCAGTCGGAGGTCTTTTTCAGACTCTAAAGATTTTGTAAGCTGTTTATTTTTATGTAGTAAATATTTAATCTCTTTTTCAAGAGATACCACTTGGCCCTCTAACTGGTTAATTTTTTGATTAAGATATATATTTTCTTCAATTGCGCTCCTCTTTAGTAGTTTTTGTCTTTCTTCTAGCAAAAACTTTTCGTGTTCCAGCTTAGATTCCTTTTCCTCCCTTTTTTGTTGTATGGCTTGTCTACCAGTACTAGAAAGACTGAATAGGTCTGGAGCGACCTCAACTATTAGCTTTTCTGATTTTAATTTAGATACTAGTGGATAGAATTCACCACTTGTAATCATTAGCTTTTGCACTAGTTCTGCTTTCTGCATTGCCCCGTTTGTAAATAAAAGATATAGTACATCTCCCATAGTTTGAACTCCTAGATTTTAATAGTTAGTTTACTAGTATCATACCACATGACTATCCAACTTTTTGCCCAATAACCTAGGACCAACGTAAATATTATTCATACTATTCTCCTAAAAAAGTTCACAGCCATCTAATATCTAGTTAATATGCCTTTGCTAGCATAGAAGATAGAAGGTAATAAAAGGAGGGTAGCGTTTGTAATTGCTTCACTCTATTTACTCATGCTAGATGATAAGATAACCCAAAGGCTAGTGGACTGTCGTTTTTTGTAGTGAATTTAGTACTATTGTTCGGTGTAGTTATTTTCAGGCTATTAGTACAATAGGAAGGAAGATATGTAACTAGTAAAGGGAGGGATTTATGATGAACCGTAAATGGATTAGTAGTTTCTTAGTTGGAGTACTTGCTGTTTCTACCATTTCTCCGGTTGTACAAGCAGAGGGGAACCCTATTTCAGATGTTCGTCCAGCTTCTTCTGATAAGTCGGAACCTATTGTCACAGTAGGTCCTGCCGGGAAGACCATTTTAGCTAATGAAGAGACAACCCAGATTGGCCCAGGGATTGAGCTAACGACATTTGAACGATTTGATGTGCGTGGTTGGTTGAATGGAGAAGTAATGAGCGTAAACATGAACCATGAGGCTGTTTCTGCCGACTTACTTTTTCCAGGCGTGATTACTAGTGCGAAGCCTCTTTCGGAGATGGCAAAACAGTATGGAGCTATTGCAGGAGTGAATGGGGACTTCTTTGATATTAACAATACAAAAGCGCCATCTGGTGCAATGATTCAAGATGGAAATCTATTAAAAAGCCCACAGGGTTCTCATATATTAACAGCAGGTGTGGATGAGAATGGAATTGGTAAAATTTCTAACATGTTCTTGGAGGGAAGAGTCCAATTACCATCTGGTGAAGTAGAACTTGCTGCACTCAATCAGTCTAGTATTCCTACGGGAGGAATTGGGCTTTATACGTCTCTTTGGGGACAAGCGCAACGTCCAACTAGTGGAACAACATATGAGGTGGTTGTCCAGGATGGTAGAGTAGTCTCTACTTCTAGTCAGGCTGGAGGTGGTGTGATTGAGGAGGGAACCTTCATTCTAGTTGGTCGTGATGCTGGTGCAACTCATTTACAAGCGTTATCCATTGGAGATGAAGTTAGTATAATCTATGCACCTAGGGTTGATGGAGATACGTTAATGAAATTTGCTATCGGTGGGAATGTGCAATTAGTAGAGAATGGAAACGTTCGTGGGAATTTAGATGACAGTACTACAGCACCTCGGACAGCAGTAGGTTTCACGGAAGATGGTCAAACCATGATTCTAGTTGTAGTTGATGGACGGCAAACCGATAGCCGCGGGATGACTCTACAGGAAATGGGAGAATTAATGAAGGAATATGGTGCCTATCAAGCATTAAATATTGATGGTGGCGGTTCCTCAACGATGGTGGCACGGATGCCAGGGTATGGAGATGCGAAAGTTGTTAACAGTCCTTCTGATGGCTCGGAGCGTTCTGTACCGAATGGAATTGGAATTTTTGTAGAAGACGGTAGTGGGGAACTGAAAAACTTTGCAGTGGAAACGGTGATGAAGGATGACAAAAGCTCCCGTGTTTTCCCAGGCTTAAGTAGAAGTTTCGTCGGTCTTGGATATGATGAAAATTTTTCTCCCGTTGGAGTAGATGGTATTCAATGGCAAGCTCTTCCAGCAGATGTAGGTTCCTTCGATGATGGTGGAATTTTTTATGCAAAAAAATCTGGAAAGGCAGTTGCAGAAGCACAGGTACAATCTGCTAAGGGAGCACAAGAGATAGTCATTCTTGGTGAACTTGATCGGATAGAAGCTTCTCAGTCCTACATTGGTTTGGAAATGGGAAGAACGGCAAGCTTTACAGTGAGTGGTTATGATCAGGAGGGTTATACCGCACCGATTGAAGCACGCGATATTACATTGGATTATGATGATCAGGTTATTACGGTAGAAGAGAATTCGGATGGGAGTTTTACTGTGGTCCCTTTATTAGATGGAGGTTCAACTACTATTACGATAACCGTATTAGATAAAGTCGTTCAACTTCCTATTACAGTTGGACTTTCAACTGTAAGTATCTCTGGTTTTGAAAGTACAGAAGGTTGGTCGTTTACGAAATATCCATCTGCAGTTGGTGCGTCAATGGAAATAGTAGATGGTCGACAAGGGAATGGTATCCAATTAAGCTATGATTTTTCAACCACGACAGCAACTCGTGCAGCTTATTTACAAACCTCTCCAATGATAGAATTACCTGGTGATGTGCAAAATATTGGTCTCTGGGTACATGGGGATGGAAATGGTGCATGGCTTCGTACCGTTCTAGAGGATGCTGCAGGGACGAGATATACATTAACACTTGCTAATTCGGTGAATTGGACTGGTTGGAAATATGTGGAGACAACACTACCAGAGGGAATTCAATATCCCGTAAAATTATGGCGAATCTATCCGGTAGAAACGAATCGTAATGATCAATATACTGGGGCTTTAATATTTGATGATTTAACCGTAAAAGTTCCTCCGACTGTAGCGGGGGTAGAAGTAGATACAGCTACACCAGATCCTTTAATTGTTCCGAATGAAGGGATTGGGGAAGACCGTTGGAAATTTGCAGTCTTATCTGATTCGCAATTTGTTGCGTTGTCACCAAATAGTCAACAGGCGCAAATGGCTCGGAAAGCATTACGTGAAATTGTTGCGGCAAACCCAGAGTTTTTAGTGGTTAATGGGGATCTTGTTGACACAGCATGGGAAGAGGATTTTGCGTTTGCCAAGCAAGTATTAGAAGAAGAGGTTGGAGATGCATTTCCAATCTATTACACGCCTGGAAACCATGAGATAGTAGGTAGTGGTTCTCTAAATAATTTCTTAGAGGTCTTCGGGGAGAACCGCTATAGTTTTGACCATAAAGGCACTCGTTTTATTTTACTAGATTCATCAACAGGTAGCTTCCGGACGAGCGATTTTGAACAATTAATAGAATTGAAGCAATCGCTGAATGAGGCAGCAGCGAATCCATCGATTAACAATGTGGTTGTATTAGGGCATCATCCAACAAGGGATCCTCTTCCAACTAATAATAGTCAGTTATCTGATCGGAAGGAAGCAGTGCTTTTAGAAGATTGGTTGACAGAGTTCCGAGAAACTTCTGGTGGTAAAGGAGCTATCTATATTAGCGGCCATGCCCATACCGTACATCTGGAGCGAGTAGAAGGTGTGCCGTATATGGTTACCGGTTCAGCGGGGAAAGCACCTTATGGTTCCTCAAACAATGGAGGATTTTATGCTTGGACGATGTTTGGGGTTGACCCTACTCCAATTCCTGCACAAGCTTTTGGTCCAGAAAATGCAGCTGCTCACGGAAATGCAAGTGGATCGGAATGGATTCAAGTAGAGGTTCGGCCGATATTAGAATCGATTAGTATGGATGCACCTGAGAGCATGGCTATTGGAGAAACCGTAGTTATTTCTGCTGATGGACATCAGGCAGGAGGGCTAAACTTCCCATTACAATATCCAGCATCCACTACTTGGATAGGCAGTAAGAATGTGTTTGTTGGCACAGGTAATCAATTAGAACGTGCTATAAAAACAGCACAGTATAAAGCTGTATATGATATAAAAACTGGTAAGCTAACAGCATTAAAGAGCGGCGAAATTTGGTTAAAAGTTATGTCTAACGGTGTTGAACAGGTGAAGAACATCATAATAGAATAAGAGAGTAGCTGGGCGGATAAGTATATTAAAGGTTTATTGTACCAACAAGATGTGGAAGAAATTAAATATACAATCAGTGAATATTTAGCGGAGTTTACCCAAGCAATTTATTACGGATCAACGTCTAGCCTAGGATATTATATCGATGAAAACAGTGCTCTTTATCAAGAACAAGTTGATTTCATCACGAATTTATATGAAAATTATATTGAAGAAGAAATATTGGACTATGAATTTAAAGACGTAAAAAGTCTTGATAAAGATACGTACGAAGCTGTTGTGAAAGAGAGTTATGCGATTTATTATTACGATGAGTACTGGTCAGATCCGACGGAAGAAACTGTAAATCAGACGACTACTTATACGTTGAAGAGAATTGATGACAGTTTTTATATAGTAGATCTTAAGGTTGCAACGGAAGACTAAGAGTTAAAAATAGCTATTGACTTCAATGAATGAGAGACATCTATTATTGGAGTTAAATAGCTTTTTTTATTCAGGCTAGGATTATTTGCTAAAAGGACTAATCATCAATAATACTTATTAAGCATATGAATTCTCTAGGAAATTTAGGAAATATTATCCAAATGATAGTTCTTTTGTAGTACAATGGAATCAATCATTAGTCGTATAGAAGATTGGTACCCGACTATTTTGTTTGGGGGGGTAAAATGGGGCGGAAGGAGAGACAAATAACAGGAAATCAAAAGGGACTACATGAAAATGAGGTACAAGTTGTTGTAGAACGGCTAGGGAAGTTGAAAGATGTTAAACGTGAGAACTATATTAGTTCCCTAATTCTAAGAAGTGATAGGGAAATGCTTGCAGCCTCATCCATGGATTATTTGCGAAATTTAACGGAAAGTAATCCTAAAATTCTTGATGAAGCGAAGGCGTATTATCTAGATAGCATTGATCAAATATCAAAACAATTGCATAATAATTTATCTCCGATGGAAATTCGATTCATTTTCACCCAAATAGCTGATTTGCGATTTAATTTGAATTCCATGCGTAGGTATTGGTTATTGCGTTTATTCTCAGGTATGAATGTACTTGGTGGAATCCTCACAGGTGCTATAGCAACTTTGCTAATACGTAAGAAAAATAAATAGATAAATACTAAAGAGTGAGTGGACGAGAGAGTAACTAATCTTGTTGTACACTCCTTTTTAGCGTGTCCTTCCTTCTTTTCCCTCATCATAAAGGTCTTAATCCAACATGCTCCAGCGCTATGTTAACTTCATCGATATCATATACCGCTTTATCCAAACAATATTGAATAACAAGATCCGTAATATCACTATCAGATAAAGCGAATCCAGCTGCTTGTAATAATTCCTCAGCTTCTTCTAAGGAAAGTTCAAGTGCTAGTATGAGGAGAAGTACCGTTGGTTTACTTGGCTGATAAGTAGGTTTGCGAATCTTAGAGAAATGCTTCCGGTCCAATCCTGCCTTCTTGTATATTTCGGGATCTGTTGCTCCTGACTCATCTATAAAGGATAGTAACAGCTCCTGAAACGATGCCTTCCGATTTGTTTTAATAAAGCTTTCTAATTCAACTTCTGCTTCAAGAATGTCTGCACTTTTATATAAGGAGTAATCTGCATGCACTAAGTTGTTTTGTTGAAATTCAATAAACGCTTCTAATTCCCGTAAGAAATTTGTATCCAACATAGCCCCTCCTAAATGTCGCTTCACAAGCGACCACTTTCCTTCTGTTGTTACTTATTATTATAGCATGGGTAAAATAATAGGAGGGTGATTTGAACATGAAGAATAAGACTGAAATTATATTTTTATTGGATCGAAGTGGTTCTATGGGAGGACTGGAGAGTGATACGATAGGAGGATTTAATTCGCTTATTCGTAAGCAATGTCAATTACCAGGTGAGACGATTCTTACTACAGTTCTGTTTGATCATGACTACGAGTTATTGTGGAATGGTGTTGATGCAAATACTGTTCTTTTGACGAATGAGCAGTATTTTGTTCGAGGGACCACCGCGCTCTTAGATGCCATCGGTAGAACGATAATGGATGTTAGCTATCGACTTTCGAATACAGCAGAGGATAAAAAACCTTCAAACGTTATTTTTGTCATAACCACGGATGGTCATGAAAATGCTAGTCGGGAATATAGCTCTAATCGGATTAGGTCTATGATTCAAAAGCAACAGGACATACATGGTTGGGAATTTATTTTTCTAGGGGCTAATATGGATGCTGTTACGGAAGCGGATAACATAGGTATTAAGGTCGAATATTCATTTGATTTTGATGCAAATGAAACAGGAGTAATTAAAATGTATGATATCATTCATGAGGAACTGTCTCAGAAGCGAGTGAATAACAGATAAAATTCGTATTCCAACCTGGCGATTTATTGTATAGTTAGTTGCAGGGGGGAGTATTAATATGAAAGTTATTAAGTATTTGATTGTTGTAATCTTTGTTTTAGTTCTTCTGGGGTACGGGGTTTACTATTTTGGTACGAACATAGCATCGGATAAATTAATGGATGCTTTAACAACTGAATTGGAAAATAGTGGTGAGATAGAGAATATTAAACAAGCTATTGAAAGTGACCCAGAGTTACAAGCTTTCATTGAAGAGGCCGAATCTATTGATAATAGTACGTTACCTTTTAACACGAAAGAAGAAGCGACAAGAGTGTTGGTGAAAAGAGTAGGGGTAACTGGCCTACAAGATATACAATCCAAGGCTCAACAAGGACAACTAACAAAAGAAGAACTCATGCAGGAAATGGAAAGCAACTTATCGGAAGAAGAAATAATGGCATTGAAAGTGATTGCCTATAAAGAGCTATACAATAAATAAGGAAATGAATAGTCTGGAAGTTAAGAATATCCTTACTTGACAAAATCATAGATTCTGTTAATATTAGTTACTATATTTCAATTTCATATTGAACCTTGTCATTCGATGAGGTAGAGGTGCGATTAGTATAAGTAAGCAGTCGGAGTATGACATCGATGAGGATTGCTGAAAGGATTAGTTGCCGAAGCGTAATGAAGGTCGAATTCATTATTGCTGGGATGCTTGCTGAACAAGGAGCATACTGTCATGCAATGTTAAGTGCATGGAGAACTACTGATCAGGATGGAGGATAACGTATTGTTCAAAGACAATGTTAGGTTATTTTCCTTTCGTTGTCTTTTTTTGTTGTTTAGATTTCTAGAAATACATGGGCCCGTGTAAATCTATTCCAACAAAAATAACTAACATACATACCTCTCCGCAGTTTTCTGTGCACACCCAAAAACAGAAAGGGATGTGCATCATGAGTACAATAAACACAGTAAAAACAAAGAAAAGGTTTGAGTTTCCACATAGTTTTATTATTTTATTCGGATTAATGGTTATCACGGCAATCACGACGTATCTGATTCCTGCCGGTCAATATGAGCGGACAGTAAATGAGGATGGTCGTTCCTTAGTTGTCGATGGAACGTATCATACAATTGAATCGAGCCCAACAGGATTCATGCAATTATTTGAATCCTTGCATCTAGGAATGGTGGACGCTGCAGGGATTGTATTTTTTATCTTTATTGTAGGTGGAGCGTTTGGGATTTTAACGGCCACTAAAACATTTGAATCTGCATTTGGATCACTGACGAAAAAATTAAATGGGAAAGAGATCTTATTAATCCCAGTTATCATGCTGTTTTTAGCAATTAGTGGAGCTACTTGGGGTATGGCCGAGGAAGCTATTCCATTTATCTTAATCGCTGTACCACTAGCTCTTCGAATGGGATTTGATTCCATGACAGGCACTGCGATGATTATCGTTGGTGTATATGCTGGATTTGGATCAGCATTTATGAACCCATTTACCGTAGGGGTTGCTCAAGGAATCGCAGGACTTCCTACTTTCTCTGGTATGGGTGTTCGATTGGTATTCTGGGCTATTTTTGTTGGGGTAACAATTGCCTATGTCATGATTTATGCAAGAAAAGTGAAAAAAGATCCGACGACAAGCTTGATGTATGCGGAGGATAAGCAACGTACTGTGAGTGAAGAAACAGATAGTGAACAATCATTATCGAAAAGACAGATTGCTATTCTAGTAGTATTAGCTCTAACAATTGTTGGACTTGCATTAGGAGTTATTTTACAAGGCTGGTATATTACTGAAATCGCCGCGCTATTTGTTATTATGGGGATTGTGGTTGGTATTATTGCTAAGTTTAGAATGAATGAAATGGCTAATGCTTTTGTTAAGGGTTGCGAAGAGATGGTTCAAGGTGCATTAATCGTTGGTTTTGCTTATGGGATCTTACGGATATTACAAGATTCGAATACAATTGATACAATTCTATACTATGTTTCCAATCTAGTTGCTGATTTACCGACTGCCCTAGCGGCGATTGGTATGTTCGTTGTTCAGAGTCTATTAAACTTTATTGTTCCTTCAGGAAGTGGACAAGCTGCAATCAGTATGCCAATTATGGCTCCACTTGGTGATTTAATCGGGGTTAGCCGTCAAACTGCAGTACTTGCGTTTCAATATGGTGACGGTATTTCGAATGTATTCACACCAACTGCGGGCGTGTTAATGGCAGCCTTAGCACTTGCGAAAATTCCTTGGATAAAGTGGATGAAATGGATTCTTCCATTGGTATTAATTCAATATGCATTAGGTGCGATATTTGTAACTGTAGCGCATTTGTTTATTTGGTAGGAGGGACAGTCCCTCCTTCCGTCATCATAGAATAAGCGGAGGAATAGTTTATGTTAGAGAATATGTTTGCTAGATTAGAAGAGATTTATCCGGAGTTAGTAGAGCTTCGACGTGATTTTCATATGTATCCGGAGCTTTCGAATACGGAGGTAGAAACGCCTAAAAAGATTGCTGCGTATTTAGAAAAGCTTGGTTTGGAAGTGCGGACTGGAGTAGGTGGCCGAGGTGTTGTCGCTACATTAAAAGGTGGCAAGCCTGGTAGAGCGGTTGCTTTACGAGCAGACTTTGACGCGTTACCGATTCATGAGGAAACGGATGTACCGTTTAAATCTCGTGTACCTGGTGTGATGCATGCATGTGGCCATGATTTGCATACTGCGGCACTTCTTGGGGTTGCTAAAGTTCTTACAGAGCACCGAGATGACATTCCTGGAACCGTGAAGTTCATTCATCAATTTGCTGAAGAGGTTACGCCAGGTGGAGCTGAGCCGATGATTAAAGATGGAGCGCTAGATGGTGTTGATGTCATTTATGGTGCCCATGTCATGTCAACGGAAGAGTTTGGAACTTTAAGTGTTAAAGAGGGATATTTTTCTGCGGCACAGGATGACTTCAATATTACGATTTATGGAAAAGGTGGACATGGAAATCAGCCACATTTAACCATTGATCCAATTGTAACGGGAAGTCAATTGGTGGTTAGTCTACAGCAAATCGTTAGTCGCCGTGTTAATCCATTGCAAGGCGCGGCGTTAACAGTTGGATCTTTTCATAGTGGGGAAGGAAATAATGTTATTCCAGATACTGCGGTGATCAGAGGAACGGTTCGTACGTTTGATGAAGAAGCTCGAACTGTTATTGAAGAAGCATTGAAGAGTGTCACCGAGTCCACTTGCGCAGCAAATGGTGCTGGAGTTAATTTAGAATACGTTAAAGACTGTCCATCCATTTACAATAACCCAGAAGAAACCAAGCAAGTACTGGAAGTAGCAAAAGGGTTATTCGGTGAGGAAAACTTGTTCACAGATGCTCCGATGATGGGAAGTGAGGATTTTGCTTATTACACGAAGGAAATTCCAGCTGTTTACTTTACTGTTGGGGGCCGAAGTGAAGAATTAAATGCCGTTTACCCGCATCATCATCCGAAGTTTAACATTGATGAGCGTGCGATTGTGAATATTGGGAAGATGTTTGTTTCATTGGTAACTAAATAAAATCTATAAAAAAACTCCATTTCACCAAATCATGTAATAGAGGGGAGGTTGGGTAAGTGCCTATTGGGGCCACCCCTCTCTTCTTATTTATCTATATAATCGAAACAAATGGCTTAAAAGGAGCAGTTAATAAACATCTGCTTACCTTTCTCCTTCTATATCGATTATAGAAGGAGAAAGATATAGTGGAAGCTATATAAAAGCAAAAATAAATGCTAGGTAGCTAATTACTCGGAACCTCTCCCTCTGTTCCAAGTAACCTAGGCCGAACAGGACCCATCCCACGAGGAATCTCCATTATCTCACTTGTTTTTGCCTCTAAAGATTCTATAATATAATTGACTGCAACCCTAGGATCCACATTCTTTCCACACGTATACACATCAATACTCGCATATCCTTTTTCTGGAAAACTATGAATCGTTAAGTGCGATTCCGAAATAATCACTACGCCACTTATGCCATATGGTGCAAATTGATGAAAGACAACCTCTCGAATTTCCGCGCCTGCTTCGAGTGCGGCATCTACAAAAATTTGCTTGATTAATTCGATATTATTTAAAGTATCTATATTACATTCCCACAGTTCAGCGATTATGTGTCTACCCATTACTTCCATCAATGAAAACTCCTTAAAAGGTATACTGTTACTCTTAAATTTAGCATAACATATATTTATGGATATGGGTGCTCATTTAGTTGAAGCTAAAATATAAAACAAAACTTAAATATATTGAAACCTATTATGGGTATTTCTCGTATTACTAGCTAAGGCTAGCATGACTACGGGGGGCTTATGATACACTTAATTTAGGGTAAGTTTATTTATTAGATGTGAGGTGAAGTTATGGGGCTATTTTCAAAAATTTTCTCCAAAAATAAAAGTAACGAGCCAGCACCAAAAGAGAGAACAGTGTTAACCATCAAAGTTGGGGATATTATCAATTATGATCTTGTCGATTACGAGGTAGTGGGAAAAATTACCTACCGAGATGGGAATTATGAATGGTATGGGTACCAGCTACTCGAAGGGCATGATACAATCTGGTTAGCAGCAGAAATGGATGATGAGCTTGAGTTAGGAATTTATAAAAAAGTTCAACTACCCGTTTCTAAACCTTATCCGAAGCAACTAGAGTTGGAGGGGAAGGCCTATTACCTGGAAGAGTCAGGTACAGCTAGGGTCATTGGTGAAGGCAGAAGCAAGAACATACATGGTTCTTTAGTGGATTATGCAGATTATTCGGATGAGGATGAAGAAAGCTTCTTAAGTATTGAGGGATGGGGAAGCGAGATTGAGATAAGTGTCGGTTATCCAATTGAAAATTATGAAATTAAAATAATGGCAGGATCGAATTAATCGTGATTTTCGACGAAGTTCGATAAAAATCGGGGAGTGACAGGCACCCAAAACAGGAGGAAAAAACATGTTTAAATTTTTCAAGCGAGTAAAGACAGTTGTCGGTTCAGAGTTGAATGCGATGTTAGACAAAGCGGAAGATCCGGTGAAAATGCTGGATCAATTTATGCGTGATATGGCAGAGGATATTCGTGAGGTGGAAGCGGCTGTTGCGAAACAAATTGCCAATGAAAAAATGTTGAAGCGCAAAATGGATGACGCTAAAGCAATGGTGGAAAAAAGACAGAAGCAAGCTGAACAAGCGATTGTTGCTGGAAATGATGATTTAGCTCGTCGTGCCCTAGAGGACAAAAAACAACATGAGTCCACTGCGACATCCTTAACAGAGTCTTGGGAAAGAGCGAAGCAGGATTCAGAAGTATTAAAGACTAAACTAGATGAAATGAAACAAGAATATCAAGAAATGAATCTGAAAAAGGATTCGTTAAAAGCTCGTGCTGAATCTGCGAAGACTCGCACGAAAATTAATCGTTCCATGTCTAGTATTGGCAATGATAAATCGCGTCAAGGTTTTGAAAGAATGGAAGAAAAAGTGCTACGTTTTGAAGCGGAGGCTGAAACTAGTGAGGATTTATCTTCCGCAAGCCGAACGCTTGATGATGAGTTTGAAGCGTTAAGTAAAAATAGTGAAGTTGATGATGAATTAGCAAAACTGAAAGAAAAAATGGGCAAACAGTAAAGGGGAACATATGCGGAGCAGTACTATTCATTAGACTGCTCCTTCTGATGAGAGGGGGATTGATTTGTGTAAGAATAAGATATTACTTATAGGGTTATTGTTCCTAGTAATTATTTTATCCGCTTGTTCTTCTCGTGGAATGAATGGGGGAGCTATCACAGCCGAGGATATACCGGATGAACCACCCAAAGAAGAAATTACTACAACGATTCGGAATTCCTCCAACTATGAGATTGATGATGTCATTGAGGCTAATTTTCCTAAAGTTACTAGCGTCAAGGGAGACTCCAGTAATGCGGATATTTTTGCGACCACACGTTTTAATCTGACAGAGCTTAGCTCACTCTTAACCGAAACGATTAAACCGACTGAGATAAGTGCGGTAAAGGATAATCAGCAAATCTTAATATATACTGATGAATTCATTACATTACGCGAAAGTGAAGCAGACTCTAGTGTGCTCTTGATTGAGGTTGCGAGTGATGAGTTTGTCAGACGAAATTATTCACCCAATTTCTTAAGTACATATTTTACGCTTAGGTTGTTAGACGATGTGTTAGATGTAGACGATTGGAGCAAAAAGCATCGCGGAACTTACTCAGGTATGGGTGGATTAGGCACACCTAGCCGTGGGAATACAACATTCCGTGGAGGCGGTCCTGGTTCAGGTAAATAATTAAAGGGAGGCGAAAAGTTTGGAACCATTTATCTCAACGTTAGTTTATTTTGTAATTTCCATT
This sequence comes from Ornithinibacillus californiensis, assembly GCF_001038485.1. GTDB lineage: Bacteria > Bacillota > Bacilli > Bacillales > Amphibacillaceae > Ornithinibacillus > Ornithinibacillus californiensis. Next base: position 13,431 of record NZ_LDUE01000022.1, read on the forward strand.
GTAATTGTACTAGCTGGTTTATTCCTTTTTGAAAACTTAACGCGCAAATATAAGGATTTGGAAGAAGTAAAAAATGGTAATGTGGCAGTTTCTTTATCGATTATCGGGAAAATAATCGGGATCTGCATTATCTTAGCCTTTGCGATTTACAGTAGTGACGTGATTTGGGAAACAATTATCTGGGGTGTGTTTGGTGTCGTATTACAAATGATTGCTTATTTTCTGTTTGACTTCTTCACAAGGAATTTTTCCGTTGAAGAGCAGCTAGCCAAAAATAATATTGCAGTTGGACTCATGTCCTTAGGTGTATCGATTGGGTTGGCATTAGTAATCGGCGCTTCTATTACGTAAAAATCAACGCATGCGGCCAAGCTTTTGCTTGGTCTTTCGTTTTTTTTGATAATACAGCTTTTAGTCATCATATTTTTGCTAACAGCCTGGTCCGTGTATTCTGGCCACTCAGTGCATAACTATTATATTTCTAATCAAATAGTACCATTCAAATTTTAAAAAACTTTAAAAAAGGAATCTTTACGTGGCAAGTGTTGGAGGGCATGGAGTTTGAATGAAGCAGCAGTGAGACAAAGTAAAATTATTTATTGGTCTTCAGGGATTGTGTCCATTTGTGGGATTGTCTTTGAAGTGTTATTTGGGGCCTTAGGGTCTTACATATTAGGGGATGGTGTGAAGCAATACACCCTGACGATTTCTCTATTCCTGACAGGTATGGGAATCGGTGCTAGTTTAAGCGAAAAGTTCTTGAAAAATCTCATTATTACGTTTGTCTGGATTGAGTTTGGAGTTGCAATAATTGGTGGATTTTCCAGCTTTACGATGTTCGGGATTACGGCCTTTGCACCTGAAGGAACAGATGCCCTGTTTTTATATGCGATTACGTTGATTGTGGGGGCTCTAACAGGGGTGGAACTACCAATTTTAATCCGTAAAGCCAACGAAATTGGAGTAACATTAAATAAAAGTACAGCACGAGTATTGTTTTCTGATTATGCTGGTGGATTAATTGGTGGAGTGCTGTTCGTGTTTCTGTTCCGTCCTTATTTTGGTATGGTTAAAACAGCATTTTTAGTTGGCTGTATTAATCTACTTGTTGCCTTAATCGTATTGTATTTATTCCGAAAAGAAATCCGTTATTTCTTGGTACATGCGTTTATTGGAGTAAGTATCGGGATCGTTCTGTTGATTGGTTTATTTTTCGGGGAAGAGATGGCGTTTAGTTTTGAACAAAAACTTTATAAGGATCCCATTATTCATACGGAAGAAACAAGCTATCAAAAAATAACGCTGACGAGGGATCAAGAAGATGTACGGTTGTATTTAGATGGGCAGCTTCAATTCAGCTCAATTGATGAGCACCGTTATCATGAAGTGCTCGTTCATCCTACGATGGCTTATGCTGAGCAACCTCGAAATGTATTGATCCTCGGTGGTGGAGATGGGATTGCTGTAAGAGAAATCCTAAAGTATGATGAGGTTGAAAACATAACATTAGTCGACTTAGATCCAGCGGTTATTAAATTGGCCAATACGAATGAGCTGTTACTTGAGGTGAATGAAGGAGCCTTGATGCATGAAAAAGTTCATGTGAAGAATACCGATGCCTTTCAGTTTTTAGAAGGAACGGATGAATGGTTTGATGTCATTATCGTGGATTTGCCTGATCCAAATAATGAAAGCCTAAATAAATTATATACACGGGAATTCTATTCGTTAGTCCGAAATCATTTAAAGCCTGGAGGTGCGGCGATGATTCAGGCGACAAGTCCTGTGTTTGCTACAGAAGTATACTGGACCATTTCCGAGACGGTTGCTGACACCGGTCTATTTGTAAAAAACCTGCATGTTGATGTTCCAAGTTTCGGAAACTGGGGCTTTGTCATGGCTAGCCGTGAGGAAATTAATTTATCTGGTCTAGATATTTTAGTAGATACGGAATTTTTAACTACGGACTTGCTTCCAACGTTAGGAGTATTTGGGAAGGATGAAGACAAGGAAATCCATGATAAGAAAGGCGAACTGGTTGAATTGAAGCCGAATACGTTAATTGATCCTCATTTGATAGAGATATACGAGCAATCTTGGGAGAATTATTAGGTGTGGGGTTTTGCTACATTAATGGAGGGACAAAGGGTCAGTAAAGGTGTCCCAGATCAGAGTGAAAGGACTGGGACAACAAACCTGTCCCTCTGTCCCGAAATTAATTTACACTTTTTTCAAAAAACATATTGACATGTTCATTATAAAGAACTAAAATGATAATAATATTAAGGCGGATAGTTTTTATAGTAATATTTATTTATTAAATGTTTATTTTTTTAGAATCATTGTTCTTTATAAAGAATAAAACTAGTATGATAGTAGCAGAACGATAAAATAGTGAAGATAAGGTGATGTTAATGAACTACGATTACCAACAAAAGCAAACTCATGAAAAGCGAGTTCGTGAAATAAACCTAAAAGAATACTTTGAAGTTATTAAGAGACGGTTTTGGATTGTCCTATTAATCACGTTCATTACTACGATTGCTGGCTTTTTGTATAGCTATTTTGCGAGTAGTAACTTTACACCACTTTATCAGACCTCAACAAGAATGATTATTGAGCCTGGAACGAATGACATGAGTACACTTATGGTCATGATTAAGGACCCCATCATTATGGAACGGGTAAAAGAAGATTTATCCCTAACTAGATCATCGGATTCGATATCAAACCAAATTACAGTAACTCGAATTGATAACTCGCACGTAGTAAGTATTTCAGTAGTCGATAGTAACCCTGAGCTTGCAGCGGCAATTGCTAATACTACTGCAGTTGCTTTTAAAGAAGAAATTGTTAATATTCTTGGCTTTAGAAATGTCCAATTATTGTCCGATGCAAGAGTTAATATGGAACCAATCAATTCTAGCGGTGGAAAAAGAACTATTATTATTGCGTTTATTTTTGGAGTGGTAACTGGTCTGGGGTTAATTTTTCTATTGGATTCACTAGATGAAAAAGTTCGAAGAGAGCAAGAGGTTGAAAAGATCCTTGGAGTACCAGTATTAGGGGTAGTTTCAAATATGAATAAAAAGAAGTACACATTAAAAAAACAGAAAAAGAAAGAGCTAACCGTAAGGAGTGAGACAGCTGATGTTAAATAAAATAAAAGGAAATCAGAAAGTCCATCTCACTACGTATACCAATAGTGACTCTGTTATCTCGGACCAATTCAGAAAGATACGCACGAATATAAAGTTTTTAACGAACAACATGCAAAATAAAGTATACCTACTAACTTCAACCAGGCAAAAGGAAGGAAAGTCAACGGTCATTTCGAATTTGACTGTCTCTATTGTTCAACAGCAATCAAAAGTATTGCTAATTGACGCTAACTTACGGGAGCCATTGGTTCACGATATTTTTAAGATAAGCAATGATAAGGGGTTAACAAATGTCCTAAAAGGTTATACCACTCTCGAGCAGGCCATTTCGCATACCGATATTCAAGCACTCGATATACTAACAGCAGGTATACCGGTTACTAATCCAACTGAGTTACTTGGAAGTGAAGGGATGAAGGAGTTGTTATTAAGTGCAGCTTCTATGTACGATATGGTGTTGATTGATTCTCCTTCCGTTTTAGAGTCTACAGATACTCGAGTGCTTGCCAATCAATGTGCGGGTGTCGTGTTGGTTATCAATCGTGGAAAGACGGTTGTAGATGACGTAATAGAAACAAAGAAAGTATTAGAATTAGCAAATGCGAATCTAATGGGTGTCATTTTTAATGAGAAATAAGCACATATTTTTTTAATTTTATTGTTCTTTATTGAGCACATAATTAGCGGTATAACGTATTGGTGATGCCTACTTACCACTATTAATGTAGGCACTCGGTCATGCTGTGGGTTGAGATAAACCTTAGACGCAAGTTGTCGTCGATAGTGTGGTGTGAGGGCGGGTTAGATGCCCATTTTTTTACATATTTCTTTAAATCTTTTGAAAGGAGGTAAACAGTTAAGTGACATATAGACAGCGGATTTCAGCATTTATATTTATAGACTCTTGCATTGTACTTACCGCAATTTTTATTAGTCAATTTCTAGTAAATGATATTATCCCCAGCGTATCCCTACCAATCTTTATTAGTCTAGCCGCAATATTAATTTGTCATCATGTATTCTCTATAAAGTTAAAGCTTTATAGGAAGGTATGGGAGTATGCGAGTGTTCAAGAATTGATCATCATATTTAAAGTGGTCTCTTTTTCTATTATATCAGCAATTCTTGTTCAATTAATTTTTACACAAAAGATTGAATATAAAATGCTTCTTGTAACGTGGCTGCTCCATATGTTTCTCATTGGTGGCTCTAGGTTTGTCTGGAGAATTTATCGAAACTCGATTTTGAATGAAAATGACGACAAAATACGAACACTAATAATTGGAGCTGGGTCAGCAGGAACAATGGTTGCAAGACAGCTGTTGAAAAATAATGAAGGAAATTTACTCCCTGTAGCATTCATAGACGATGATCCCAAGAAACATCATTTAGAAATTTTAGGGTTACCCGTAATCGGTGGAATTGAGGAAATAGCATCTACTGTGAAAGATCTCCAAATCAATAACATCATCATATCTATCCCATCTTTAAGTAGGAAAAAACTAAATATCATTTTCAAAGAATGTGCGAAAACAAAAGCAGAAACGAAAATACTACCTTTACTGGAAGACCTAATAACAGGGAGAATTGAAGTCAACCAGCTGCGTGATGTCCATGTTGAAGATTTATTAGGTAGGGACCCAGTGGATATGGATATACATAGTATCTCCGAGTATGTAACGGACAAAGTCGTACTGGTCACTGGTGCAGGGGGATCAATTGGATCAGAAATCTCCCGCCAAATAGCCATGTTTATGCCTGAGAAACTAATATTGCTTGGACATGGTGAAAATAGCATTTATACCATCGATATTGAACTCCAAGAGAAATATCGAGATGAGAAGATAGAAATTATAACAGAAATTGCAGATATCCAAGACGCAGCAAAAATGAATGCGGTCATGGAAAAATATCGTCCAGATGTCGTGTACCATGCTGCGGCACATAAGCATGTCCCATTAATGGAGCGAAATCCTGAAGAAGCAGTGAAAAATAATATAATTGGCACGTTAAACATAGCCAATGCAGCAAGTTGGAATAATGTAGAAATATTTGTGATGGTATCGACGGATAAGGCCGTTAACCCTACTAGTGTGATGGGGGCTTCTAAACGGTTAGCTGAAATGATTGTTCAACATATGAATCAACAAAATAATACTAAGTTTGTTGCCGTTCGATTTGGGAATGTGCTTGGCAGTAGAGGAAGTGTGATTCCATTATTTCAAAAGCAAATAGCAAAAGGTGGTCCCGTTACAGTCACTGATCCAAAAATGGTTCGTTATTTTATGACCATACCAGAGGCTTCAAGGCTAGTTATTCAGGCTGGTGCACTTGCTAAAGGTGGCGAAATATTTGTGTTAGATATGGGGGATCCAGTGAAAATAGTGGATCTAGCCAAAAATATCATCAAATTATCTGGATATTCTATAGACGAAATTGGTATTGAATTTACTGGAATAAGACCTGGCGAAAAACTATTTGAAGAATTACTGAAGGACGAAGAAGTGTCAGAGGAACAGGTCTATCCTAAAATATATGTTGGAAGAACTACAGAGCTATTTATCGAGGAAATTAATGAGATTATTACATCCTATCAAACGATGGATTCTATTACATTAAGAGAAAAATTAGTTAGTCTTGCCAATCGAAAAGTTGATTCGCTAATTAGTCAAATTGGTTAGGTGAAGGAGGGGAAAACATGAAAGTAAAAAAAGCCATTATACCAGCAGCTGGACTTGGAACTAGATTTCTTCCTGCAACGAAGGCAATGCCGAAAGAAATGCTACCGATTGTAGATAAACCAACGATCCAATACATTATCGAAGAAGCAATAGCTTCTGGTATTGAGGACATTATTATTGTGACAGGTAAAGGTAAAAGAGCAATAGAGGACCATTTTGATCATTCGTTTGAGTTGGAACAGAACCTGTTGGAAAAAGGGAAATTTGATTTATTAACCGAGGTGCAAAAATCATCCAAATTAGTAGATATCCATTATATTCGTCAAAAGGAAGCTAAGGGGTTAGGTCATGCAATTTGGTGTGCTCGAAAGTTTATTGGGAATGAGCCTTTTGCTGTATTACTTGGGGATGATATCGTTCAAGCGGAAAAACCATGTTTACAGCAATTAATGGATCAATATAATCATTATAAAACTTCGATTCTTGGAGTGCAGACGGTTAAACCGGATGAAGTATCTCGCTATGGAATTGTGGATGGAAGTATGGTTGCTAAAGATTTATATAACGTTACCCATTTAGTTGAAAAGCCTAAAAAAGAAGAAGCGCCTTCTAATCTAGCAATCTTAGGAAGGTATATTTTAAGTCCGAGAATATTTGACATGCTAGAGAATCTTGAGCCGGGTGCAGGTGGGGAAATACAATTAACGGATGCAATCGCAGAATTGAATAAACATGAAGCAATCTATGCCTATGATTTTGAAGGGGAACGCTATGATGTTGGTGAAAAAATGGGATTCATTAAGACAACGATTGAATTTGCCTTAAAACGTGAGGAATTAAGAAAAGAATTACTAGATTATCTAGCAAATATTGTAGAGACGGAATTGACTACGTAATAGGAGGGTAGAAAGGATGGCCAATAGCGTACTATTTTGTGCAACCGTAGATTATCACTTCAAAGCTTTTCACTTGCCATATATGAAATGGTTTAAGGAACAGGGCTGGCAAGTGGACGTTGCAGCTGCTGGAACAATTCAATTGCCTTATACCGATCACAAATATAATATTTCGATTGAACGGTCACCCTTTCATCGAAGTAATCTAAAAGCTTATCGACAACTGAAGCGGATTATTGACAGCAATGAGTATGATATTATTCACTGTCACACTCCTTTAGGTGGCGTGTTAACTAGACTTGCAGCGAGAAAAGCAAGGAAGTATGGTACAAAAGTAGTTTATACAGCACATGGATTCCACTTTTGCAAAGGTGCGCCGCTAGCGAATTGGTTACTTTACTATCCGATGGAGAGGTTGCTTGCTAGATATACAGATACATTAATTACGATTAATCATGAGGATTTTAACTTGGCTACAACGCATAACTTTAAAGCGAAATCAATTAAACATGTTCATGGAGTCGGAGTCGATACTAACAAATTTAAACCAATTAGTGATTTTGAACAGATTGATATGAAAAAAATCTCTGGTTATTTAGTGGATGATTTTTTGTTATTTTATGCTGCAGAGTTTAATCGGAATAAAAATCAAGAATTTTTAATTAGGGTGTTAGCACAGATTAAAGATGATGTCCCAAATGCAGTATTAATCTTAGCTGGCGATGGTCCATTGTTGAATGAATGTAAGGCATTAGCGGAGGAACTTGGAGTTAGTCATATGATTGACTTTCTAGGGCTACGAAAGGATATTAATCAAATATTGCCTATGTGTGATGTCGTTGTTGCCTCAAGTTTACGTGAGGGATTGCCGGTTAATATTATGGAAGCTATGGCATGTGGAGTGCCTGTTGTGGCCCTTGAAAACCGGGGACATAATGAATTGATTACTAATGATCGTCATGGTTGGGTGGTTGCTGGGGAGAACATAGAACTTTTTGCTTCCAAATTATTATTCTTAGCAAGAGAGAGTCACGTTGGGAAGGAATTAGGTTCCAATGGGAGAAAAGATATAGTAGATAAATATAGTATTCATAAGGTGCTAGCCCAGAAAAAGCAACTCTATCAATCTCTAATGACCGAACAGGAGGAATCCGTATGGGCGGTCCAGTAAGAGTCTTACATGCAGTGGTTAATATGAATCGTGGTGGAGCAGAAACGTTAATTATGAACCTCTACAGAAATATGGATCGCAGAAAAGTACAGTTCGACTTTTTAACCAGTAAAGAAGGGGTATTTGATGAAGAGATAAGGGAAATGGGAGGCGTTGTGCACCGGATACCTTATGTGACGGATGTTGGGCATTTTGGTTATCAACGTGAATTGACTCAATTCTTTGCAGGGCATAAGGAGTATAAAATTATTCATTCCCATATGGATAAGATGAGCGGACTGGTTTTGAAGGCTGCGAAAAAGGCTGGTGTTCCAGTTCGAATTGCTCATAGTCATAACACGCAGAGTGAAGGTGGGCTTGCTTCTAAGTTATATAAATGGTATGCAGGGAAGCACATTATTCCGAATGCTAGTCATTTATTTGCATGTTCTCAAGCAGCTTCCGATTGGCTGTATAAAAAGAAAGCAAAAGAATCAACTATCGTAAAGAACGGGATTGAGTCTGAAAGGTTTAAGTACTCTGATGAGATAAGAAAGAGAATGCGACATGAATTAATGATTGATGATGATGCATTCGTGTTAGGGCATATAGGAAGATTTAACCGGCAGAAAAATCACACCTTTTTACTGGATGTATTTGCTGAAGTATCTTCCAAAATTGACCAATCATATTTAATTTTAGTAGGGGATGGATCTCTGCGTGAGGCTATGGAGAAAAGAGCTAATGAGCTAGGTCTACATAAAAATGTCTTGTTTCTTGGGATTCGAGATGACATTACAGACTTGCTCCAAGCTTTTGATTTATTTGTTTTTCCATCACTTCACGAAGGGTTACCGGTAACTTTGATTGAAGCACAAGGGGCAGGGTTACCGTGTGTAATTTCCAAGGCCATTACTAGAGAAGTGGATATGGGGATGGGGTTAATCGAGTATCTTCCAATAGATGATCGAACAGCCTGGTCTGAAAAAATTGTTCGATTATCGAAAAATAGGGTGTCTAGAAATATTAATAATGGAATTTTAGCTCAAAAAGGCTATGACATTCATGGTACTGCGGAGCGGTTACAAACTTCCTATGTTTCTTTAGGGGGGATATAAATTGAAACTGTTGACGATTTTTACTCCGACATATAATCGGGCGTATTGTCTCCATCGCTGTTACGAAAGTCTAGTCAGTCAAACCAATCAAGACTTTATCTGGCTTATTATCGATGACGGTTCTACAGATAATACTAAAGAATTAGTTAAAAGATGGCTAAGTGAAGATAAGATTGATATTGTTTATCACTGGCAGACTAATCAAGGGATGCATGGAGCACATAACACTGCTTATGAGTTAATAACGACAGAGTTGAATGTTTGCATTGATTCCGATGATTATATGCCAAGCGATGCAGTAGAAAAAATTCTCTCGTTTTGGAGTAAGTATGGAAGTGACGAGGTCAGTGGAATCATAGGACTTGATGCAAATACTCAAAACAAAGTAATTGGTACTTCACTTCCAGTTAATCTGATTCGATCAACTCTATTTGATTTATATGCTAAGCATGGTGTAACAGGAGATAAAAAATTGGTGTATCGGACGGAATTAACAAGAAAATATCCGTATCCGCTATTTGCTGGAGAAAAGTATGTCGGTTTGGCTTATAAATATTATCTTCTCGATCGAGACTATGAGATGCTCTTATTGAATGAGGTTCTATGTTGTGTGGAGTATCAACCGGATGGCTCGTCCTTAAATATGTTGAAACAATACCGTACAAATCCATTAGGGTTTTCGTTTTATCGGACGGAATTAATGAAGCTGCCGTTTGTAAGTGAAATATTTAAATTTAGGCAAGCGATTCATTATGTATCTAGTAGTCTATTGAGTAGGAATAAGAGGTTTGTAATGGAATCTCCTAGTAAAGTTCTAACGGTATTAGCTATTCCGTTAGGTTTTTTATTATATGCTTATATTTCGTTTAAGACGAGAGAATTAAATGTATAGGTTTTTGAAAGGGATAGAAAAATGACATTTCTTTGGATTAATCTTGCGGTGGTTTTTTTGTTTGCGTTAATTGCAAGATACTTTTCAACCCCTGTTTTAGTCGGCCATCAGAATTTGGTTTTTAATGTGAAACCTAATAAGGTGTTATTACTTATTTCGGTAGCTACATTAGTTGTAATCTCCGGACTTCGAGCAAATATAGGAGACACATTCTTTTATAAACGAATCTATGAAATAAACGTGATCGATTGGGAGTTTATATTAAGTCAAAAGGATTATGGGTTTGGTGTTTTACAAATGCTTCTTAAGAATTACGTTTCCGATGATCCGCAAGTTCTCATATTTACTACAGCATTAATTACTAATATTTTAATTGTTACGGTTTTATACAAATATTCCAGGCTAATTGAAGTAAGTCTATATGTGTATATAACTGGCGGATTATTTTTAGTGTCGATGAACGGAATTAGGCAAATGCTTGCTGCAGCTATCTTTTTTACAGCTACCCATTTTCTTATTAAAGGAAAGTTTATCCCTTATGCATTGATAGTTGTATTTGCATCCCTATTTCACCAAAGTGCACTGGTTTTACTACCGATTTATTTTATTGTTCGATTTAAGGCTTGGTCTAGGGCTACGCTGCTTCTTCTTGTAGTAGCAGTAGTAATAGTTGCTGGGTTTGATCAATTTTCATCGCTTCTTTTTAGTGCGATTGAGGATACACAGTACGGTGGCTATGCAGATTTTGAAGAAGGTGGAGCAAACTTAATTAGAGTAACAGTTGGCGCTGTTCCTTTAGCTATTGCGTTCCTTGGAAGAGATAAGTTAAGAAAAATTTTTCCGGATAGTGATTATATTGTCAATATGTCTCTAATCGGATTTGTATTCATGGTAATTGCTACACAAAACTGGATTTTCGCTAGATTTTCTCTTTATTTTGAACTGTACCAACTTATCCTTATTTCATGGATTGTTAAGGTATTTCGTGAGAAGGATCAAAAACTGATCTACTTCGGAATAATCCTATGTTATCTTCTTTACTATTTTTACGACAGTGTTATTACGCTGAATATTCAATATAGAAGTGACTATTTAATGTTATAGAAAGGAGGATAGATATGGCGATTCTCGTTACAGGTGGGGCTGGATATATAGGAAGTCACACTTGTGTTGAACTTTTACAAGCAGGATATGAAATTGTTGTGATAGATAATTATTCGAATAGTAGTCCGGTATCTCTAAACCGAGTTGAGGCAATTACCGGGAGGCAATTTGTATCTTATGATGTGGACTTACTCGATAGGCATAGCCTTCGAAAGGTATTTCAGGAAAATGATATTGAGGCTGTCATCCATTTTGCAGGTCTAAAAGCAGTAGGTGAATCTGTATCTGTCCCATTGAAGTATTACCAGAATAATATTGCTGGGACACTTGCTCTGTGTGAGGTGATGCAGGAATTTGGCGTGAAGAAATTGGTATTTAGTTCCTCCGCAACAGTTTACGGTCAAACGGAGAGAATACCGATTACGGAAGGTGAAAGTCTAGGGGCGATTAATCCTTACGGCCGAACGAAACAGATGATTGAGGAGATTTTACGTGATATTGCCTTTTCAGATCCCGAATGGAGTGTTGCTATCTTACGTTATTTTAATCCGATTGGAGCGCATGATAGTGGCTTGATTGGTGAGGACCCTAATGGGGTGCCTAACAATTTAATGCCGTATATTGCTCAGGTAGCTGTTGGAAAAAGGAAGCAACTTCAGATATTTGGCAAGGACTATCCTACGAAAGATGGTACCGGTATACGGGATTATATCCATGTGGTTGACTTAGCAATTGGTCATATCCGAGCTCTGGAGAGAATTAATCAATCAAAAGGTATCGAAGCTTATAATTTAGGCACTGGAAGAGGTTATAGTGTTCTTGAAGTGGTAGAAGCTTTTGAAAAAGCTACAGGTAAGAAAATTCCTTATAAGTTTGTAGATAGAAGGTCTGGTGATGCTAGTATTTGTTATGCAGATCCTACAAAGGCTAGAGTCCTACTAAAGTGGGAAGCGTTGCGTGATCTAGAGAGAATGTGTGTAGATACTTGGAACTGGCAGAGGAATAACCCATATGGTTACAGGGATACAAATGAGAATATGGAGTCAACTGATCCGGTACATAGTGTAGCGGATTTTTATTATGCAATAGAAAAAGAGGTATAGCAATGAATAACACATTAACTGAACAAGAATTAAGAGAAATATTACAATTCGTTTATCAAAAAGGTACAGAAATGAATGACGCTACTGTAACAGAAATTATTGAAGAAATGAAACAGAAACTCCTTATTACATATGAAAGACATAAAACCATCTAATTATTGAAGGTAGTGATTATATTGAGCAAATCAAAAATTTATCTTTCTCCACCGCACATGAGCGGGATGGAACAAAAATACATTGAAGAAGCATTCCAATCCAATTGGATTGCTCCTCTTGGCCCTAATGTAGATGCTTTCGAAAAAGAGTTAGCGGAATACGTAGGAGTTAAAGGTGCTCTTGCGGTTAGTTCCGGTACAGCAGCGATACACTTAGCTCTGAATTTACTTGGTGTAGGAGTAGGAGATAAGGTATTCTGTTCCACACTAACGTTTATAGCCAGCGCAAATCCAATACTCTATCAAGGGGCAGAGCCAGTATTTATTGACTCTGAACCAGAAACATGGAATATGTCACCAGAAGCATTGGAACGTGCATTAGAAGATGCGTATACAGCAAACCATTTACCAAAAGCTGTGATCGTAGTGAACCTATATGGGCAAAGTTCTAAGATGGATGAAATTGTGTCTATCTGTGACAGCTACAATGTTCCTATCATAGAAGACGCCGCAGAGTCACTTGGAGCAACATATAGAGGGAAGCAAAGTGGTACATTTGGAAAATTTGGAGTCTATTCATTTAATGGAAATAAAATAATAACAACTTCGGGTGGCGGAATGCTTGTATCTGACGATGCAGAAGCAATTGAAAAAGCTCGCTTCTTAGCAACACAAGCTCGTGATCCTGCACCTCATTATCAGCACAGTGTAATGGGGTACAATTATCGACTCAGCAATCTTCTTGCTGGTGTTGGAAGGGCACAACTACAAGTACTTCCAGAAAGAATTGAAAAACGAAAAGTTATCTCTGAACTATATCGCCTATTGTTAGGAGAATTACCAGGAGTTCAATTTTTGCCTGAATTGGATGGTCTTATAAGCAATCATTGGCTAACGGTCATGACTTTGAACGAAGAAGAAGCTGGTGTTTCCGTCGATCAATTAATTCAAGCACTTCATGAGGAACACATTGAGTCTAGACCGGTTTGGAAACCGCTACATTTACAGCCTTTATTTGCTAATACGGACTATTACTCTCACCAAGATCATGTGCATATCGCGGAACAGTTATTCCATACCGGAATATGTTTACCATCAGGTTCTAGTCTTTCAACAGAAGACCAATTACGTGTCATCCGATGTATACGAGATCAATTTGAACGGAGTTACGAAATTAAAGATATGTCTCTGTTAAAGGAATATGAGGTATGATGCCATGACCATAGGGACAACAGTTCAAGAGATCCGAAAATCGAAGGGCCTTACACTTTCTGAGTGTGCAGAGAGGGCAAATATATCGAAATCTTATTTGAGTAATATCGAACGAAATATAACGAAAAATCCATCCGTCCTCGTTATACAAAAGATTGCTAATGTGTTAGAGGTAGATTTGGATCTCATTTTAGGTGTGGAATCATCGGCGGACCTTACTTTGCCGGAGAGTGAATGGTTAGAGTTTGTTAATCAACTTAAGGAAACTGGCATCGATAAAGAGAGATTAGGTGAATACAAGACTGTGATTGAATTTGTTAAGTGGCAGAACGAAAAGTTAAATTGTAATAGTTAGTGGGGAGATGTATGGACAATGAAAAGCCAATAAGAGTCCTTCAGGTTGTCGGTGGAATGAATAGGGCCGGTACGGAAACGATGTTGATGAATATTTATCGGAATATTGATAGGCGGAAAGTTCAATTTGACTTTATTTCTTATTACAGAGATGAGGCACATTATGATTCAGAGATTAGAGAACTTGGGGGGAGAGTAATTCAACTTACTAAAACCAATTCGATAAGCGAACTGGTTCGTACAATGAAAGAATTTGGCCCATATGATGTGGTTCATGCACATACCCTATATCATTCCGGTATCGCTTTTCTTGCTGCTTTTTTAGCGGGAGTGAAAGTGAGAATTGCCCATGCTCATACAACGTTAGACGATGAAAATGGGTTAGTTCGCAAGCTCTATATATCCTTCATGAGATATGTAATCAGGATGTTTTCTACTAATCTGTTAGCTTGTAGTGAAGAGGCTGGTCGATACTTATTTGGTAGGAAAGGGATTAGTGGGGGAGACTATTCGTTTTTTCCTAATGTTATAGATTACAAGCAATTTCTAGATGAACCAACTTCACAGTTGAACACGTTTAAACTGGAGGAAGGGTTAGGAAAGCGGGTTGTGATTGGGCACATAGGGAGATTTATTGATGCAAAGAATCATCGTTTTTTGTTGGAGATTATGAATTGTTTACTAGCTAAAGATCCATCTATGAAGCTGCTCTTAGTAGGGGATGGGGATAATAAAAGTTTTATAGAGAAGCAGGTTAAGCAATTGGGCTTTGAAGAGAATGTTTCCTTTGTTGGCATTCGTGATGATATCCCTACGATGATCCATGCCATGGATGTGTTTGTTTTTCCATCCACGTATGAGGGTCTGGGAATGGTATTACTAGAAGCACAAGCGGGCGGGATACCTTGTGTCGTTTCGCAAGCCATTCAACCAGAAGCGGATTTGGGTATTGGATTAATGACGAAGCTATCACTAGAAGAAGGCACTGAGGTTTGGGCTTCTAAAATACTTGAACAGATTGGCAAAAAAGAAAGAAATAAACAGAAGATTATTAGGGGCTTTGAGAGAAAAGGATACACCTTACAAGGTGCTTTAAGTAGGCTGATGTATCTATATAAGACGAATAATGGTGATGAACATGAAAAATATGCTAATCGCCTCTTATGATTTAGAAGTTGGCGGTGTGGAGAGAAGTTTAATTAGTATGTTACAGAGCTTTGACTATGAGCGGTATGCGGTAGATTTAATGCTGTACCATCATCATGGTGATTTTATGAATCTATTAACCGAAAAGGTGAATCTGCTTCCTGAAGTTCCAATCTATTCTACTGTTAGAAAGTCAGTTAGTACGACCATAAAAGAGGGGCATATTCTTATTGGGATGACTAGATTGCTTGCAAAAGTAAGAGCGGAGTTGAGAGGAAGGCAAATGAACTTGGCAGAGCCTGGATATTATCAGATGCAGCTGATGTGGCGATATAGCTTACCTTTTCTTCCTAAGCTGAAGAAACAATATGATATTGCTATCAGTTATTTATGGCCACATTATTTTGTCGCAGAAAAGGTAGATGCCAAAACAAAGATAGCCTGGATTCATACCGATTATGGAACTGTAGAAGCGGATCCTAATCTAGATTTGGATATGTGGAAACGTTTTGACTATATTGTTGCTGTATCGGAGTCATGTAAGGAGTCTTTTCTTCAAAGATACGAGCAATTGAGAGATCGAGTTATTGTAGTGGAAAATATTTTGTTTCCGGATACGATAAGGGAATTGGCTGAAACGGAAGAGATTAATCCGATGCTAGAAGATAATCGGTTTAAGATTATCACTGTTGCGAGACTATCCCATGCGAAGGGAATAGACTTAGCAGTTCAAGCTATGCGTCAATTAATAGAAAAGGGTTATACGGATATTGCTTGGTATGTGGTTGGTTATGGTGGTGATGAGGGAAAATTAAAAGAGATGATAGCTTCTAGAAATTTGGAAGAACATTTCTTTCTCCTTGGAAAACGAACTAATCCTTATCCATACATTAAAGCAGCGGACTTATACGTCCAGCCATCTCGTTATGAGGGGAAAGCTGTTACTGTAGGGGAAGCACAAATATTATCAAAGCCTGTTTTGATTACCAATTATCCAACAGCAGGTAGTCAGGTAAGGGATGGGGATGATGGTTTGATATGTGAGCTTTCAGTTGATGGGATAGTAGATGGGATTGAAAGACTATATCATGATGCTTTGTTACGCAATAACCTTGCAAGTAATTGTGCATCTAGTCAATACAATAATGGTGAGGAGCTTCGCAAACTATATCAGTTAGTTTAGGTGGTGTATAGGTTGAATAACATTAAAGTTAGTATCGTAGTTCCTATTTATAAAGTAGAAAAATATATTCATCGATGTATGGAAAGCATATTAAACCAAACCTATACTAACTTAGAGATAATACTAGTGGATGATGGCTCACCTGATAATTGTGGAGCGATCGCGGATGAATATGGTAAGAAGGACTACCGGGTTAGAGTTTTTCATAAGGAGAATGGCGGACTATCGGATGCGAGAAATTATGGAATGCAATATGTTACTGGAGAATACACAATGTTTGTTGATAGTGATGATTGGTTACAGCCTAACATGATTGAGGAAATGATGAAGTATAGTTTGAAGTACCAAGCTGATATTGTGCAATCAGCTTTTTATTATGCCTATGAAGATAGATTGTATTTTGATAGTCGTTATTATGATGAGGTAGCTGAACCAATTGTTATGGATAGAGATAAAGTTATGTATGAGTTGGTTGTGAATGAGCGGGTGAAGAATTTTGCTTGGGGGAAGCTTTATAGAACAGAGTTGATACGGGATATTCCATTTAAAAAGGGTGTTCTATTTGAGGATGTGTTTTGGGCGCATCAGGTTATGCATTTGGTAAATAAGTTTGTATTAATTCCACAGCCATTTTATTTTTATTTACAACGAGAGGACAGTATAGTGGCAACCTATTCACCAAGAAATTTAGATTTCATTAAAGGGTTAAGAGAAAGACATCGATTTATTGAGATGCATTACCAAGATTTAGTCGAAGAATCGTATAAGACTATTTTGAAAATGAGCTTGATTCACTATAATTTGCTTCTTCAAAATCGACAAAAGGATAAGGATGGAAAACATCGAAAAGAAATTAAGGACTATATTCATGCTTATCATCGAGAGTTAAGAGAAGCATCGGGCGATGATCATGAGTTGCATAAACAATTAACCTTATTTATGTTTCATCCAATGGTAAATGTATTGTATTTAGCTGCTAAGAAGGGGTTGAGGATAATTCATTTTCTGCCACGACATACAGGGGTAGAGCAAGTAAAGCTATAGAGGAGTATTAAAATGAATTCAAAGCTAAAGGATTTCGTAATCTTTGCCCTCATTTCTATTTTTAATTACATTCCAATCAAACGGAATAAGATATTTTTAATGAGTTATTATGGTAGCCAATTCGGATGTAATCCCAAATACATAACAGAATATATATTGGGACATGAGGATGGGGAGGGTTTTGATGTTGTTTGGGCTTTTAATAATCCCGAAACTTACAGTCATTTAGGTGTTCGAACGGTAAGAACTATGTCCCTACGATATTTTTATGAGATGTGCACCTCCAAAGTCATTATCACAAACTACCGAACAACAACACATTTCAAGAAAAGAAAAAATCAATACTACATACAGACATGGCACAGTTCCTTAAGGCTTAAGCAAATAGAAAAGGATGCAGAGGCTGTACTCCCTAACCATTATATTGAAATGGCGAAAAAAGACTCGGCTAAGTGTGATTTGTTAATTTCAGGTAGTCGATATAGTACTGAGATCTTTCGTAGGAGCTTTTGGTATAAGGGAGAAATATTTGAAAAAGGTACTCCGAGAAATGACTTATTGTTCCAGCGGGATGAACGGAAGAGAAAGGAAATTATGCAACGTTTAAGGCTTCATCCAAATCTTAAAGTGGTACTGTATGCTCCTACCTTTCGAAAAGATAACTCTTTAGATGTATACGATGTTGACTATAAAAGATTAAGAAATAGCTTACAGGAGAAATTTAGTGGAGATTGGGTTGTGCTCGTTAGATTGCATCCACATCTGCAAAATATTTCTCGTGAACTTACAGATGGGGAAAATGTAATGAATGTAACTACTTATGATGATATTCAAGAGTTGCTAGTTTGTACAGATATCTTAATTTCAGATTATTCCTCTTTAATTTTTGATTTTGCAATAACAGGAAGACCCTGCTTTTTGTATATTCCCGATGTGGATTCGTATATAAAGCAGGATAGAGAGCTTTATTTTGACTTAGAGGAACTTCCTTTTATTACTGCCTATAGTAATGATGATCTAGAAAAAAGGATTAACTCTTTCCAACAGATAGCATATAGAAATGATCTACAGAAGTTTTTACATAAAGTTGGTACATTTGAAGCAGGTAACGCTTGTGATTTTTTATTTAAAAGAATTTATGAGGTCTGTCATGAGGAGAAAAGGGGTGAGGCGTATGAAGCCGTATAAAGTTGGTTATACTACCGGTGTTTTTGATTTGTTTCATGTCGGTCACTTAAATATTTTAAGGAAAGCAAAGGCTGAATGTGACTTATTAATTGTTGGCGTTAGTACGGATGAGTTGGTATTAGAATACAAACAACGGTTACCTGTAATCCCATATGAAGAACGAAAGCTAATCGTAGAAGGGATACGCTATGTTGATAAGGTAGTTCCACAATTGAATAGAGATAAGATTGCTGCTTGGGAGCATTTACTTTTTGATGTCATGTTTGTTGGTGACGATTGGAAAGGAGATGCTCTTTTTAGTGAAGTGGAGAAGAGGTTTAATCAGGTAGGGGTAGAGGTTGTGTATTTTCCTTATACAAGAGGTGTTTCTACTACGATGGTGAAGGAAAAGATTCGTACATGAGTAAAATGACAAATCCACTAATTAGTATTATTGTACCAGTCCATAATCTTGAGGAACATCTACCTAAATGCTTGGATAGTATTCTCTCCCAGGAGTTCAACAACTTTGAAGTTATTCTGGTAAACGATGGGTCAACTGATAAGAGTGGAGATGTTTGTGAAGTCTATGCAGCTTGGGATGAACGAATCAAGGTTATACACCAAGGTTATCGGGGAGTTAGTGTCGCTAGAAATACTGGCTTAGATGCAGCTGTTGGTGAATATATAGGATTTGTTGATGGAGATGACTATATTGATAAAGGTATGTATCAAGTACTTTTTGACTTAATTCAAGAATCGGAAAGTGATATTGCTATTTGTCATCTCGGAAGGGAAATTGATGGAATACTCATTAATAAAGCTCCAAATGACTTTACAAAAGTAATGGACAATGTGGAAGCCTTGCGAGAACTTTTTAAGGGAGAATTATATCGTTTCTCCTTATGTAATAAGTTATTTCATAGGGATTGCTTTGAGGGAATTCGATTTCCTGAAGGGAGAATTCATGAGGATCTTGCTACAACCTATAAATTTTTTGCAAAAGCACAACGAGTTGTGTTTCGTAATTTTACCGGGTACATTTATGTAAAACGGATGCAGAGTATTTTGACATCCAACTATTATGAAAAAAGGTTGGATGCGTTTATTGGTTGGGATGAAATTATTCCTTTTATGGAAGAATATTACCCGCAGTTAGCAAAAGAAGTAAATGCATGCTTTGCTTATAATAGTGTAGATCATGTTTATTATGTGTTGAATCAGGTTCAAGATAAACAAAATCGAGACAGGTATTTAGATGTGATTCGATATTATGTGCGAAAGTATTACAGAAGAATACGGAAAGAAGCGGGACTAGGAATACAGCATAAGATAATAACATTAATCATTCGATATAATATCCAGTTTCTTATTCTTTTTAAACAAATGAAGATCATTGGAAAAAGTACTTAAGAAGTGAAGTGATGATATGAAGAAAAGCTTGCTTTTTGTGATAGACTCTTTGGATACTGCTGGTGCGGAAAAAAGTTTAGTTTCACTATTAGGGCTCCTTGATTATTCAAAATATGATGTGGATCTTCAGTTATTTGCCCATGGTTATCCACTAGAAGAATTAGTACCTAAACAAGTTAGGGTTCTGGAACCACTTCGATATTCTCGCTTTAGTAATTTGGAAGTGGGCAACTCTATGCTATACGCAATAAAACATCATGAATATCGGATGCTTTACTCTAGATTAGTTTACTCCGCTAAACTTAGAAGTAGAAATTATTCTAATCCACAAAAAGCTAGATTGTATTGGCAAAGTATTTCTAAGGTTATTGACGAAAGTAAGAAAACGTATGATATTGCAATTAGTTATGCCCAAGGAGTCCCGACGTTCTATGTTGCTAGTAAAGTGAAAGCAAAGAAGAAATATGCCTGGGTCAATGTTAGCTACAAACTGGATGAAAAAGAAAAGTCCTTTCAAAAAGATTACTATAACCAGTTTGATAAGGTAATTGCGGTTTCAGATTCGACAAGAGATGTTTTTGTTCAGACATATCCTGAATATAAAACTAAAATGGAGGTTATCTACGATATAAATAATCCCCAGCTTATTAACAACCTTGCTAATAATGGGGAGGGCTATCATGACTCATTTGATGGTATACGCATCCTTACTATAGGAAGGCTAGCATATCAAAAGGGTTATGATGTAGCATTAGAGACTTGTAGATTACTTAAGGAAAAGGGATTGAATTTTCGCTGGTATGTACTTGGTAAAGGACCATTAAAGGAAGAGATAGAAGAAGAAATTAAAAGTAAGGATTTAACCAATCACTTTATTCTACTAGGTGTTACATCCAATCCATATCCACTTATTAAACAGTCGGATATTTATGTTCAAACTTCTAGGTTTGAAGGATTTGGTCTAGCTATTGCTGAAGCTCGTTTGCTAAATACTCCAGTAGTTACGACGGAATTTGATGCAGTCTTTAATCAGATGATCCATGGAAAAAATGGTATTGTTGTTAAACGTGATGCAAAAAATGTATGTAACGCGCTATTTGAATTGATTTCTAACGTAAGACTACGTAACCAGATTATTAAATTTCTTACAAAAGAGAAAAAAGGAAATATAGAAGAGGTTGAAAAGTTTTACCAGTTGATAGGATGATCTTGGAAAGTGGCGATGAGGTAATGAAGAAAAAAATATTATTCATGGTTATAAACATGAATATTGGTGGTACGGAAAAAGCTTTACTTAACTTGATAGAAGAAATGCCAGAAGAACAGTATGATATAACTATACTAATGTTAGAAAAGTATGGCGGCTTTCTAGAGTATATACCGGAAAGAGTAAATGTTAAATACTTAGAGGATTATCCGATGTTAAAAGGATTAATCAATAATCCGCCAAAACAGAATGTGATCAACCTTTTCAAAAAGGGGAAGTTGTTGAAAGGATTCTATCTAGGTTTGATTACCATTATTTCGAAGGTTACTAGAAATAATATTGCTTTTTATAAATACTTACTTAGAAAAGTTCCACAAATAAATGATGAGTATGATATTGCTGTAGCTTATGCTGGTCCAATGGATTTCATAAGCTATTTTATTGTTTATAAGGTCAAGGCTGATAAGAAGATTCAGTGGATTCATTTTGATGTTAATAGGATTGGTTTTAATAAGAGGTTTGCAGGTAGAATTTATAAGCATTTTTATCGAATAAATGTGGTATCGAGTGAAGGTAAGGAAAAGTTAGTAAGTCTCCTCCCGATGTACAAAGAGAAGATTAGCACATATGCGAATACGGTATCATCAAATCATATTTTAAATATGGCAAATCAAGGGATCGGTTTTCAGGATAATTTTGATGGAATACGAATTTTAACAGTAGGTAGGCTTAGCAAGGAGAAAGGGCAAGAACTAGCGATATCTGTATTAGAGTTGCTTAAGAGAGATGGACTGAAAATTAGATGGTATTGTATTGGTGAAGGTAAAGCAAGAGAAGAATATGAGAAAAGCATTAAAGAAAGAAGTCTCACTGAAGATTTTATTCTATTAGGTGCAAATCCTAATCCTTATCCATATATGAGACAATGCAATTTATATGTTCAGCCATCTAAATATGAAGGTTTCTGTATTACACTATCGGAAGCAAAGTGTTTCGGAATACCAATTATTTGCACTGAATTTACAGGTGCAAGGGAACAGTTGGTTAACTATAGCCAGGGATACATAGTGGAATATAATAAGATACAACTATACCAATCTATTAAGCAAATTACTGATAAAAGAAAAATTTAAAATAAGAGAAAAATAGTATTTAATATCAAAGAGTAGGTGTTGAGGTGTGTCCAAATATTAGTTTAATAGTACCAGTATATAATGGTGAGAATTTTCTTGCTGAGTGTATTGATTCAATATTAATGCAGAGTTTTAAAAATTTCGAGTTGATTATTGTTAATGATGGTTCGACTGATGATACATGGAGAATATGTGAAAACTATAGGGATAAAGATAATAGAGTGAAAATAATAAATAAAGAGAATGGTGGGCCCGGTTCTGCAAGAAATATTGGAATTACTCAGGCAAAAGGAGATTATATTGGTTTTGTAGATAGCGATGATATTATTAATTCAAACATGTATAAGATACTTTATAAGGTTGCTCTAAGGGATGATGCGGATTTGGTTGCCTGTGGTTTTCATGATAATAGTACCAATAAAAGTCACGTGAATCCTATAGACGGTAAACTTATCATCAAAGGTCTAGAGATAAAGGAAGACTTAGAAAAACTGTTGATTCAAAATAAAATATTAACCTACGCAAGTCTTTGCAACAAATTGTATAAGAAAAGCTTGATAATTAATAACAAATTATTTATCAACGAGAGAATTCATATAGCTGAAGACCTTTGTTTTAACCTATTAGTACTAAATAAGGCTAGTTGTATAAGTGCAGTTAATGAGCCGTTATACTCATACAGAAATGTGAATAACGAAAGTTTAATGACTAAAAGTTATGACTTATTCTACCAACATTTAATCGCTAGAGATGAAATAGTTCGTATCTACAGAGCAATAGGAATAAGTAATGAAGTTCTGTATAAATGTATAGAGTATGAAAATTGCAAGACTGCAGCGGAGTATTTAAAAAAAATTGCAAACAAATTAAAGTCTGATGTAAATATAAACGTAAAGTTTAAGGAAGTTAATAAACTATTACATGAGCATTATTTTCTTGATTGCCTTCAACATTCCAACAGTAAGCACCTCAACATCAAAGCGAGATTAATGTTGAAATTAATTAAGTTTGTATTATTCATTAAAAAGTCCTTAATAGTTAATTTTTAATTCTCAAAATTTATTTTGGAGTTGTTTTATCATGGACCCATATATATCTATTATTGTCCCAGTTTATAATACAGAGCAGTATTTAGAGAAGTGCTTGTTATCAATTATTAATCAAACAATAAAGTGCATAGAAATTATAATCATTGATGATGGATCTACAGACAGAAGTGGTTCTATCTGCGATGACTTTGTAAAAAGAGATAAGAGGATAAAAGTTATACATACAGAGAATAATGGACCTGCCACTGCAAGGAACAAAGGAATAGCCTTATCGAGTGGTCAGTACTTGGGATTTGTAGATAGCGATGACTGGATAGAGGAAACAATGTATGCAGACCTATATTACACTTGTATAAGTAAAAATGCTGACATAGCCGTTATTGGACTGAGGGAAATTACAGATAAAGGAGAAAAGATAAGGGATTATATACCTAACAGTGTGGATCTTAGTGAAATACTTAAACGGGCTTATCCATGTAATAAATTATTTAAAAAGGATTTATTTATTAACAATAATTTATTATTCGAGGAAGGTATATTTTATGAAGATCTTGAATTAATCCCAAAACTGTTTGTTAAGGCAAATAAAGTTTCGAAAGTAACAAAGATTTCTTATAACTACGTCAAGAGACCATTCTCAACTACAACAACAAGAGATGATAAAATTATTGATAATTTAAGGGCGTATGTAAAGATAAAAAAATATCTTATAAAGGAAAATTTATATGAAATATATTCGGAGGATTTCGAAAAAAGCCTTTCATATTTTAAAAAGTATTATATAAATATACTCTATGACTATTCAACTATGTTTCTACTCAGAAATATGAAATCAATAAATTTAGAATTTAATAAAATAGGTGGCCTTGGAGTGGAAAACTTTTATAAGTTATTAGCAAAACATATAAAATTTAAAATTAGAAGGACTTTTTCGCTTATAAGAGGTCAATTTTCAAAACCACTTTTTAAAAGTAAATGATATAAAGAGGTGTGAATAGTTTGAATGATACATTAAAAAAATTGCTAATTCTATTCAGCAAAAATGAAAAGAAAAAACTATTAATTATTTTTTTCATGATGATAGTAGCAGCTCTATTTGAGACCCTGGGAATTGGTTTAATTGCTCCATTTGTTGGGATTGTGACAAATCCTAAACTTATCCAAGAACAGGATATTTTTTTATCTTTTTATAAATTACTTAACTTTCAATCGACTACATCATTCATCGTGGGGTTAGTGTTTATATTACTATTCATCTTTATCATGAAAAATTTATATCTACTTTTTTTTTATAATATCCAATTTAAGATAATTTTAAATCAGCAAGTAAAACTATCTAAAATATTGTTTAGGGAATATTTAACAAAACCTTATATTTTTCACTTGCATAGGAATTCGGCAGATTTACTAAGAAATGTAAATGGTGAGGTTCCACGAGTTCTTCAGGGGATAATCTTGGCATTATTTCATTTGTTAACAGAAGTACTTGTGATTGTTTGTATTTTAACATTGTTATTAATTACTTCCCCAATTGCTACAATAACTGCCACTCTATTATTAGGAGGTAGTATTTTTGTTTTCTTTACAATATTTAAAAAGAAAATTAGCTCATTAGGAAAAGAACAACAAGAAGTAAGTGGAAATATGATTAAATGGGTAAATCAAGGACTTGGGGCTAGTAAAGAAGTTAAAGTTTCTGGAAAGGAAGCCTTTTTTATTAATGCTTATGCTAGTCAAGGACAAATTAATGCAAATAATAGTCGCTATATGAAAATGCTTGAACAAGTTCCAAGATTGTTTATTGAGACTCTTGTGGTAGCCATAGTGTTGGTAACAATGCTTATAATTATTACCAGTAATGCTAGTACCACTGAACTCGTAACAACAATGGCACTGTTTACTATGGCGGCGTTTCGATTAATGCCTTCTATAAATAGGATTGTTGGTCTTATTACAGGGATTCGCTACAGTTTACCTGCACTAGAAGTGGTTTACGAAGATTTACATGTTAATAAAGAAACTGTCCCAGCGGAACTCACTTCTAAACCTGAGATAACTCATAAAGAGGAAAGAGCATTTAGAGAGTCAATTCAACTAATGCAGATATGTTTTCGATATCCTAACCAGAAGGATTATTCTGCAAAAGATATTTCACTAGCAATACCTATTGGTTATTCAGTAGCATTTGTTGGGGAATCAGGTGCCGGTAAGACAACACTTGTAGATATTATTCTAGGTATTCTAAACCCAGAAAAAGGAAAAGTTTTAGTTGATGGAATAAGTATTCATCAAATTAGAACATTATGGCAGAAGAAGATTGGGTATATACCGCAATCGATATTTTTAACAGATGATACTATACGTGGCAATGTAGCATTTGGTATTAAATCTGGCGATATAGATGATAAAGAAGTTTGGAGAGCACTCGAACAGGCTCAACTAAAGGAATATGTTAAGTCACTCCCAGAAAAGTTAGAAACAACTGTAGGTGAACAAGGAGTTAGACTATCTGGCGGCCAAAGACAAAGAATAGGTATAGCACGTGCGTTATATCATAATCCGGAGATTTTATTTATGGATGAAGCAACCTCAGCATTGGATAATGAGACCGAAAAAGAAATTATGAAAGCAATAGATGGTTTAAAGGGTGAAAAGACACTGATTATCATTGCCCATCGGTTAAGTACGATCGAAAACTGTGATATTGTATTCAGGATAAACAACGGTAGATTAGTAGCTATTGAGAGGAAGCTTGATGAATCAGTAATGTAGTCTGGTTCATATAATAGTGAGGTGTAACATGAAAATAGTAGAAAACCATGATGACTGGAATCATATACTAGATCAATTTAATAGTATTGATGTCTATTATTCATATGAATATGGACAGTTATTTGCCAATGAAGAAAAAGGATTATTACGAGCTGTCTACTATAAAAAGGATAATACCAAAGTCTTTTATCCTTTTATTCAACGAAAACTACAATGGGGAGAAGAAGAACTACATGACATTGTAACACCTTATGGGTACGGAGGCCCTCATATTGAAGGGGAAAATAGAAGTTTGATTGAAGAATTTTTTAATAGGTTCGGTACTTTTTGTAAGATGAATAATATCATTACCGAGACAATCCGTTTCCATCCGCTGGCCAAGAATTATCTTGATTTAGGAAGCTATATAGAAACACGATATATACGTCATACAACAGCGGTAGACCTTCATAATTCTATTCAAGATATTCAGGAAGTCTATACCTCTATGAATAAACGAAACATCAAGAAGGCAAAAAAAGAAGGTATATCCTGTTGGGTTGCAAATCCAACATCGGAGAATATTAATACATTTATCAACTTGTACAAAGAGACAATGGATAGAAATCAAGCCAGCAACTATTATTACTTTAACAAAGAATACTTTTTTAGACAAATGGAAACCACAAATATAAGTAATTCTTATTTATTATTTTCTTCATATGATGAGGAAATAATAGCTGGTGTCATGATAATCGTAGGAAAAGAATTTGCACATTACCACCTCGGAGCATCAAAAACAGAATATCTACATTTAAGACCAAATAATATATTATTTGATTACATGATTCAATTCTGTAAAGAAAAAGGATCATCATTACTTCATTTAGGCGGTGGCTATGAAGAAAATGATGGTCTTTTTCAATTTAAAACATCATTTACAAATAATCTCTTATTTGATTATTACATTGGTACACGAATTTTTAATCAGGAGAAATATAATAAGATAGCTTCAGAGGTTAGGGATAAATATGATGTTAATGAAAATTATTTTCCGATATATCGAGGAATTGTAGGACCAAAAGTTGAAGAAGTAAGGAAATAGGCTTATAAATCTAGGAGGAGTATAGTTGATAGTTGATATACATAATCACATTTTGCCAGGGGTAGATGATGGACCAAAGGATTGGGATGAAATGATCCTTTTGGCAAATCAGGCCGTTGAGGTAGGAATTACCGATGTAATTGCAACACCACATCATAAACATCAACATGGTGAGCACTATTACGAGAATGATCCTATAATCATTCAATCTTTAGTGAATCAAGCAAATTTAATACTAAAGGAAAATCAAATACCGTTAACGATACACCCTGGAATCGAATTTCATATTCATCCTGATATTCTGGAGGATATGAAATCGATGGAAACATTCTTGCCATTGAATCATACACGATTCTTATTAATGGAACCACCATCAAAATATTTTCCTGAGAATACTGAGGAGGTTTTTTTAAGGCTACAGGAAAAGGGCTATACACCTATACTTGCTCATCCCGAGAGAAATCGAATCCTAAGAAGGGAACCGGAGAAGATCTTCAATTTAGTTAAACGAGGTGCATTAATACAAGTTACAGCTGCAAGCATTATTGGTACAGGAAAGAGATTGAAGAATTTTTCTCATCATCTATTGGAACACAATCTAGTACATCTTATAGCATCCGATGCACATCATCATTTGAGGAGAAGATTTGAACTAAACAATGCTTATCAATATTTAGAAGAAAATTATTCAAGAGATTACTCGGAATATTTTATTTCCAATGCAGAACTTGTACTAAAAGGAGAGGTGATTTCAATAAGGGATCCACATGAAATCGGGAAGCGAAGGCAGTACTTTTTCTTTTACAACCATCCGTTAAATATAAAGTGAGAAGGTGTTAGGAAGTGAAAAGAGTAGTAGATATAATTGGGTCTAGTATATTGATTATTTTACTTTTGCCAATAATGCTAGCTGTAGCCCTTGCTATCTATTTTAATATGGGTTCGCCAATCATATTTAAACAGGAAAGACCAGGTCTATACGGTAGGCCTTTTTTTATTTATAAATTTAGAACTATGGTGGATAAAAGAGATACAACTGGAAACATGCTTCCGGGTAAATATCGTCTAACTAGGCTAGGTGTTTTACTTCGTAAATATAGCCTAGATGAATTGCCTCAATTGTTCAATGTGTTTAAGGGTGACATAAGCCTAGTAGGACCAAGGCCACTTTTAATGGAATATCTTTCATTGTACACAAAGGAACAGTTTCGAAGGCATGAGGTAAAGCCTGGAATAACAGGATGGGCTCAAGTGAATGGGAGAAATGCAATCAGTTGGAACCAAAAATTCAGTCTAGATGTTTGGTATGTTGATAACCATTCATTTTGGTTGGACATAAAGATTCTAGCATTCACAATGAAAAAAGTCTTTGTTAGGGAGGGTGTAAGTGCAAATAACCATTACAGTATGGAAAAATATAAAGGTACTCCCTAAAGGAAGGTTAATAACTATAAAGAGGTGTTTGGATGAGCAAAATACTTATAACAGACGTCGGTGTATCGCCTGCAGAAAACCTGATTAAATCTTGGAAAAAAGCAAAAATCAAGGATGAAATAATTGGTCTTTCTAGAAATCCTTTTAATCTGCATTGTTCACGAGCAGATATTAAACATTATATTCCATATGAGTTTGGTTTTGATTATCAATACAAGAATGCCTTACTTACCATTATAGAAAAAGAGAAACCAAGTTTAGCAGTTTTTATGAGTGATAGGGAAATCTTAGAGGTTTCTAAGTTTCGGGAAGATATATTGGCTACAGGTACTAAGTTATTTATGCCAAGACATGAAGTCATCGATATTTGTACCGATAAATTTAAATCTTATGAACGGTGGAAAGAAGCAGGGATAAAGGTTCCTAATACTGTACCAATCAATAACGAAAAGGATCTTCAAGATGCTTTTAATTTACTAGGAGATAATGAAGGGAAGATCTGGATCAGGGCAACAGTTGGGGCAGGTGGGAAAGGTGCTCTACCTACCAATGATTTTGAGTTTGCTAGAAACTGGATAAACGCTTATGACGGTTGGGGGAGCTTTACAGCTTCTGAATTACTAGAATCCAATAATACTGTGACGTGGCTTTCTATTTGGAATGAGGGAGAGCTAGTTGTCGCTCAAACTAGGCGCAGGAAATCTTGGGGGTTTGGTAATCGAACATTGTCTGGTGTAACTGGGATTACGGGTGTAGGAGAAACATTTTCTAGTGAAATAGTTGACCAAATAGCTAAGGAAACGATTTTCGCTATCGATGATAAACCACATGGTGTATATGGGGTAGACATGACTTACGACAAGAATAATATTCCTAATCCAACAGAGATAAATATGCGTTTTTTTACTACTTCACATTTTTTTACAGAAGCTGGATTAAATATGGCGGAGATTTATAAAGACATTGCTATTTATGAGAATATACCTAAACTCGAAACAAAAGTGAATCCATTGCCTGATGGTTTATTGTGGATTAGGGACATGGACCGAGAGCCTATTCTAACGAAGGAGTCTGGAATAAATCAATATTTAATTAACAACTTATCTACTATATAAATTTAGGAGGGGGTTATAATGCTTGGCTTCTTTAGTAAATTATTTGAAAAAGAACTATTTTGATTGGAGAACATGGGATAATATCTACCGTAATATGAAAAAGAATCAAGTAGAATTGCCGCCATTTGAAAAAAAAGATTTCAACTATTTTTCTAAACCTGGTATTGTATTCTCTTTCGATGATAGTTTCCGTGTAAACGACTGGTATACATATGGGAAAAAAATATTCGAAGATAATAATGTTAAAGTTACATTTAACATTAACGCTTTCCACCACTATGAAAATAGAAGAGAGCATAATCAGGAAGAAATAGATATGCTTATCGATCTTCAATCTCAAGGACATGAGATTGCTCATCATGGTTATAAACACAAGAACGCATTTGAATATACAGAGAGATTTGGAATGAAAAAATGGATTGACGATGAAATAGAACCCTTATTTGATTGGATGGAAAATCAAGCCCATTCTAAAACTGGTGAAAAATTTAAAAGGCCTGTTACTTTTGCTTTTCCACATTTTCAAACTAGCACTGAGATAGTGAATGAAATAGTTCCTAAGTATTTTAAACTTTTAAGGGGTCATTTAGCTGGTTCTAATTTGGTTCCATTTTGCCATACTGGTTTTGCTCCTTCTATCTGTATAGACAGTCTTTATTTGTCAAATCCTGCAAATATAAAAAAAATAATAAAATTTGCCGAGAAGTATCATTGTAATTTAATCATTACATGCCATTCTTTATTACCTGACGATGTAAGTTTTAACATGTTCGGTTGGGAAATGGCTGAACATGAGAAAAGATGGAAAACATCTCCAAAGATAATAGAAAGTATTATCAGCGAGGCAAGGAAGAATAATATGACTTTTTATACTACTGCTGAAATTGCTGGAGTAGCCACATTTATTGATCGAGGTTTTGAAAGGGAGGTTAGAAAGCTTTTATCTAAAAGTGAGAATGAGTGGATATTGATTTCGGAATTAGATGCAATCACGGAATTAGATTTAAGAAAAATAGATATATCACATTATGGTGGGATACAGTATTTTTCTAAACTAAAAAAATTATATCTAAAGGATAATCAGCTCCCCTCTAGTGGTATTATAGATAAATTGGTAAAAAGTATGAGCTGATAACATAGTTTGGGGGAGATAACAATGAATAAACGGATTGAGCAGTTGGATTCTCTAAGAGGTATTGCTGCTTTTGCAGTTGTTCTGCATCACCTACCACTGGTTGCTTTTGCATTACCGGCCTTTTATGTAAGCTTATTAAGATTGACGGGAATTAACTATGGTCACGGGCCTGTTATGTTGTTTTTCGTATTAAGTGGATTTGTTTTGTCTATACCTTTTCTGGAAAAGAGATGGGAGGGAAATAGGTATTTTCCATATGTAGTCAAACGCTATTGTAGGATTTATATTCCTTATATAGTTGGGATATTATTCGCTATTGCTCTCTCACAATTATTCTGGACAGAAAAGGTAGAAGTAGTGGGAACTTATGAGCATATGTTGTGGTCAACTCCATTAGACTTGCAATTAATTGTTGAACATATATATTTTTTAGGGAACATTCATTCAAATGCTTTTAATGGAGTAATTTGGTCCTTAATTCATGAGTTGAGAATTTCTATTATATTTCCATTTGTTGTTTTATTTGTTAAGCGGTTTGATTGGAAGATTTCTGTACTATTATGCATGATACTTTCAGCTATTTCGGGTTTGAATAACATTTTTGATTTTCAGACTTCAAATGGCAATGATATAACATACTTTCACACATTACATTATACATCCCTATTTATATTAGGTGCTCTATTAGCTAAACATCGTAAGGATATCATTACCAACTATAGAAAACTAGAAACAAGTACCAAATATATTTTTCTGATGACTTCTTTTATTTTATATAACTTCTCAGAGATTTTTACAGGGTATTTATATATTTTAACTAATATTGAAATAATATCAGTCTATTTTTTCATAATAATGGAATATGGCATCGCGTTTGGGTCAGTTGGATTTATGATAAGTGCGATGGGTTCATCCAGAGTTGAAAGAATTCTATTACTAAGGCCTTTTAGGTTTTTAGGGAAAATATCCTATAGTTTATATCTATATCACCTACCAGTCATATTAACGTGTATCTATTTATTTCATTCTGTACTACCTTTATGGATAATCTGCATGATTGCTGTGCCAATGAGTGTTATTATTTCTTCCATTGCTTGGTATTTAGTTGAGAGACCAAGCATCACTTTTGGAAGATTTCTAGCAAAGAAAGTTAAAGGTAGACAACTTACATTAAATGCAAAGTTTAAGAAAAGAACAGTGTAAAAGTGCTTAGGGAGGACATTCAACATGAAACCAGAAATTAGTATTATCGTCCCGATATATAATCTGGAGTACTTGCTACCCAAATGTATTAATTCTATTTTAGCTCAATCCTACTCTAACTTTGAACTAATCCTGGTTAATGATGGTTCTACAGATAATAGTGGGGAAATTTGTGATGAATATGCTAAAGAGGATAATAGGATAGTAGTGATACATAAGGAAAATGGAGGAGTTGCATCCTGTAGAAATACAGGTATAGAAATTGCTAGAGGTAACTATATAGGGTTTGTAGACAATGATGATTATATTAATAAATATATGTTTGAGTTATTATTCGAGAATGCTATAAAGTTTTCCTCGGAAATTGTTGTTTGTGATTATCAAAGAATACCAGAAGAAGAGTATATAGACACAGAAAAGTACAATCAAGATTATGATGTACAACATTATAATAATTTGGAAGCATTAAATGAGATCTATTATCAAAACGCTGGTACTTTCATTTATCCGTGGAATAAACTTTACCGAAAAGAAGTTTTTAACAATGTTGTTTATGAACATGGAAATCCGTTCGACGACGAGTCAGTAGTTCACAAGATATTGTTTAAATCTACGAAAATAACGTATATCAAATTGCCACTATATTATTATGTGACACGTAAAGGAAGCATGGTTAATTCAAATTTTAGTACGAAAAAATTTGGTAGGGTTTATGCACTTAAGGACAGGGAAGAGTTTTTTCGTAAAAATAAGTTGATGGACTTACAACAAAAAGCACTGAAACATTATATGGAAATATTTTTCTGGTATTACTTTAAGGGAACGGGCATAGAAGGGGCAAAGAAAGAATTAAGAGAGTTAAAAAGAACGTTTGATCAAAGTTTAATCCATTTATTAAAGCTTCGAGAAATTAGTTTTAAGCATAAAATTATGTTATTTGTATTCAGGGTAAGTCCTACATTATTTGGATTTATTAAAAACGTAGGAGATAGAAGTAAAGCACGACAACAAAGTGTGTAATAGTTCAAAAATAAAAGGGTCCTTAAATGGAGCTTTATTTTTTTGTTTTTTTATCATATTGCAAAGAGGTGATCCAATGAAAGGCATTATTTTAGCAGGCGGAAGTGGAACCCGACTATACCCCTTAACAAGATCTATTTCTAAACAAATGCTACCGATCTACGATAAACCAATGATCTACTATCCTTTATCCGTTCTCATGCTTGCTGGTATAAAGGAAATTCTTATAATTACAACTCCTACAGATTTGCCGAGATTTGAGCAATTACTAGGAAGCGGAGAAGAGCTCGGGATTCAATTATCTTATGCAGTTCAGGAAAAACCTAATGGATTGGCAGAAGCATTTATCATTGGGGAAGAGTTTATTGGGGAAGATGATGTCTCTCTTATACTAGGAGATAACATCTTCTATGGGCATGACTTTATATCTCTTCTTGAGAGAGTAAGGAGAGAGTTAACAGGTGCAACAATTTTGGGGTACAACGTCAATGATCCTGAAAGATTTGGGGTAGTAGAATTTGATGAAAGACGTAAGGTGTTATCTATTGAGGAAAAACCTATTGTGCCAAAATCTAACTTTGCTATCACAGGCTTGTATTTCTTCGATAACCAAGTAATAGATATAGCTAAAAGGGTGAAACCGTCTACTAGGGGAGAATTAGAAATTACAGACATATTAAATGAGTATGTGGCGAGGAATCAGTTGAAAGTTGAGCTTATGGGAAGAGGATTCGCGTGGTTAGATACAGGGACACATGAATCACTTCTAGAAGCATCTCAATTTATTGAAATCATTGAGAAGCGAACGCGTTTAAAGGTTGCCTGTTTAGAAGAGATTGCTTTTAACCGAGGGTATATTTCGGAGAAAAAGTTACTAGAGCTTGCAAAGCCATTAAAAAAGAGTGACTACGGAAAATACTTAAATCGAATTGTAGAGATGAAGAAAGGAAAAGAAGCAGCCTTAATTAATGGTTAATACCAAGTTCCGAGGAGGGATACAATGAGAGTTATTGATACAGAATTACCTGAAGTGAGAATTATTGAACCACAAGTATTTGAAGATAATCGTGGCTTCTTCATGGAGAGTTATAATCTTGAACGATTTTCAGACCTAGGATTAAGGTTCGATTTTATCCAAGATAATCATTCCTTGTCTGTAGATAAAGACGTCATACGTGGTCTACATTATCAATTGGAACCAAAAGCACAGACTAAGTTAGTACGTGTTATTACAGGTGCAATCTATGATGTTGCGGTAGATATCCGAGTAGGATCTCCTACATTTGGGAAATGGGTTGGAGTAACACTTAGTGCTGCTAATCATCGAATGCTTCTGGTACCGAAAGGCTTTGCCCACGGTTTCTGCACTCTAACCAATAATACCCATGTCCAATATAAAGTGGATGATTATTATTCGGTAGAGCATGACAAAGGGATAAGGTGGAATGACCCAGAGCTAGCAATTGATTGGCCAACAACTACACCAATATTATCTGAGAAAGATCAAAAACAGCCATTCTTAAAGGAAGCCGAGATTAATTTTTCGTTTGTAAAAGAATTTATTTCTTAGGGGGCTTTTTATGAAACGTGTATTAGTTACGGGTGCTGGTGGTTATATCGGGAGTGTATTAGTACCAAAACTACTTGAAGAGGGTTATTGGGTAATAGCTGTAGATCGTTTCTTCTTTGGAAGAGATAAAATTAAGCCACATCCACATTTAACTATTGTTCAAGAAGATTGCCGTCGTTTAACAGAAGCACACTTCAGAGATGTTGAAGCGGTAATTGACTTAGTTGCAATCTCTAATGACCCAAGTGGAGAGCTATTTCAACAGGTAACCTATGAAATAAATCATTTAGCAAGAGTGAATACAGCTGAATTAGCGAAACGGATGGGTGTAAAACGATATATTCTGCCATCTTCTTGTAGCATTTATGGGTTCCAGGATATGGATACTGTTGTAGATGAAAAGTCAAAAACTAATCCACTAACAGTTTATGCAAAAGCTAATGAAAAAGCTGAACAGGGAGTTCTTCCCCTAGCGGATGAATCGTTCTCTGTTACTGTCATGCGCCAAGCGACTGTATATGGTTTTTCTCCGCGGATGCGTTTTGATTTAGCTATCAATGGCATGACCTACGGTGCTTGGGAGAATGGTGTGATTCCACTTATGCGAAATGGTGACCAATGGAGACCTATGGTTCATGTAGATGATACTACGGATGTAATGTGTTTGTTGTTAAAAGCAGACCCATTCGTTATAAATGGTGAGATTTATAATGTGGGTTCAAATCGGAATAATTATCAATTAGGAGCACTCGCCAATGAGATTGCAGAATCCTTACCAAAGGATGTCCAAATTGAATGGTATGGCGATCCAGATCATCGGTCCTACCGAGTGAGTTTTGACAAGATAGAAGAAGCGCTGAACTGGGAAGCGCGTTATACTGCAGCGGACGGAGCAATGCAAATCTTTGAAAAATTAGAGAGTGGTATGCTCCAAAAGACGGAGGAAACGATTACGTTGAACTGGTATAAGAAGTTAATTGAATGGGAGAGAATCATTCAAGAAACAAATATGTATGGTGGCTTATTGGAAATAGACAATAAAAGGGTCTCGGAGCAATTCGTCTAAAACGAATGACTTCGGACTTTTTATTTTGTCTTCAATGAACTGGGGGAATTCATATGACAAAGACAGCTCGAATTGGAATTGTTGGAACTGGGCTTATTGGGAAAGGAATAGCAATTGAGGTTAGTAAACAACCTGAAATGAGGTTAGCGAAGGTTCTAACTCGTCGGGATATTGGGAAGATGAGTGACTATCCTTTTCAAGATGTTTTGACTAACTCAATTAAAGAGTTTTTAGTAGATATTGATTTACTAGTCGAATGCAGTGGTGATGTACTTTATGGAACAGAGATTATTGATAGAGCGATGAATCATTCCATACCTATTATTACAATGAATGCTGAGTTACAAGTGACTACTGGCTCTTATTTCGCCCGGAAAGGATTTATAACGGAGGCTGAAGGAGACCAACCAGGATGTTTAGCTTCTTTACATGAAAACGTAATTGCAATGGGATTTAAACCGTTAGTTTATGGGAATATTAAGGGCTTTTTAAATCTAGATCCAACTCCGGAGGATATGGAATATTGGTCGAATAGAAACGGAGTGCGAATCGATATGACTACTTCTTTTACTGATGGTACAAAGGTTCATGTCGAACAGGCGTTAGTTGCTAATGGGTTAGGAGTGGGTATTGCGAAGGATGGGTTGATTGCACCAAGCTCTGATGATTTAAATAAAACTGGAGAAGAACTGGCGGAAGTGGCAAAACGATTGAGACATCCAATCTCAGAGTTTGTTCTAGCACCGAAGGCTCCTCCTGGTGTGTTTATTACAGCTGAGCATGACGAGCGTCAAAAGGATGCCTTGAGATATTTTAAGATGGGTGAAGGTCCTTATTATACGATTCTCCAAAACTATCACCTTTGCCACCTAGAGGTAGTGAAGACTATTAAGCGAGTTATTCATGGTGGGGGAGTGTTATTGAATAACGGAAAGTATCCAAAGATAAGTGTTGCTGCAATTGCAAAGCAGACACTTCTACCAGGGGAGAAAATCGATAAGGGAATTGGTAGCTTCCAAGTAAGGGGAGAGGCTGTAAAGATTGGTTCTAATAAAGACCATGTCCCAATTGGATTATTAGTTGGTGCGATGATGAAGAACAAAGTGGAAGCAGGTGAAATCATTTCATTTGAAGATGTCGAATTGCCAGAAAGTCTAGCATTACAGGCTTGGCTTGAGATAGTGGAAAAAGCACCACTAAATATTTGATTGGCAGTAGTCAAAACAAGGGGGAAACAAAGAAAGAAACAGATTCGGAGGGGGACCATCTTGGAAAGAAACTATACAATAGACTATGTAAAGTTCATTGCTGTGGTATTAGTGGTTGGTGTTCATACGTTTACTTACAACATAAACTGGCAAGATAATCTGTTTATTTATGGATTAATACATTACTTTCCAAGATGGGTTATTCCCTATTTTTTTATAGTTTCAGGGTATCTATTAGGGGTGAAAATCTCTTTTTTAAAGCAGAGAAAAGACTATTTAAATCAGTACTTGTTTAAGTTAGTTAAATTATTCGTTACGTGGTTCTTTATATATGTACTCTTTGATCTCATGAATCGTGTTGTATACTCCATATATTTTGATAAGAATATTTGGTTAGAGATAATGAATTATTTTCATGACTTCTTTAGGGTTACTCTCCTATACGATGGTGTTATAGGAACAGGTTTCCATCTTTGGTTCTTAACTGCACTTATATGGTCCATTTTAATTTTATATATTTTTATTTATCTTGATAGAGTGCATTTTATTCTGTTATTAGGCTTTCTATTAAATATCATTGGCCTATTTGGCCAGACATATGGAAGTATTTTTCAGGTGTCTTTTGATACTAGAGATGCCCTGTTCTTTGGACTGTTTTATATTACACTTGGATATTACATAGGTAGCAACAACGATGCAATAATAAATAAGTGTGAAAAGGTGAAATCGCGGTATTTAATTCTAATCTTTATCTTATCTTCTATCATGCAAGTAACAGAAAAAGTTTCCATTTATCATTGGTTTGCAGCAACTGACGGAATAGGCGAATACTATCTTTCTACTATACCGATGACGGTCAGTCTTTTTATTCTTGTACTGAAATATCGTTACTTGGGTAAAAATAATATTATTGCTGATCTGGGAGGGGCTGCAGTAGGGATTTATGTTGCTCACATGGTAATCCTCAGTACGGTTATCTTACTTATGCAGTTTTTAAACATTGATCATTGGAGAGAAAATTATATCGTCAATCTTGTGTTAGTACTGATAGTAATATACATCTCTTATTACACCTATATACTGATAAATACTTTCTTGTTCCATTTTAAAAATTTATTAATGAACAGAAAAGAGGTTACGTTGTGAAACTTGCATTTCTATCCGATATACATGGGAACTCAATTGCTCTAAAAGCAGTTCTTCATGATATTCAAAAATTAAATGTAGATAAAATAATGGTTTTAGGGGACCTCTGTTATCGTGGGATACAACCAAAGGAATCGTTAGAGTTGGTTAAAGGACTGGATGCAGAAGTTATTAAGGGCAATGCAGATGAATGGATTGTACGTGGTGTGCTTGAGGGAGAGGTCCCAGTTGACGCACTGGACATGATGAATACGGAACGTGAGTGGGGTGTATCCAAGCTTACACAAAATGACATAGAGTATCTTCGTTCACTTCCAACTGAGTTGCGTTTAGAGTTTAGCGGAACTAGGATCCATGCATTTCACGCAACTCCTAATGATTTGTTTGATGTTGTTCAGCCTTTTGAAAGTGATCAAACACTTAGAGAAAAATTGGTGAAATCAGATTCAGATATTTATATTTACGCACATATACATAAGGCATTTGTTCGATACATAAATGGAAAATGTTTTATTAATACAGGCAGTGTTGGGCTACCATTTGATGGGCTAGGTAAAGCATCCTATGCATTAGTAGAGCTTGGGGAGGATGAATTTGAAGTTTCGATTCGAAGGGTTAACTACAACATAGAGGATGTTTTAAATCAACTGCGGAATTCTGATTATCCAAACAAAACTCTATTAAATTCATTATTGAAAAGATCTTCGAATGGGTAATGGGTCGATATTATGAGTGCAATTGTTGGTGTTTTACAAAGTGATAAGAGATCCATTTCATGTGAGGTAGTTCATAAAATGATGGAAGACCTCCAAAAGTATCCATCCGATGATAGTCAGGTTTGGACGGGGAATCATGTTTTTTTAGGTTGCCATCACCAATGGATTACTCCTGAATCTATTGGTGAGAGATTACCTTATGTTGATGGCGATAGACAGTTAGCTATTACAGCTGATGCGATAATTGATAACCGTAGTGAATTGTTCGAAAAATTGCAGATTGAAATGGCTGATAGAAAATATATAACCGACAGTCAGTTGCTTTTACTGGGCTATGATAAGTGGAAGGAAGAACTACCTAAGCACCTTGTTGGTGATTTTGCTTTTATGATCTGGGATGAAAAAGAACAAAGGCTATTTGGGGCCAGGGATTTCTCTGGGGCTAGAACACTATATTATACGAACAACTCAACACAATTTGCCTTTTGTACTGTCATACACCCATTATTTCTATTACCCAACGTGAGTAAAAAAATAAATGATATGTGGCTAGCAGAATATCTAGCGATACCCAATATGATTGATGCGATAGATGTTTCACAGAGTGTTTTTGAAGACATCAATCAGGTTCCTCCAGCACATTCGATAACTGTAAAGAATGGCAGGGTCACTATTTCTAGATACTGTACACTCGAAGCGGAGCGTACAATTCGGTATAAGAAAGATTCCGATTATGTAGAGGCTTTTCAAGAAATATTCAAGGAAGCTGTAGATGCAAGGTTACGTTCAGCCTTTCCAGTTGGAGCACAATTAAGTGGAGGGTTGGACTCCGGATCAGTGGTTAGTTTTGCTGCTCATTCGTTGCGTAAGGAAAATAAGATATTACATACATTTAGTTCGATTCCTGAAGAGGGATTTGAGGATTGGACACCGAGGCACCGCATGGCGGATGAAAGACCATTTATGAAGGAAACAGAAAAATATGTGGGGAATATCCATGCTAACTATTTAAGCTTTAATGGAAAAAATCCTTACTCTGAAATAGATGGCTGGTTAGAGATGATGGAAATGCCTTATAAGTTTTTTGAGAACTCCGTGTGGGTTAAAGGATTTAGTGAGAAAGCACAGGAGAGTGGAATACGGGTCATGTTAAATGGCGCGAGAGGAAACTTTGGTATTTCTTGGGGGAGAGCTTTAGATTACCACGCGAATCTATTAAGGCGAGTTAAGTGGATGACGTTGTATCGCGAAATGACTAGCTACAGCAAAAATATGGATGTAGACAATTCGCGTGTTTTTTCTATCATTTTTAATAAGGCTTTTCGAAATGCTAGATTAGAAGGTTATCGCTTACCTGAAATAATTAATGCTAAATTTGCTAGACGTACTGATATTTATCGGAAGCTCGAACAGTATGACTTCTATAATAAGCCCAAAGGTATGGGCGAATTACGTAAGCAACACTTTCGAGAGCCATATATGTGGAATGCAACGGGAACTTCGAATACAAAGTTATCCATGAAATATTCTTTATGGCACAGAGATCCTACTAATGATTATCGGGTAATCCAATATTGTTTATCTCTTCCAGAAGAACAATTTGTCCAACAAGGTCTTGATCGTGCATTGATTCGAAGAGCTACAATGGGATTCTTGCCTGATAAAGTGAGGTTGAACCAGCGTGTACGCGGAATTCAAGGTGTCGATTGGGTACAACGTGTGATACCTGAATGGGGGAAGCTTCAGGCTGAAGTGCAAGAACTAATACAAGATCCAGTTGTAAGTAATTATCTAGATACAAAGGTAGTAAAACAAATAGCTGATAAATATAGAATGGAACCGAGTAACAATCAAGCATCTAATCCTGAGTTGAGGATTTTAATGCGAATCATAATTCTTTATCGATTCTTAAAAAACATTGATCTGAAAGGAGGTGGAATCGTTGAAGAAAGAATGGAAGCAGCCGGCATTAGAAATCCTTGATTTTCGTTATACATTAATGGGTCCTGGAATAAGAGATGTTGATTTTACTTACGAAGATGAGGATGAGGTAGCACATCTTCATAAAAGCTAAATTCGCTTCAAATTGCCCTTATGCTTACCTAGTATAAGGGCTAATTTTTTTGTATGTTGGTAAGATTTTAGTTTAGCAATCATATATAAATAATTCAAAATAAAACTTTTTTAAATTAGTAAATACAATTGACACATAGTAGAAAAGGTGGTATTTTAACTGTAATCGTTCTTTATAAAGTCCGAATCAATACTTTATAAAGATTAACAAGGTGATTCTTTTCTTGTTAAATGATTGGTTATGCCTTAATTGTTCTTTATTTAGAACTGTTACTGCGTTTTGTTGTTCGTTTAGGAGGGTATGATGAGTGCAATTGTAGGTATTTATTGTTTAGATAAGGATTTAGTTCCTTTAGAACATAGCAATAGTTTAATGGAATCATTGACCAGGTTTCCTTCTGATGAGCGAGCAATTTGGCATGAACATCAAATATTTATGGGGTGTCACGCCCAATGGATAACCCCAGAATCAATCGAGGAAAAGCTGCCTTATTACGATGCAGAAAAGAAGCTCGCTATTACTGCTGATGCCATAATTGATAATAGAGAAGAATTATTCCAGATTCTTAACATTCCCAAGGAAAAGAATTGTCTGCCAGATAGTCTACTGATATTGCTGGCATACGCAAAATGGGGCGAGGATACTCCTAAATACTTGCAAGGTGATTTTGCATTCATGATTTGGGATGAAAAGGAAGAAAAACTGTTTGGGGCAAGGGACTTTTCTGGAACAAGGACATTATATTACTATCACGATTATCGACGCTTTACCTTTTCTACAATTATTGAACCTCTTTTTACGTTACCGTATATTAAAAAGCAGATCAACGAAGAGTGGTTAGCTGAATTTCTAGCGATTCCTTCTATGGTTGAAGCGGTGGATATGGGGTCAACAGTCTATAAAGGAATTAGTCAATTACCTCCATCTCACAGTATTACTGTTCATGATGGAAGAGTTAAGTTAAAGCGTTACTTCACTATGGAAGTGAAGGAAAAGTTGAAATTAGGTTCCAATGAAGAATATGAAGAGGCATTTCGTGATGTACTTGGGAAGGCAATAAAAGTTCGGCTTAGAACCAATGGGAATGTTGGCTCTCATTTGAGTGGAGGACTAGATTCAGGTTCTGTCGTTAGTTTGGCTTCAAAGGAATTACGAAAACAAGATAAAGTTCTACATACTTTTAGTTATGTTCCCCTTGAAAGTTTTCAAGATTGGACACCATATTATTATGTTGCGGATGAGGGTCCGCTTATCAAAGAAATCGTTAATTATGTAGGAAATATTAAAGATAACTGTTTACGTTTTCCTGATAAAAGTCCATTAAATGATGTAGAAGAGTTTCTTGAAATAATGGAGATGCCGTATAAGTTCTTTGAAAACTCATTTTGGTTAAAAGGGATTAGTGAAGTTGCTAGTAAGAAAGGTATTAAAGTTTTATTAAATGGTGCAAGAGGAAACCATTCAATCTCATGGGGGTCACTAAACCTTACGTATACGTATTATATGGAGTTAATGAAAAAGTTGAGATGGATCTCTTTGAATAGGGAATTGAATAATTACTGTACTAATTATCATACAGGTAAACGGGTAGTGGTGCCATTTCTGGTTAATAAAATAATGAAAAGTAAGCAACAACAGCCCTATCAAGATCAACCGATTATTAATCCTAGCTTTGCTGAAAAAACTAATGTTTACGAAAAAATGGAGGTTTATGGGTTTCGGGATATCTCTAAGCCAACTAATCTAAATGACTATAGAAACCTCTATTACAAACAGTTATACGTATGGAATAAAAGCGGTGTAGCAGGTACAAAGTTATCATTACGATATGGTCTATGGGACAGAGATCCAACTAATGATATAAATGTCATTCGTTTTTGTTTATCTATACCGAAAGAACAGTATGTAACAAGTGGGATGGATAGATCGATTATTAGGAGGGCAATGAAAGGGTATCTCCCAGATAAAGTAAGACTTAACCATAAAACTAGAGGATTACAGGGAGCTGATGTAGTTCAACGGATGAGTTCAGACTGGGGTTCCTATCTTAGTGAAATACAAGAAATGTTAGATAGCAAAATACTAGAGGATTATGTTGATTATGGGGTTATTAGAATGGCCTTCAATAAAGTAAGAAATGGACCAGAACCAGAGTTATTGTTTTCGGATGATTTTAAGATATTAAATCGGTGTCTTATTGTTCAGCGGTTTTTGAAATCTATATAAAACAGAAGGAGGTGAACCGAAAATGAAGAAATCCTGGAAAATACCTATCTTAGAAACACTAGATATTAGAATGACGATGAACGGACCAGGAAATGCAAATGCCGATTGTTTTGATGTTTCAGATGGGAAGGAAGAAACTCATGAGGGAAGGTCAAATGCAAGTTGTCTAGGCGGTAGCTAGATTATTAATAACTCGGCCCTTCTATGATAATGAAAGGGCCTTTTTTATAAAAAAGTAGGTGAACAGGTTGAGTATAAAAGCGTTAAAAAGAACCTTATATAAAGCATTTGGCCTTTCCATTCTTAGTGATGCTATTCTACCGGAGCTTCAAAAAGGAGAGGGTTCTAGTACTGCAGAGGTTTATATAAAAATTGAAGACTTATCACGGCTATGGTCAATAACAGCTGAACCTAACCGATATTTCACTGTAAAAGAAGACTTCTGCATGTTTGAAATTCCCAACGTAGCCATATACATGGTTGAAAAAGGTTCTACAATTACTATTTCACCGATGCCAGGAGCTAAGGAAGATCAAATTCGGTTATACCTGTTAGGTACTTGTATGGGAGCCTTGCTATTTCAACGTAAGGTTCTTCCTTTACACGGGAGTGCTGTTGTAATCGATGGAAAGGCATATGCCATAGTTGGCGATTCTGGAGCAGGAAAATCAACACTTGCATCAGCCTTTTTGCAAAGAGGGTATCAATTATTAACGGATGACATTGTTCCAGTGACTCTTTCGGATGATGGTTATCCCATGGTAATACCTGGGTATCCACAACAAAAATTATGGATAGAGAGTTTAAATCACTTTGG
The DNA here is from genome assembly GCF_001038485.1 of Ornithinibacillus californiensis. Taxonomy (GTDB): domain Bacteria; phylum Bacillota; class Bacilli; order Bacillales; family Amphibacillaceae; genus Ornithinibacillus; species Ornithinibacillus californiensis. Next base: position 57,185 of record NZ_LDUE01000022.1, read on the forward strand.
AATGAATTCAAAACATCTACGTCCAATTATTGATAGAGAGGATAAATATGCAATTTCTGTGAGAAATCAGTTTATTAGTAGTCAAGTTCCACTGGCGGGAGTATTAGAGCTAACAAAAGGAGATTGTAATGCTATTCAAGTAACACCTATTTCTAAGCTTGAACGCCTACACAAGCTCTACTATCATACCTATCGAAACTTTTTAGTCCCTCGTTCCGGTTTAATGGAATGGCACTTTCATTTGACGACTACTATTGCTAGGAAATTAGATTTTTATCAGATTGAAAGGCCAAGTTCCCGTTTTACAGCATTTGAAATTGTAGATTTACTGTTAGAGTACCAAAAGAGGAGTGAACCAAATGATACAAACCATTTCTAGATTTAAAGTGGTAAGTCAGGTAACTGGAAATATCACTAGTGATATGGCAGGAGAGAAGGTTATGTTAAGCATTACTAACGGAAAATATTATAACCTTGGTGAAGTTGGCGGAGATATTTGGGATCTAATCAAAGAACCCATTTCAGTTAGTGAAATAATTGACATAATGGTTACGAAGTACGAAGTAGATATCAAGGATTGTGAACAACAGGTATTACAATTCTTAGAGCAACTGTTAAAAGAGGAACTTATCAAAATGGAAGATTACTAGAAAGGGAACGGTATAATGCATAAGCTCAGGATTTTTATGTCTATTGATCATAAATTAAAATGGCTATTATTAGAATCCTATTTTTATTTGTTCAAGGCACGTATCTTGAAGCTCAGAGCATTTCCAAGGCTTGCACCTTCTCTTGGGGAGCAAATGCAAGAAACCCCTTTACAGCTAAATTTCAATAAAAGAAAAGAGTTATCGGAAATATCCCAAGCTATTCATCTAGCTAGTCGATATACACTTTGGGAAAGTGAATGTCTTGTTAAGGCGATAGCTGCTATGAAAATGCTAGAAAGACGGAATATGGAAAGTACTCTATACCTTGGAACTGCTAAGGACGATTCAGGTAAGCTGATTGCACATGCATGGCTACGGAGTGGTCCTTATTTTATAACTGGTGCAGAAGGGATGGAGAAATTTACAGTTGTACATACGTTTGCAAAGAACATCTCGTGAGAAGGAGATAACCATGGTAGACTTTATGCTACGTTTGGAAAAGGTACCAAACGAATTACGATACATTATCGAACAATTACAAGAAGAGCGAAGAAATGTAGACGTTGATCTTCAGCAGTTAGACTGGGAACTTGTTAAGGAATTAAGTCTGCACCATAGGGTATACCCAAGTCTATATACAAGGTTATTAGAATTTGGGTCTGATATAGTGCCAACTGATGTAATTGATTTCTTGTCGTATCACTATAAAAGAAATACGTATCAAATGCTGTATTTAACTGGAGAGATGTTACATCTGTCTCAATTATTTTCTACCCGTCAGATTCCATTGCTTTTTTTAAAGGGCCCCCATCTGGCAAAAGAATTATACGGAGATAGCTCCTTACGTACGTCCAGTGATCTAGATGTTCTTGTGCCTATTAAACGATTGAAGCAGGCTGAAGTGCTACTGGAAGAACAGGGGTATATAAAAAATGATTACATCCAAACAGTACTTGGTGACTGGAAATGGCGTCATCACCATGTTAGCTATTACCACCCAGAGAAAAAGATAAAAGTGGAACTACATTGGCGCTTACACCCTGGCCCCGGAAAAGAGCCTGGCTTTCAAGAGCTTTGGGATCGGAGAGAAGTAAATAAGTCTAATGACATTCCACTTGATATGCTCGGAAAAGAAGATTTGTTTTTATTTTTAATTGCTCATGGTTCCAGGCATGGGTGGTCAAGATTACGATGGTTGGTTGATATAAAGCAGATGGTCAATCTAGAGATGGATTGGCAATTAATTACTAATATTTTAAATAGATATCACTATTCCAATGTGGTTGGGCAAGCATTAATACTAGTTTCACAGTTATTTAATGAGGCAATAGACGAGAAGGTGCAACCACTTACTTTAAGAGGAGCATCTCGCAAGTTGGCCCAGGAAGCTATTTTTTATTTGGAATCAATGATTAACTTACATAACGAACCAGTACCTAATGAAGTTGCGAGTTATCATAAGAAACATTTATTTTCTTTAATGTCATTTCAGCAGAAAACCTTATTTATGTTGAGCTTTTTATATCCATATCCAGAGGATACAGAACTGTTAAGGTTACCGAATAAACTTCATTTTTTATACTTTCCATTGCGTCCTGTTCTTTGGTTGGTGCGCAGATTACGTAAACGGGTAATTCTATAGGGGGCTAATCGCTTGAGACATATACTCTACTTTTTAAAACAAATACATAGTTATTCGGGGAAGATTGTCTATTTAAATCTATTTGGCATGCTTGGTATCGGATTACTAGAGGGTGTTGGAATTCTACTTCTAGTACCGTTAATAAGCCTTAGCGGAATAGTAGAAATGAGTGCCGATGCGCTACCGTTATTAAATATGTTTAGTTTTTTTCAAGAGATTCCAAGTTCCATCGGGTTACCAATCGTACTAGGCATATTTGTACTAATAGTGATTGGACAAAATCTAGTAAATCGTCAATTGACAGTAAAAAATGCTAAACTTCAGCATGGGTTCTTAAGGTATATGCGTTTAGAAACGTATCAGTTATTACTTCAAGCGAATTGGGAATTCTTTATGAAGCAAAGAAAAACCGACCTCATCAATATCATTACATCAGAAATCGCTCGCGCTAGTGCGGGGACACATTCGCTATTACAGTTTTTTGCCTCGTTTGTTTTCACCGTGATCCAGATAGGACTAGCATTTTATCTTTCTCCAACCATTACTATCTTTGTCTTGCTTAGTGGATTAGTATTAATATTCTTTAATCGGAAGTTTTTAAAGCGTTCATTATCCTTGGGACAGCGAACCTATGAATTAGGTAGAAATTATCTAGGGGGAGTAACAGATCAAATTAATGGCATTAAGGATATCAAGAGTAATTTACTAGAGCAATCTAGGATGGAATGGTTCGAATCTATAACAGAGCAGATGCAGCATGAGCAGGTTGAATATACACGTTTACGTTCGTTATCTCAGCTTTTCTATAAAATTGCTTCTGCTTTCTTAATTGCTACTTTTATCTACGTTGCTGTTTTACTATTTAGTGCTCAAGCTGGACAATTAATGTTAATCATTATTCTTTTTTCTAGACTTTGGCCCCGGGTAGCGGGAATTCAAGCCTCTATGGAACAGATAGCGGCAACACTTCCTTCTTTCAAAGTAGTTAAGGCGCTCCAACAGGAGTGTATAGAAGCGAAAGAATTTGATACCAATGAAGGAGAAGGATTAGAAACGTTGATTCTAGAGAGGAGTCTGAGATGTGAGGATGTCTTCTTCCGTTATCATGCATCCAAGTCGAAATATGCCCTGCAAAATATCTCGATTGAAATTCCAGCCAATCAAATGACAGCCTTTGTTGGCCGTTCTGGTGCAGGGAAAAGTACGTTAATCGATTTAATCATGGGGTTAAACCAACCGGAGAAAGGCAAAATCACCATGGATGAAGCTATATTAACTGGTAAAAATATTATGGCATTAAGGAAAGCTATTGGATATGTTCCACAGGATCCATTTTTATTTCATGCTAGTGTCAGAGAAAATCTTCTACTTGTTAAGCCAGACGCTAGTGAGGATGAATTGTGGGAGGCTTTGCAGTTTTCCTCTGCAGCTGAATTTGTACGGAAGCTACCAGAAGGTCTTGGTACATTAATCGGTGACCGCGGAATAAAGTTATCGGGGGGAGAAAGACAAAGGCTTGTACTAGCACGAGCTATTTTAAGAAAGCCATCCATACTTGTGTTAGACGAAGCTACAAGCTCCTTAGATACGGAAAATGAGTCCAAAATTCAGGAAGCTTTAGAGCATCTAAAAGGAAAAATGACCATCATTGTCATCGCCCACAGATTATCAACCATACGAAATGCTGATCAAGTTATTGTATTAGATGATGGAAAGGTTATACAAAAAGGAAAATTTGCCCAACTATCCAGGGAACGGAAGAGTGTTTTTAGTAATTTGTTACAGAGTCAAATCGAAGCATTATTATAATTGGTTTAATTGAAATGAAGATATTGGGGCGCGATAGATGTGTTAAAATTCATCGGAAGGATTGTTAAATTGGTTCTAGTAGTTATTATTGCTTTTGTTGTATTTGTAATATGGGATAATCACCGTATTAAGATAGTGGAGCAAGAGATACATATCGAAGCTTTACCCGGACAATTAGAAGGTTTCCGTATCCTGCAGGTAAGTGATCTTCATGAGAAAGAATTTGGCAAAAATCAACGGAGATTAATTAAGAAAATCAATTCGATTGATTATGATGTACTTGTGTTTACAGGGGATATGATGGATGAGATAAATAGTACCAATTATGAGGCTGTTTACTCCATAATAGAGGGAATTGAAAATAAACAAATGATGTTATATGTGCCTGGAAATGCAGATCCGTATAGTTACGAGATAGAACCAAGCTTTGGTAAAAGTGACTTCATTAAGGGAATGGAGGAACGGGGAGTCACTTTGCTAGAGTCCGTTGCTAGTTTAGAAGTAGAAGGTTCAGCTGTTCATTTTGTAGAGTTTGAGCTAGCTATCATTAAGAGACCGGAATTTGTGTCAGAAACAGAGGGGATTGTCCAACCTCCATATGTGGTAGACCCGCAGTTTATGGCACATCATAAAAAGCTTTGGGAAGAAATGACCTTGTTGGATGATACCGACCCAAGTGATGTTGTAATTGCTTTGAATCATTATCCTGTAGTTGATAATCGCATTGATTTTATTAAGGATGAACCTATACATTTCTGGAGAGAGTTTGATTTAATCATGGCAGGTCATTATCATGGTGGACAGATAAGGCTCCCGTTTAAAGGTGCGATTTTTGTACCAGAAGCATGGTATGAATCTGGGGGAATATTTCCACCGGAGAACAGAGTTAAAGGTTTATGGGAATATGAAGGCACAAAGCAGTATGTTAGTACAGGTTTAGGGAGTAGTGATGCTATTTCCTTCTTAAACTTTAGATTATTCAATCCACCAGAGATAAATGTTGTGGAGTTGGTGAGACAGAGAGCCAGTGAACTACCACCCGAATAATCGGGAAGAAAGGTGAGTGAGAGTTGAAGTTGACTCTCGCTCACTTTTTTTGTTTTGGGACAGTAAACCTATCTCTGTCCCTTCACAACATTTTCAATTTCCTGTGATATGCATCACAGAAATTTTAATATCCTCAGACTACAATTAACATGAAAATAAATTATTAGGAGTGATTTCGATGACATTTACCGTTAAACATACACCAGCAGATATAGTTAAGAAATTCCCAAAGGCAAGTAATTTATTTAAGAAATATAAAATTGACTTCTGTTGTGGCGGAAAGCGTCCACTTAAGTTAAGCTTTGCAGAATTAGATTTAGATGAAAATATCATTCTTGATGAATTGAGAAAATAATATTTTATTTGCTAGATTATAGGATAGGGGGACTGTCCCTCTGTGAAATAATTCACAGAGGGACAGTCCCCTCAACCTTAAAACTGCCTTTTGCTACCGTCTAGCTCCAACGAAACGGTTAATCTTGAACCATGAAATGATGGTGTTATACTTAGAATCCGAGCACCTCCTCGTTCTGCATAAATTGCTATCTTTTGTAATTCTTCCATACTGTAAACAGATCTACTTATACGAATAGGTTTCCTGGTTTGTAAGCTTTGCACGTACATAAAATCCCCTCCGTAAATCCAGTAGACAATCCCATCTAAAGGTTGACATTTTTTCTGTGATAAATAATATACCTAAGAGTATTTCATTTTATGTAGTAACAACCTGTCTCATGAATGAAAAAGACAATGACATGCTTAGGAAAGTATATAGTGGGACAAGGAACCTGTCCCTGAATCCCGCCTTGTGTTAAAATAATAGGTACTAATAAATATTTTGGGGGATTTTATGAATAAAGAATCATCGAATAGAGGACCTTGGTTAATTATTTTGTTTTTAAGTGTTGTGCTTATTGTTGGGTTGATTCTTAATCAGCCTATGACGAGGGATAAGGTTATGGAAAGAGCGAAGGATTTTGTCTCCGATGACTTTGAAGTGGTTTCTACACTGTTCATTCCGATGAATGAAAATGAACTTGGTGCTGATTTATGGGAAGTTGAATTAATGAATGATGAGGAAGATAAGGCGATATTAACCATAAATGCGCAGAGTGAGAATTTAGTTTATGGTAGGATTGAGGATGGCAAAACTGGTGAGATTTTGGAGGAGCTGTAGCAAGGGGGCTACAGCTTTTATATTGTATTTATTGATGAAATGGTGAAGTTACGGGGTTGTCAAATAAAGTGTGTAAGTTCTAATACACACTAGCTATATTTGAGAACCCTATCCTTCAATCGTTCATTCATTAATAGTTGGTTTAAGGCTAGAGACCAGCCTTGAATAAAGCCGCCACCATTCCACTTATTTTCTAATTCTTTCACTCTTAAATACAGTACTTTAAGTAGGGCATTTTCGTTGGGAAATGCTCCTTTTTTCGTTACTTTTCTAAAACTAGAGTGGATACTTTCTACTGCGTTAGTTGTATACATGATTTTACGGACAGCACTACCGTAGTCAAATAATTGTTCTACATGTTCAAAGTTTCTTTCCCAGACATCTATAGCTCCAGGATAGGCAGACCATTGTTGCTTAAAGGATTCAAACGTACTTTGACAGGCCTTTAGACTTTGAGCTCCATAAACCTTCCTTAAAGAAGATGTAAAAGCTCTATAATCCTTATTTGGAACATATTTAATGGAATTACGAATTAAATGGACAATACATCTTTGGACAGTGACATCAGGGAAAATAGAGCGAGCTCCTTCTTCTAATCCAGATACACCATCCATGGAAATAAAGAAGATGTCTTCAACTCCTCTTGCCTTAATTTCATCAAAGATTTGCATCCACTTATGCTTGCTTTCTGTTTCATTTAGCCACAAGCCAAGGATGTCTTTTTTGCCCTCCATTGTATAGCCCAAAATAGTATAAACGGCATACTTTTTAGTTTCGTATTGATTGCGTATGGTTGTATACATACAGTCTACAAAAACAAAAGGATAACATTCATTTAAAGGACGACTTTGCCAGTCTTCTAGTTCAGGC
>NZ_LDUE01000023.1 GCF_001038485.1 Ornithinibacillus californiensis
AAAAACGATGATCGGAACCATTTTTTAATTATTTTTGGCTAGTTATGTCCCAGCCTCTTTGTCTACTATGTATTCATCAATCCCAATTATGCCGTCTATAGCAATGTTTTGATCCCCGCTTCACGCAGGTGGGTGCCTTGTTTCACATTTTATACGTCCTCTCGTTAAGATAACGAGGCATGTATGCCATGCAAAAACAATCAGGCTCCCTATTTTATACTGTTCGGTCAAAACGTATTTTTATAGACTAACATATCAGGATTGATTTATTCCGTAATGCATTACGTTTGTAAAATTATCTTAACACACGTGTATGGTGTATTCAATATCTCTTTATATGAAGTATTCATTACAAATGTTACAGATTTTAAACATCTCTTATATTTAATCATAATTTTGGATTCAACTGAATAGATAATTCAGTTAGTTGTGCACTGCTTACTTCACTTGGCGCATCTGTAAGCAAATCTGATGCTGAAGCAGTCTTAGGGAATAATATTGTATCTCTTAGGTTACTTCTACCTGTCAGTAACATTACGATGCGGTCTAGCCCCAGAGCTATACCACCATGTGGGGGAGCTCCATATTCTAACGCTTCCAGTAGAAAACCAAATTGTTCTTCCGCTTCTTCCTCTGTAAATCCTAGTACCTTAAACATTTGATTTTGTTGCTCACGTTTATAGATACGAATAGAACCTCCACCTAATTCATATCCGTTTAATACTAAGTCATAAGCATTAGCACGTACACTTGCCGGATCCGTAGTAAGCCTTTCAAGGTCTTCCTCAAACGGCATTGTGAATGGATGATGAGCAGCAAAGTAACGGCCCAAATCTTCATCGTATTCTAATAGTGGCCAATCGGTAACCCATAAGAAATTAAATTTACTTTCGTCGATCAATCCAAGCTCTTTTCCTAATTTTAATCTTAATGCACCTAGACTATCATATACAACTGAAGTTTTATCAGCTACAAATAATAATAAGTCCCCATCAACTGCATTTGCACGTTCACTAAGCCCTTGCTTTTCTTCATCAGAAATAAATTTCGCAATTGGACCTTTCAATTCATCTCCTTCTACTTTTAACCAAGCTAATCCTTTTGCCCCGTATACGTTGACAAACTCAGTTAATTTATCAATGTCTTTACGAGAGAAGTTAGTTGCTTCCCCTTTTACATTCAATAAAGCAACCTTTCCGCCAGTTTCAATTGCCCCTTTGAAAACTTTAAATTCTGAGTTTGCTAGTACATCCGATACATGAATCAATTCTAGGTCGAACCGAGTATCAGGTTTGTCGGAACCATATCGATCCATAGCTTCTTGATAAGGCATACGTGGTAAAGGTAATTCAATGTCAACATCGTTTACCTCTTTCATTACCTTCTGCATCATATGCTCAGCCATTGTCATGATTTCATCACTAGTCATGAAAGAAGTCTCAATATCAATTTGTGTAAATTCAGGCTGACGATCCGCACGTAAATCCTCATCACGGAAACAGCGAGCAATTTGATAATATTTCTCAAAACTACTCATCATAATTAATTGCTTAAACAACTGTGGTGACTGAGGTAACGCATAAAACTCCCCTGGGTGTACACGGCTCGGAACTAAATAATCACGCGCCCCTTCTGGTGTGCTTTTAGTTAGAATAGGAGTCTCCATTTCTAAGAAACCATCATCATTTAAAAAGTTACGAACCACTTGTGTAATTTGATGACGCTTCTTAAAGGTCTCCTGAAGTGAACCACGGCGTAAATCAATATAACGATACTTTAGACGCAAATCCTCTGATACATCTGTTTCATCTTGAATTAGGAAAGGTGGATTCTTCGCTTTATTTAGGATAGAAACTTGTGATGCTATGACTTCTACCGTACCTGTTTCCATTTGAGGATTTATTGTATTTTCATCGCGTAAAACGACTTGCCCATATACTTCGATTACATATTCACTACGTACTGACTCTGCTATTTTTAATGCATCTTCATGGTCTGGATTAAAAACAACTTGAACAATCCCAGACTTATCTCGAAGGTCGATAAAAATGAGGCCCCCTAAGTCACGTCGTTTTTGAACCCAACCTTTTAGTAGAATTGATTTTTCAACATCTGTTTCTCGGATTGTCCCGGCAAGTACTCTTTTACTCATCTTATTTTCCTCCTAAAAGCTTTTCCTTCATTGTGTCAATCAATTGATTTAGAGGAACTTCTACTTGTTCTCCAGTAGCCATTTCCTTCACATTTATGATTTGCTTTTCTAGTTCTTCTTCTCCTAATACGAGAACATATTTTGCTTTATATCGATCGGCTGCTTTGAATTGGGCTTTAATTTTTCTACCTTGGTAGTCTTGGTCAACTTGAATACCATTTATTCGTAAGTCATGCACGATACGTACTGCTTCTGACTTAGATTGTTCTCCCATGGATACTAGATAACAATCCAACTCATCTTCTACAGGGATGTCGATTTTCTCAGCTTCTAATGCAAGCAATAGCCGCTCAAGTCCCATCCCAAAACCAATACCTGGTGTAGCCGGTCCGCCTAATTGTTCAACAAGACCATTGTACCTTCCACCACCAGCAAGTGTTGTAATAGCACCAAACCCTTCTGCTTCACTCATGATTTCAAAGGCCGTGTGGTTGTAGTAATCAAGTCCTCTTACTAGGTTGGGATCTACTTCATAAGGTATTCCAATTGCATCTAAATAGGATTTTACTTGGTCAAAATATCTTTTGGATTCATCATTTAGATAATCTAGAATAGAAGGTGCTATTTTCATTGATGGGTGATCTCTATCTACTTTACAATCTAGAATACGCAAAGGATTTTGGTCCAATCTATTCTGACAATCTTGGCAAAGTTCTGCTTTATGTGGTGTAAAATGTTCAACTAACGCTTTTCGATATTCCGTTCTACTTTCTAAATCACCAAGTGAATTAATTACTAGTTTTAAAGAAGTTAACCCCAAGCTCTTATAAACAGTCATTGCTAAATCGATAACTTCTGCATCAATTGCTGGATCAGCACTCCCTAATACCTCAACGCCAAATTGACTGAATTGGCGTGTTCGCCCTTGTTGTGGACGTTCGTTCCTGAACATTTGCATAAAATAATACAACTTCACAGGTTGATTAGGTTCACCATAAAGTTTATTTTGTACAAATGCTCTCGTCACAGATGCTGTACCTTCTGGACGTAGTGTTAAACTTCTTCCTCCGCGATCCTCAAATGTATACATTTCCTTTTGAACGATATCCGTAGAGTCCCCTACTCCACGAGCAAATACTTCCGTATGTTCGAATAGCGGCGTACGAATCTCATCAAAATGGAATTTATCACATATTCCTTTTATTTTATTTTCGACAAATTGCCATTTCTGGGCATCTTTTGGTAGAATGTCTACCGTTCCCCTTGGCGCTTTAATATTCATTCTTTCATCCTCCTAAGACTATGTATCATATAAAAAAACTTAAAAAAGAATACAAAAAACTCCCGTCCCTATTAAAAAAGGGACGAGAGTTACCCGCGTTGCCACCCTAGTTGATGCAAACCTTGCATCCTCTTTTCACAGTTAACGCCTGCAAGACGTCTATATTTACTAGTAAACACGTTCAATAAAGATCCTCAGGAATGTCTTTCACTAGGTTGTCATGCAAAATGCTTTCAGCCTCAGGCATTTCGTCTCTTACCATGCAATGACTAGTTACTTTTTCCTTCATAGGATATTTCATTTTCGTTCAAGATACTTGAATGAATATTATCATAATGTTTTGCAAGATGAATGTCAAGTACGATTAATCTTTTTCTTTAAAGCTTTTACTTCGCCTAATGTTATACCCAATTCTTGTGCTATTTCCATGTGCCCAGAAGCCCCTTCCATTTCAATAAACTTATGTAAGTTTACACCAAATATATCCCGATTATTATGTGTACTCCAATGCTTTTCGTTCATACGCAATAGTACCGCCTCCTTTTAGATAAGACTAGTTTTGCCTAAATCGATATTATTTATTAAAATAGAAAAGAAACTCTATGTTATCTAGCATCTAATAGGAGGAAATTTTTTGCGGTATAAAAAAGGTATAGTAATTTTTCTAGGTTTGCTATTAATGGTAGGAATTGTTCCTGTTCAAGCAAGTACTACAGAAGTCATTATTAATGAGGATAATCTAAACCTTAGAACTGGACCGGGGACAAATTACGAAAGAATAGGACAGGTAAATGCTGGTGAGCGTTATTTAATTAAGGACCAACAAGGAAATTGGATTCAAATCCAGCTAGATGGCTACACTGCTTGGGTCTCAAGTGATTACGTTTCCATTCAAGGTGAAGTCTCAACAGGAGTAGAAGTAAATGAACAGCAAACTATCACCATTACTCATGATAAAACTCAAATCAGGAATGGACCTTCTACAGATTATGATATCGTCCATTTCGCAAAAGCAGGCGAAAAAATAACTGTTATTGATAAAGAAGGCAATTGGCTAAAGGTTAAGTTAAATGATGGTGAAGGTTATGTATTAAAAGACTTAGTAGAGAAGAAAACAGAGAGTGCTTCCCAAGGTTTAAAGGGGAAAAAAATTGTTATTGACCCTGGCCATGGCGGAAATGATTCTGGGGCTATTAGTGCAGGAGAAGTTCTTGAAAAAGATATAACTTACAAGACAGCAGAAGTACTAGCTCAGGAGTTAACGATGTTAGGTGCAGAAGTTCTAATCACGCGTGATCAAGAAACTTTTGCTACACTATCTAGTAGAGCTACGTTATCAAATGTTACACGTGCTGATGCATTTATTAGCTTACATTATAATAGTGTACCTAATTTACCAGATGCAACTGGAATCAGCACCTATTATTATCATGAACAATACGAATCACTCGCCACCTTTATTCAACAAGAAATGATTAAAGAATCTAACGATCGTGATAGAGGTGTCGGTTTTGGAGATTTTCAAGTAATTCGACAAAATCTAATGCCTGCGGTCTTAATAGAGCTAGGATTTATTTCTAATCCTGAGATTGATCAATTATTAGCAACAAATGCATACCAAAAGAAATTAGTTACTGGAATCGTAAATGGTCTACAGCGCTATTACGCTACACAAAAATAGAGAGGCTATCCTCTCTATTTTTCTTTACTATCCAATATCAATGTAACTGGGCCAACGTTTGTAAGGGTAACATCCATCATTGCGCCAAACTCACCAGTTGCTATGTTTATACCTTCATTTTTTATTAAATTATTAAATTGCTCATATAGTGTGTTGGCTTGTTCGGGCCTGGCAGCTTGCATAAAGTTAGGTCTTCTACCTTTTCTTGTATCTCCATACAAGGTAAACTGGGAAATCGAGAGAATGTCACCACCAACATCTTTCAATGATAAATTCATCTTTTCATTCTCATCCTCGAATACGCGCAAATGAACAATTTTATTTGCTAGGTATTCCGCATCTTCTATCGTGTCATCATGAGTGACACCTAAAAGAATAACAAAACCATCTCTAATTTCTCCAACAACTTCACCTTGGACTGTTACCTTCGCATCCCTTGCACGTTGAATTACAGCACGCATGTAAAATACTCCTTTTCCAATTTGATATATAAAAGGGGTTGAGACAAAAGTATTTCTATCAAAGGTAAAATCGAACATTGTTATTAGTGCATATAACACGCCCCGAAAATATACTGCGCTTTTACTTCCAGCACAGGAGCAACATCTGCTCGAAAGTACCTCGCAGTGTTTCCCTTGCCGTGGGCGGCTGGTGAGCCAGGCTACTACATGAGAATGCTTCTATGCAGCCTTGCACCGAGGAAGCCTGCTTCGTAGCGACTCTACTCTAGCAGACGCAGGTGCATCACCGGGATCTCACCTATGCCTATCCTCCCACAGGACAAATGTTTTCGGTGGGGCGAGTAACCGCAGTCCCAAGGAAGGCTACGGCAGCGAAACATCGCACGCAGAAAAAGCGGTCTTCTTTTTCAAGGAGTCTCCGTATATTTCCGGGGCTAATATAGTGTTTATTCGTCTTTTACTGCCCTTGATTGAGTTATGTCCCAACCTCTACTGAATTGTTCGTGTTACGGCATATACATCTTTGATTTGTTTAATTCGTTCAACAATTTTACGTAAATGATTCGTGTTATGAATTAGAATGGTTATTTGAATAACCGCCATTTTGTTACGGTCAGATCTACCATTTACATGTGTTATATTTGTTTTCATCTCATTAACCGCTTGTAGAACTTCATTCAATAGTCCTCTTCGGTCATATCCAGAAATCTCAAGGTCAACATGATACTGTTTTTGCGTTTGATCTTCTTCCCATTCCACATCTAAATGACGCTCTTTTGCTTCTTCCGTTAAAACGTTTGGACAATCTGCACGGTGGACGGATACGCCTCGACCTTTTGTAATATATCCCAGGATTTCATCCCCAGGAACTGGATTACAACATTTCGAAAGACGTACAAGAAGATTGTCTACTCCCTCTACAATAACACCAGAATCTTTCTTATACTTTTTCCGTTCCTTGTACTCGTTCTTAGCCCCTTCGATTGTTTGGGCTAGGTCCTGTTCTTTTAGGCGAGATTGTCTAATTTTATCTGTCAGTCGTGTAGCTACTAGTGCGGCAGTAATCCCTTGATATCCAACTGCTGCATACAAGTCCTCTTCTGAAGTAAAGTTAAATCGTTCATAGATTCGTTTTAAATTTTCGTCTGTTAATGCTTCCTTTGGCTCAACATCCAGTGCACGAATTTCTTTTTCTACTAAATCCTTACCTTTTGAGATATTTTCCTCACGGCGTTGTTTCTTGAAAAATTGTCTAATCTTATTTTTCGCTTGTGAGGTTTGGGTAATCTTTAACCAATCTTGTGATGGACCATAGGAATGCTTTGAAGTTAAAACTTCGATAATATCGCCATTTTTCAATTTATAGTCGAGTGGCTCCATCTTCCCATTAATCTTCGCACCAATTGTTTGGTTCCCGATTTCAGTATGAATTCGATAGGCGAAATCTAGTGGAATTGATCCAGAAGGTAATTCAATTACATCTCCCTTAGGTGTGAACACATAAACCATATCGGAGAATAAATCAACCTTTAAGGATTCAACAAATTCCTCTGCATCATGCGTATCATTTTGCCATTCCAAAATTTCTCGGAACCATGTTAGTTTCTCTTCAAAGGACTTCTTATCTCGATTAACTTGCTTCCCTTCCTTATAGGCCCAGTGAGCAGCAATCCCATATTCTGCAATCTCATGCATTTCCTTTGTACGAATTTGTACTTCTAAAGGATCTCCTTTCGGACCAATAACAGTAGTATGCAACGATTGATAAAGGTTCTGTTTTGGCATGGCAATATAATCTTTAAATCTACCCGGCATTGGCTTCCAACAAGTATGAATGATTCCTAATACTGCATAACAGTCTTTAATACTATTTACTAAGATCCGAACAGCTAGTAAATCATAAATTTCATTAAACTGCTTATTTTGCTTTATCATCTTCTGATAAATACTGTATAGATGCTTAGGTCTTCCGTTAATTTCCGCTTCAATATTTACTTCCTCAACTTGCTTCGTTACTTCCTGAATTACTTCATTAATGTAAGATTCACGCTGATCACGCTTTTGTTTCATCAACTGAACAATTCGATAGTATTGTTGTGGGTTTAAATATCGTAATGAAATATCCTCAAGTTCCCATTTTATAGCAGAGATTCCAAGACGATGTGCTAATGGTGCAAATATCTCTAACGTTTCATTCGCTTTTAATCGTTGCTTTTCAGGTGGAAGAAATTTTAACGTTCTCATATTATGCAATCTATCAGCAAGTTTAATTAATATTACACGAATATCCTTTGCCATAGCGACAAACATTTTTCGGTGATTTTCTGCTTGTTGTGCTTCTTTAGATTTATATTTAATCTTCCCTAACTTGGTAACCCCATCAACAAGCATGGCGACTTCTGTATTAAATTCTTCTTCTATCATTTCCAGTGTTATATCGGTATCCTCTACAACATCATGCAAAAATCCACCAGCAACTGTTACAGGATCCATTCGTAAATCTACTAGAATTCCTGCAACCTGAATAGGATGTATGATATACGCTTCACCAGATTTACGGTACTGGTCCTTGTGCGCTTCTTCTGCATACTCATAGGCCCACATAATAAATTTCACATCATCCGCTGAAAGGTATCCCTGAGCCTGTATTTCTAATTGTTCAATTGTTATAATGTCACTTTTCGCCATATTATCACCTTTATTGTAGAAGATACTTTCTTTCTAGTATCAAAAAAAATTACGCAAATGTAAAGAGAAAGTTTTAATTTTCTTACCAAGTCTCCGATTTGAGGAATGAAAGAATCATTTACGTATTATAAGAGGTCTGGTGAAGAGTTGCCTTCTACCAGACCTACTATTTTAATATTTCATTAATGTTAGTACTTCATAACCTTCCAGCTTGTCCAACCCATTTAGATAAGTAAGCTCGATTAAAAATGCACAACCAACAACAACTCCACCTAGTTCTTCAACTAGTTTGATTGTTGCTTCAATTGTACCACCAGTTGCTAATAAGTCATCGGTAATCAATACGCGTTGTCCCGGCTTAATAGCATCTTTATGAATGGTTAAGACATTTTGTCCATACTCTAAACCATAGTCCACCTTAATAACTTCACGTGGTAGTTTCCCTTCCTTACGAACTGGTGCGAATCCAACTTCTAGTGCATAGGAAACTGGGCACCCAACAATAAAACCTCTTGCTTCAGGTCCTACTACTAAGTCGATTCTTTTATCTCTAGCAAATTCAACAATCTCATCTACAGCTGCTTTGAATGCTTTCCCATTGTCCATTAATGGTGTAATGTCTTTAAACTCAATTCCTTCTTTTGGCCAATCTTGTACAATTTTAATATATTGCTTATAATCCATGGGTAATTTCCTCCTTAGGTTGTTCCAACTGTCCTATACTATCTTGAAACCAACTCCATAATTCATCATATGTTGCGTAAAGTAGAGTTTTTTCAATTTGTGATTGTTTTAAACGATCCTGATAAATGTTCGCTTCTTGTAAATCTTTTTTCTGTGGTGTTTTATTCAACTGAATAAGTCCATTATTTATATTAACAAATTCAAGCTCAGAAAACACGTTTAACATAAAGTTTACGATATCTTCAGTCCATCCTTTAGCCTTCATAATAGCATTAATATCCTTTTGAAGATATAATTCCTGCTTTTTCCATATGAGAGAGTATAACCATTTAAAATCTTCCCTACTTGGAAAAGCTGATAAGTAGGCACTTTGCTCAACAGAAAAACAAGCATGGATACTCACTGGTCTTACCTTACGAATGATTTTCTGGAACTTTTCCAGGCTTGGTGGCAAATCAAGGAGATAGAGTACTTCTACTTCATTTTCCAATTCTATTGCATCTTCATAGGTTACCTTCATCATTCCATCAGGTAATTCAAAAGGACGACTTTTCCTATCATCATATATAATGAAATGTTTATCAAACTGATCAAGATAGGCTGACAAATTCGGTTGCTTTCTGCCTCGGTGATCAAATAATTGCCAATGGTTAATTTTCATATCCTCTACAACTAGCTGTGGCTTTCGAATCCCATTCCATTCATTAATTCCAAGCTCCCCAACTACAGAAACAGTAGCTTGAGGAGAAATATAAGAATACAATTCTCCCATCCCAAAGGCAATTCCTTCTACAGTATGATTCTCTTGCTTAAATAATAATTTCAGATGTTTCTTCATATTCCCTAACTGACGTACATCAGTAGGCTGACTTGCGATATGGAATTTCGGTTTTGGGTTAGCCATCCCAAATGGTGCCAGTTTGCTAATTTCATCGATGAGGCCTTCATTAATATCGGATAGGTTAAGTGTCTTACTAATTTGAACTTCTTGCTTAAAGTCTTCCGGTGACAGTTCTTGCCATATCATTTCATCGAGATTACTTTCTAATAATTTCACATTTTCAATTGGCAGAGTCATCCCTGCTGCTTGAGAGTGACCACCAAAATGGGTAAATACTTCTCTTATCTTCATGCAGTTTTGGAATAGGTCAAACGCTGGTATACTTCTAGCCGAACCTTTCGCTGTACCATTCTCTTTAATGGCTAACACAATTGCTGGTCGGTCATATTTCCTGACTAATCTAGAAGCGACTATCCCAAGCACTCCTTCATTCCAACCTTGTTTAGCAACTACAATAACTCCTTTTTCTGAATCAATCTCAGTAAGCTCTTCTACTTCCTTAACGATTGAAGCAACAATCTTTTGACGTTCTAGATTTAGCTCCCCTACCATATCTGCAAGCTGCCCTGCTTCTTCACGATCTTCTGTCATAAGAAGATGCACAGCCAAATCTGCATCTTGTAGTCTACCAACCGCATTTAAACGAGGTCCAATCAAGAATCCAATATCTTCTTCAGTTGTTTTTCCTTCTATGTTACATTGCTTCTTTAGAGCAATTAATCCCTCACGTTTAGTAACAGATAGTTTCTGTAAGCCAAAATATACTAGGATACGATTTTCACCTTCTAGTGGAACAAGATCAGCAACCGTACCAATTACTACTAAATCCAGTAAATGTTCCGGAAAATAGCCTAATAAAGCCTGTGCGAACTTAAATGCAACACCGGCTCCAGCTAGTTCTTTAAAGGAATAGTCTGGTGAGCATTTTGGATGTATAATAGCAAAACAGTCAGGTAATTCTTCTTGAGGTTCATGGTGGTCCGTTATAATTAGGTCGATACCTAACTCTTTTGCTACCTTAGCCTCGTGTACAGAAGCAATACCTGTATCGACAGTTATAATTAATGTAAATCCATTATCAAAAGCATTTCTAAAGGCTGCCTCATTAGGACCATAGCCTTCTGTAAAGCGGTTAGGTATATAAAAATCACATTTCGCACCAAGTTCCTGTAACGTTTTGATTAAAATCGTAGTGGAACTGACTCCATCTGCATCATAATCACCAAAGACTAATATTCTCTCTCCTGCATCTATTGCTTGAAGAACACGCTCTTTCGCCTTGTCTAATGATGCTAGGTTCGTAGGATCTATTAACTTTTCAATTGATGGCATCAAGAATTCCTGTGCTTCTTCATTCGATTGTATACCGCGTTGTAACAATAGCTCTTTTATCACGGGGGATAATTCTAGAGAGTCATCCATCCATTGTTGTTCATCTTCAACTGTACTAACAAATTTCCAATTAGACTTGCTTCGTAACATAATTTCACCCCTGACTAATCTATTATACACAAATACAGTCAGGGGTCGCAATTAGAAATTCTATATAGAACTATCTGATTCTTTATCGATTACATCATTATCCATAACATCTTCTACAATCTTATTTTCATCAATTTGTTGTTTCAATCCATCATTTTCTCTATATAATACCTTTATTTCCCTTTGCATTTTAAACATTCTTACCATACCAACTGCAGCTGTTATAATTCCACCCATTAACACAGAAAATAAAATAACTAGTATTAGTGGGGACTCCATTCTCCAAAAGAAGTAAGTTACTTCTACTGGACTTACATTTGTAACCGCAAAAATAGCGACTAGTATCATAAATATAATAGCAATGATGACATAGGATTGACCTTTCATGAGACGATATTCCTCCTTAAAATTAACCTAAACTTTATTTTATACTATAAACAAAAAACAATCCCCTTATTCCAAGCATAAGGGGATTGTAATATTACACCTGTGGCCCTTCTACACGCTTTTTCTTTCTAAAGTCCACTGGTTTTTCTTTAATGCTTTTCCCTCTCCAAACTAGCCATAGTTGTGTAGCTAGGAATAGAGATGAATAAGTTCCTGCAAATAGACCAACTGCTAACGCTATACCGAATCCTCGAATTGGTTCAGCACCTAGGAACAAGAATGCTAATACAGCTATTAATGTTGTTATTGTTGTATTCACCGTTCTAGTCATCGTCTGTACAATACTTCTATTAACTATATGTGCGAGATCCTTAAATGCTTTAACTGGCTTTTTCGTTCGTTGAATATTTTCACGTATTCGGTCAAAGGTTACGATTGTCGCGTTAATCGAATAACCGATAATTGTTAGGATTGCAGCAACAATCGTTACATCAAATTCAATTCTAAATATACTAAAGATCATAAGCACAATAAATACATCATGTAATAGAGCAATAATCGTTGTTATTGCAAAGAAGAACTCAAATCGGAATGCTACGTAAATAATCATACCAATAGAAGCAATCGCTAGTGCATAAATCGCATTCTTCACTAGCTCTTCACCAACGATTGATGAAACGACACTGACACTAGGTTCAACATTATATTTATCTAAGAAATACGTAGTCAGTTCTCTAATTTTATCATCTTCAATAACATCTTGGTATCGAATAACAGCTAACTCATTATTCTCTCCAGATAAGACGACTGATTTAGCCTCTAACCCTAGCTCTTGCAGGTCTTTCTTTATTTCTTCTCCATCTAGACTATCCTCTGCCATAATTTGTACTCTAGACCCACTTGTAAAGTCAATACCAGGGTTTAGCTTAAAGAACAGTAGAGATCCCACTCCAATGACAACTAATATAGATGTTAGAATAAAGAATTTCTTACGATTGTCAACGACATTCCACTCTTTACCAATAAATGTAGCGGGTACTTCACTATTATCACGTATATCTTTAATCGATGACTTTTTAACTCCAAACCAACCTGGATTTTTCTTGAAGAATTTCACTTTTATCCATAATTGAAGAAGCCATCTTGTACCATAAACTGCAGTTAAGAAGCTTACGATAATACTAATAATTAACATCGTTGCAAACCCTTTTACAGAGCTTGTCCCAAAAGCAAATAATACAGAAGCAGCTAAAAGTGTTGTTATATTTGCATCCAGAATAGCTCTTAGCGAGTTACTAGTACCTGTCTTAAATGATGCTTGTAGAGATTTTCCTTCGCGTATCTCTTCTTTAAAACGTTCGAATGTTATGACGTTCGCATCAACTGCCATCCCTACACCAAGTATTAGTGCAGCAATACCAGGTAATGTAAGGACACCATTTAATAATTCAAATATTAACAGCACAAGGAATGTATACAAGCTTAACGAAATTACAGAAATAATACCTGGGAAACGATAAACAACAATCATAAATACAAAGATAATAGCTATACCAATAATGGCTGCAGTAACCGTTTCGTTTAGTGCTTGCTCTCCAAACTGTGCGCCTACAGATGTCGAGAAAATCTCATTCATGTTAACTGGTAGTGAACCAGAATTAATAATGTCTGCTAAGTATTGTGCTTCTTCGATGGTAAACGTTCCATTAATCATTACATTACCACCAGGTATTGGTTCATCTACTCCTGGTGCGGAGACAAATTTATGGTCCGGTTTTAATACTTCTTCTTTAAAAGAATCCCCTTCTTCATAGTCCATCCAAATTACTAATAGATTTTGTCCTTTCGGTTCTTTGGATAAATCGCTAGTTACTTGGGCGAATTTTTGCCCGTCTTTTAGCTGTAACGTAACAATTGGGGCATTTGTATCAGGATGGAAATCCTGCTTAGCACTACCCTCTTTAACATCAGATCCATCCAATAATACATTATCATTTACATCACGAAATGTTAGTCTCGCAGAAGTAGCTAGCATTTCACGTGCTTGAGCTTGATCTTGTACGCCAGCAAGCTGTACTCGAATCCTGTCTTCCCCTTCAATATCGATGACAGCTTCACTTATTCCTAATTTGTTTACCCGATCATTTAATAACTGAACGGTTGCCTCCAATAGTTCTCGGTTGGTTTCTTGTCCTTCATCAATGGGCTCTACCTCGTACAGAACCTCGAAACCACCTTGTAAATCTAACCCAAGGTTAATATCCTTAGCAACACTTGGTGTATATAATCCAACGATAAGTCCTAATGCAATAACAATTAGGAAAAAGGATATAATGCGTCCTTTATTCTTCATGATAAAAAGTTCCTCCCTTAATCTGTATGAAACCGAGTATGTAAAACATTAGGGGCTAATCTTTCCCGGTTAGGGCTGCAATCGAAGCCATCAAGTCATCATCTTGGTAAGCATCTATTGTTAAATAGCTCATATAAATATTTGAACTAAGGTGAAAGACATCTTGGAAAACCTCATGAACTCGTTTGTTAGGATTTCCTTTCCAAACTTTCTTCAATAAGCATTTCCATACATCTTCTTCGGTAGCTCTAGAATACCCCATCATTTGAAATTCTTCTGCCTTACTTTGCAAAGCAGGTCTTAATTCCACTTTCCATTCTTCAACCGTCTTTTTAATCTCCAAGACCTTCACCTACCTAGAAAGAATATAAATCGTAAGACAAGTTGTCATGCTTGGCCACTAATCTTGCATATATATCATTGTATATGAAATTTTATTTTTTGAGAAGGCAGGTCGTCGATGTTGTCTAAACAAACTTTTTTACAAGGCACACTAATTTTAATATTAGCAGGCATGATCACCAGGTTTCTAGGCTTTATAAACCGCTTAGTTGTAGCTAGACTCATGGGTGAAGAGGGTGTCGGTTTATATATGATGGCCCTTCCTACGCTCTTTTTAGTTATGACGCTTACACAACTTGGACTGCCTATCGCCATTTCAAAACGTGTTGCAGAAGCTGATGCACAGAATGATAGAGCTAAAATCAAACGAATTCTCGTTGTTTCTATAATCATAACATCTATTTCTAGTATTTTCTTTACAGTTGTAATGATATTTGCAGCTCCATTTATAGCAACAACGTTATTGACCGATGACAGGACATTATTACCGATTATTGCGGTTAGTCCAATAATACCAATTGTTGCTGTGTCTTCGGTGTTACGTGGTTATTTCCAGGGTGTACAAAATATGAAACCACAAAGTTATTCTCAAGTCATTGAACAAGTTGTTCGTATTAGTTGTGTAGCCTTGTTTGTGCATCTCTTACTTCCATATGGAATTGAATATGCTGCTGCTGGAGCAATGTTTAGTGTGATCTTAGGCGAATTTGCTTCTTTACTTTATATGATTTATCAATTTAAAAGTAAAAAAACCATCCGCATGCGGCACCGTTTTTTCTCTTATCTTAAATCAAGTAAACAAACCATTAGAGAATTATTCTCTATTGCGCTGCCTAGTACAGGGAGTAGAATGATTAGCTCTTTTTCTTATTTTCTAGAACCAATTATAGTTGCTCATAGCCTTGCCATAGCGGGTATTTCAAGTACAATCGCCACTAGACAATATGGAGAGTTAACGGGATTTGTCCTCCCTCTATTATTCTTACCAACTTTTATTACCCAATCACTGTCGATAGCACTAGTACCGAATATTTCGGAGGCTGATGCTAGAAAGAAAAATCATCTCATCCATTACAGAATTCATCAGTCAATTCGTATTTCATTCGCATCTGGGGCAATCGCAACTGTTGTCTTATCTATCTTTGCAGTACCAATTCTATCATTTATGTACGGAACATCTAATGCTAGTACCATATTAATATTTATGGCACCATTTTATATTTTACTTTATATTCAGTCACCATTACAAGCAGCTCTTCAAGCGTTAGATTTGGCAAAACCAGCCATGTGGAATAGTTTAATTGGTGCTATTGTTAAGTTTGTGGTGTTATTTATTCTAGCTTCTAACGAAAGTTTTGGTATTATGGGCGTTGCAATTGCCATGTCCGTTGGTGTCATCCTCATTACCTTATTACATTTAGCGGCGTTACGTAAAGAAATTAACTTTAATATTCCAATAATGGATATCGTTAAGATGTTAGCATTGATTCTAGCCACTTGGAGCGTTGGGAAGATAGTTTATGATTTTTATATTACTTATGATCCTAACATTCTATTATTTGGCCTCTCATTAATAATATTAATGGTCATCTATATTTTCCTACTTTTCATACTAAAATTCATCACGAAAGAAGAATTAGAACAAATTCCATTTTTACAAAGATGGATGAAGTAAATTTTTCAAAAAACTCGTCTACTTTTCAGTGGACAAGAATATGAATACTATAAAAGGACATTTGTGAGGGGGATATTTATGCGTAACCAACAATTTACGGCACTACTTTATGGATGGATTGTTATACTTGGATTAATCCTTGTTTCGAGTATGGCCATAGCCTTACTGCTAAGATTCTCTAGCTTTAGTGAACCAGCAACGGATTGGGTAACACTTGTTATTGGATTAATTTCTTTATTTATTGGAGGGGCAGTTGCAGGAGCAAAGGGAAAACAAAAAGGTTGGATGATTGGTATAATGACAGGATTAGGTTTTACAGTTTTCACATTTCTAGTACAATACTTAGGCTACCAAGTTGGATTTACATTACAACAGGCAATTCACCATTTCTTCTATATCCTTGCTGCTTTATTTGGCGGGGCGGTCGGTGTAAATATTGCATCCAATAACGATTAACAGGTTATCTAGATTAGTTTTTCCAAGTACAATTACACGATAGGAGATATTATGATGATAAAAAGAGGCTTACCATTACGGTAAGCCTCTTTTAAAGCATATTAAACAGTAGTTACTTCACGAATCGCAGAGCGATCATATGTAAGTTTAGTACCATCTCCTGCTTGTAAAACAACTGTGTTTTCATCGATTGCATGAATCACACCATGAAAACCACCAATCGTTACAACAGTATCACCTTTTTTAAGTTCAGACTGCATTTGTCTTACTTGCTTTTGACGTTTTTGTTGTGGACGAATTAGCAAGAAGTAAAAAATAACAAACATTGCTATTAACGGTATTAATGTTGCAAATTGTTCCATATACTTGTCCCTCCTTTCCAGACATTTCGTTTAAAAACACTAGTTTTCTAAACGCAGATTAAAAATTCTTTGCATCCGGTTTATTTAAACCATACGCTTCAAAGAATTCTTCTCTAAAGTCACCAAGTCGATCTTCACGGATTGCAGAACGAACTTGCTCCATTAATTTTAACAGAAAATAGAGGTTATGATAAGTAGTAAGTCTAAATCCAAATGTTTCGTTACATTTTATTAGATGTCTGATATATGCACGGGAGTAATTTCTGCATACATGGCAATCACAATTTTCATCGATAGGACCAAAATCTCGTGCGTATTTTGCATTTCTAACTACAAGACGACCGGTTGAGGTCATGCATGTACCATTTCGTGCTATTCTAGTTGGAAGCACACAATCAAACATATCAATTCCTCGTATGGAACCATCAATTAATGAGTCTGGTGAACCAACACCCATCAAATACCTTGGCTTATCACTAGGCATTAAAGGTGTTGTAAATTCAAGGACCCGATTCATGACATCCTTTGGTTCCCCTACAGAAAGTCCACCAACAGCATATCCTGGTAAGTCCAGAGAGATTAAATCCTGTGCACTTTGTTTACGTAAGTCTTCAAATTCCCCACCCTGAATAATACCAAATAGGCCTTGTACATCTGGTCGTTCATGGGCAGCCAAACATCGTTCTGCCCACCTTGAAGTTCTCTCAACAGATTTCTTCATATATTCATGCGTAGCAGGATATGGCGGACACTCATCAAATGCCATCATAATATCAGAACCTAGAGCGTTTTGTATTTGCATCGCTTTTTCTGGAGATAAAAAGAGTTTTTCACCATTTAAATGGTTTCGGAAGTGAACTCCTTCTTCCGTAATTTCTCTCATGTCGCTTAAACTAAACACTTGAAAGCCGCCGGAGTCCGTTAATATTGCTCCGTCCCAATTCATAAATTTATGAAGACCGCCAGCATCTCTAATGATTTCTTCTCCAGGTCTTAACCATAAGTGATAGGTGTTGGACAAAATAATCTTTGCACCCATGGACTCTAAATCTTCAGGACTCATTGTTTTAACTGTGGCAAGTGTTCCCACAGGCATAAACATTGGTGTTTCAAAGGAACCATGTGGTGTATGCACTCGTCCAAGTCTTGCTCCTGTTTGTTTGTCAGTTTTTATTAACTCATATCGTATTGGTGTAGTCATCTTATCTTTCCTCTTCTAAAGAATTAACATTGCATCGCCAAAACTAAAAAAGCGATACTCTTGTTTTACTGCTTCATGATAAGCATTTAAAATAAAATCTCGATCTGCAAAGGCACTTACTAGCATAATTAATGTTGACTTTGGCAAATGGAAATTCGTAATTAGCCCGTCAATAGCCTTAAATTCAAAACCAGGGTAAATAAAAATATCAGTCCAACCACTGGACTCTACAAATTTGCCGTTGTGATCGCGTGTAATTGTTTCTAGCGTTCGTGTTGAAGTTGTACCAACAGAAATGATTCTTCCACCGGATTCACGCACCTTAGTTAGTACGTCAGCGGTTTCTTTTGACATAACATAAAACTCTGAGTGCATCTTATGATTATTTACATCTTCAACACTTACAGGTCGGAATGTTCCAAGGCCAACGTGAAGTGTAATAAAAGCAATGGTAACACCCATTTTCTTTATCTCGTCCAATAATTCATTTGTGAAATGGAGTCCCGCCGTTGGTGCAGCCGCAGAACCTTTTTCCTTAGCATACACCGTCTGATACCGCTCTTTTTCGGGAAGTTGTTCTTTAATATATGGTGGTAATGGCATCTCACCTAATTCGTCTAAAACTTCGTAAAAGATACCATCATAGTCAAAGTTCAGAATACGACCACCATGCTCTAAAATACCAGTACAAGTTGCTTTTAATTTCCCGTCACCAAAGCTTAGTGTACTGCCTTCTTTTAAACGCTTTGCAGGTTTAGCCAAAACTTCCCATGTATCACCTTCAAGTTGTTTCAGCAGGAGAACTTCAACCTTCCCTCCTGTATCTTCTTTCACCCCATATAATCTAGCTGGAAGTACTCTAGTATCGTTTAATACTAGGCAATCCCCTTCTTTTAAGTAACTTTTAATATCCGAGAACTGTTTATGTTCCAATTCCTTCGATTCGCGTTGTAATACCATTAATCGAGACGAGCTACGATCACGTAATGGTGTTTGTGCAATTAATTCTTCTGGTAATTCAAAATCAAAATCCTCTATGTTCATGGTGCTACTCCTTTAATAAGTTTAACGAAATCTTCCTAGTATAAAGAAAATGAGTGAAAGAATGATGCTTACTACAATAGAAGTCATAATTGGGAAATAGAAAGTGAAGTTTCCTTTTTTAAAGGAAATATCACCTGGTAACCTGCCAATAAAGGTCCATATTACTCCTATAATTAAAAAAATAATACCAATTATAATAAACATCTTGCCTAAATTCACGCTTCATCATTCACTTTCAAACCAAAATGTTGATATGCTTTCTGTGTTACGACTCTTCCTCTAGGTGTTCGTTGAATAAAACCGATTTGTAATAAGTATGGTTCATATACATCCTCAATTGTTTGTGATTCTTCACCAATAGTTGCTGCAATAGTATCCAATCCAACTGGGCCACCTTGAAAACCATCAATTATACCTTTTAATAACTTATGGTCAATATGGTCTAATCCTCGATCATCAACTTGAAGCATTCCTAATGCCACTTCGGTTGTTTCTAAACTAATTTCGTTTTCACCTTTTACTTGGGAGATATCCCTAATTCGTCGTAATAAGCGATTTGCAATACGAGGAGTCCCTCTAGAACGCCTTGCTATCTCGACTGCCGCTTCTTTCGTAATTTTCGTTTCAAATATTTCAGCAGTTCGTTCCACAATTGCACATAAATCCTTAGTCTCATAATATTCAAGCCTTGATAAGACTCCAAAACGGTCACGTAACGGTGCAGATAATAACCCCGCCCTCGTTGTTGCTCCAACTAATGTAAAAGGAGGCAAGTCGATGCGAACTGATCTTGCACTAGGGCCAGTTCCAATGACAATATCAATAAAAAAGTCTTCCATTGCAGAATACAAAACTTCCTCTACTGAACGTGGCAAACGGTGAACCTCGTCAATAAATAGAACATCTCCTGCCTCTAAGGAAGTGAGTATGGCTGCTAAATCACCGGCTCGATCAATTGCTGGTCCAGATGTCGAACGAAATTGAACACCCATTTCGTTGGCGATGATTGCAGCAAGTGTAGTCTTACCAAGTCCCGGAGGACCATATAATAAAACATGGTCTAGTGGTTCGTTTCGCATTTTGGCTGCCTGTATAAAAATGCGCAAGTTCTCTTTCACTTTGTCTTGACCTATATATTGCGTTAATGTTGTGGGGCGAAGACTAAGTTCAACGGAGGATTCTTCAGCATGTAATTCGCCTGTTACCATTCGCTCATCCATAATAATGCCCCCTTATTATTTTTTCATTAATAAACTTAATGCTTTTCGAATAATATCATCTGTACTACTAGATGCAGGATCGAGTGCTTTTTTCAACTGTGGCATTATTGCCTTAACTTCTCTATCCATATAACCTAAGGATTTTAAAGCTTCCATTGCTTCTTTAAGTTCATTCGTTAGTCCAGCAGGCTTTTCACTGGTTTCAACCTGTACATCAGTAATAGTAAAGTTAGCAGCTAATTTCCCTTTTAAATCTAAAATCATTTGTCTAGCGGTCTTCTTTCCTACCCCTGGGAAGCTAGTCAGGAATTTATCATCTTCTCGTTCAATTGCAGCAACAAATTCAGGAATATTAACACCTGCTAAAATGGCTAACGCCCCTTTTGGTCCAATTCCAGAGACCGAAAGTAACCGGATAAATAGATATTTTTGATCCTCGTTCTTAAATCCATATAAAACTTGCGCATCTTCACGAACATGAAAATAAGTATGTATTTGAAGTTCATTATTTAATGCATCTTGAAATGTAAATGGATTGGGACAAATTACTTCATATCCAATCCCATGAACATCTACTATGATAGCCTCATCTTGAATTGAGACTAATTTTCCTCGTACATAAGAAATCATGTTATCTTCTCCCCACTCTAAATCCTTTTCCTATTCTATCACAAATTCATTGTAGGGGCATTTTCTGAATCTATCCAATCTAGAAAAAGCCTTTGCGCATAACAAAGGCTTAATCATTTCCAAAAAAGTCATTTATATTTTGTTCCATTTCAGCATCCATTAAATTCGGGCTGCTATTTTGATTTCGCATGCGATCCCACCAAATTGTTTCTGTATAAACCACAATTTCTTTATCATTAACGATTTGTTTTACTTCTTCTTCAATAGTTTGCTTCAGTTCAGGATAGTACTTATTACCTGTCTGGACAGCAACAATAATTCTATCTTCAGTTTCTGAGACTTGAGCTTGTACAATTTCCTTTCTTTCTGACAGATAGTCAGAAATCTGCATTGTTCTTTCGTTCGTATAACGATCTTCATTCTTAGCCGATAAGTTTCGATCGCCTTCGTTCACATATTCTTGTTCACTTTGCGGATAACCACCTAATTCGCCAATTGATCTATCCTGATTACCTGTTCGCTCCTTTTCTTCCTCTTCTGTCTCATAATTAATCGGTTGAACGGTATTATTATCATTATTCGGTCTACTCGCACCTTCCTGTGTCTCATTTCCGCAAGCAGCTAATAACAATACACTTGTGAGTGCCATTAGTAATTTTCCACGCATAATATAACCTCCCTTACCGCTAGTTTGCTTAAAGGGAGGTTATTTACAACCGGTTAATTTATCCTTTTGAAAAAATATGTGGGAAAATTTATACGGTAAAATATGATACTCGATAGCTACACCACCATTAATCGTATAGGCGTTACTTTATTAAAAGAATGGAATCACGTAAAAACTCTTTTCGTTTCAACCATTCCTTTTCCATTGATAGTAAATAGGAATCAACACTTTGACTTCGTTTTCTTGTAAGAAAATGCAACCATTCGCGGAGAAGATCACTTGGAATAAACACAGAAAATAAATACTTATCTAAGTCTTTCTCATCCACCATCCCATATGAAAGCAATGTTTCTACATCCCAATTAATGTTAGGTAAAAAACGCTGCCCTAGCTGAATGTAATCATACAGCTGGGAGGTACAATGTAATAAGTCAAAATCAATTAACCACGTCTTTTCACTTTGAATAAAGTTATGCGAAGCAACATCACCATGTACCCAAATTCCATTTCTTTCAGCATTTAATTGATCCTTGTTCCAATTAAAGTTCGATACAAGTTCCGTATACTTTCTCATCATCCTGCGTATATCTTCATACAAAATATTATGGCCATAGCTATAGAAAATCTTTTCCGTTTCTTCAAATTTGTATAGCCTCGTTTCCCACCGTTTAAAAAATAATTGCTTTTTTACCATCTTATTTATATGAACATGACTTGCCTGCTGGTGAAACCTTTTTACTGTATTGACAGCTTTTTTACGGTCGATTTCTGACTTGTAATTGAGTTTTCTACCGGCGACATAAGGAGAAATTGTCCAATAGTAATTTGTTCCAGTAGAAATTTCTCTCTTCCCATTCGGATATCGTACAAAAGGAACAATTTCTCTAGAACGAATCTTTTCAAAGAACTCCCATTGTTGTTTCAGGTTACTAGCATTAGAATGTCCTTTTAATACGTATTTCTCACCAAATACTGTCTCAATGTAGTAAACATTGCGTTTTATTGGATGAATTTTGGCAGCCTCTAAGTTCCCCTCCCAATATAAAAAAGAAGAGAGACGATTGATTCTAGCATCGTCTCTGCTTAGGTTGTTCAATCGGATGATTCTTCCTCATTATTGGTTCTTAATTCACCGAATCCAGGAGGGGTTGGGAAACCATTTTCATTTAATCCTGCCATGGATGGAAATGTCATATTAGATCCCATTTGTGGCATATTGCCTTGGTTTTGGAAGCCTATCTGAGGCATCGTACCTTGGCCTTGAGTATACATGTTTGGATCGAACTGTGGCATGAAGCCTTGATTTTGATCATATTGAGGTATTTGACCCATAGGTGGAGTTTGTAATCCTGTACCTCCACCACAACCACAATCGCCGTTATCCATATCCTGCATAGGCATTAGCTGTGTCGGATGCGGCATTGGTGGTGCCATGTGCATCGGATGCATGGGAAATACGTGGTGTCCACCACAGCAGCAAGGATGTACTGGATAGCAAGGAACCATGTGCGGTTGATACATTGGTTGTTGATAAGCCGGTTCCAGTATCGGTTGTTCTTTTGGCATTTTTGCAGACTCGACACTCTCTGAGCTTTCGGGAAAATTAAACATCATATAGGTTGTTTGCTCTTGTTCCATGGTTGGAGCTTGCATTACTTGCGGCATTGTCATTTGTGGAATTTGCGGCATTTGAGGCATTGGAATCTCTGGCTTGATCTCCATCGTCGGCTTTTCATCATCTTCTTTAATCACTGGAATAGGTTTAGGTGAAATATCCTTGTATGGTGTTTGGACTTGTTGTTCTTTTTTTATTTCTTTTACTGCAGCCTCCTTTTTAACTGTTTTTGCATTTGTTGGAATGCGAATTTTCATTCCTGGCATTATCATATCTGGACTCGCAATATGTGAATTAGCAGCTTTTAATGCCTCAAAATCTACCCCATACGATTTGGACAGCTCCCATAATGTATCTCCCTTTTTGACAATATGAATTTTCAATGTTGAACGATCTCCTTTCACTTCTATAATCTCTGGGCTAATTACTCTATATCAAGATATGCAAAGTAAATGGAAATGTTGAACCATATTCAAAAAGAATAAAAAACTCCTATACGTTCTTAAGTGGAGTATCACTGTCGAGTTCTCTGTCAAAAAATTACCATAATAAAAAGAGCCCTCTCCTTAAGGAGAAGAACTCTAGTCTACAAATTCAAACTCAAATTGTAATATACGGATGGTATCTCCATCTTCAGCACCTTTTTTACGTAATTCCTCATCAACACCCATGGAACGCATTTGACGAGCAAAACGGCGAACAGCTTCATCACGATTGAAGTCTGTCATTTTAAATAGTTTTTCAATCTTCGGACCTGAGATGACAAAAGCCCCATCATCATCTCGGTTAATTACAAATCCCTTATCTTCCTTCTGATAGCGGTAAACCACTTTCTCTTCTGTTTCCTCTATCTGAGGAGCGTATTTAGGAATCTGTTCTAGCAAGTCTGCTACTGCATATAAAATATCTCTTAGACCTTCTTTCGTTAAAGCCGAAACTGGATATACAGGAATATCTTTACCAAGTTGTTCCTTAAAGAGCTCCAAGTTTTCCTTTGCTCCTGGCATATCCATTTTATTTGCGGCAATAATTTGTGGTCTGGTAATCAATTTTTCATCATATTCTCGAAGTTCTGTATTTATTTTTTCGTAATCGTCAAAAGGATCTCTACCTTCTGTTCCTGCCATATCAATGACATGAATAATTACTCTTGTTCTTTCTACATGCCGTAAAAATTGATGTCCTAAACCTACACCTTGGTGTGCACCCTCAATTAAACCAGGTAAATCAGCTAAGACAAAACTACGCTGATCTCCCGTATCAACAACCCCAAGATTTGGAGCTAGTGTAGTAAAGTGGTAATCAGCAATTTTCGGTTTTGCTGCACTTACAACGGATAAGAATGTCGATTTCCCTACACTTGGAAATCCGACAAGACCAACATCTGCAATAAGCTTTAGTTCAACTTTAATATTTTTCTCGTCTCCTGGTTCCCCGTTTTCAGCAAAATCTGGAGCAGGATTTCGAGGTGTGGCAAAGCGAGAGTTCCCTCTACCACCTCTACCACCTTTTGCAATTATAGCTTCTTGTCCATGAATGGTTAGGTCAGCGATTACTTGCTCTGTATCCTCATCTATTACGGTAGTTCCTGGAGGCACAGATACAATTAGTGGTTCTGAATTTTTACCATGTTGGTTTTTACTCATTCCATTTTCTCCGCGTTTCGCTTTAAAATGACGGTTATAACGAAGATCCATTAATGTGTTCAGGCCTTCATCCACCCTAAAAACAACATCTCCGCCATTTCCACCGTCACCACCTGCAGGTCCACCCAGTGGAACGTATTTTTCTCTACGATAAGCTACTAGACCGTTACCACCGTCACCAGCTTTCACGTAGACACTGACTTGATCGACAAACATATTACTCACCTCATTTATTCAGGAAGGAATGGAAAAACTAATCCTTGTATCGGATCCAGTCTCCTTTACCTGTATCAACACATCATCAAGTTTTCTTGATAGTCTTTCTTTCCATTCGTTGCCATCAATTGATTGTCCATTTAACGTGACTACCAATTCGATCGAATGATTACTGCTCATTAACTTTACTTCTCCAGTTATTATTTCTAATTTATCTGCTAAAATGTTGTCTATTAATGTATTCCCTATATTTGTTAAAACACGATCATAATCGTATAAACTTGTATCATCAGTATGTATATCGTATGTAAAATGAATATGTTTATGATGTAAGTTTACTTGAATTAACCAAAGAACAAAATTAGGGCAATCCACATTCATGAGCGTTCTTTCTTGATTGAATGCATCTATTATTGCTTCAACTTTTAATTTTACCTTATCGGTTTTTCCCATACTTAAATAACCATGAACAATCTGCAAGTCATTCATTAAATCATGTCGCTGTAATCGCAATAACTGAATAATATCCTTCGCTTCCACAATTATCCTCCCCCATTATGTTGAATTATAGCAGAAAATAGTGGGAAATTCATAATTCAGGAGATATAGATCTACTTATCGTATAAACATCTCATTTAATGGTCTATGAGACATTGTAGCTTTCAACAAAAAAACTCCAACCACTAAATGATTGGAGTTTCATAAGTAATTATGCTTCTTGAGCAACTGGATAAACACTAACTTTTTTACGGTCACGACCATAGCGTTCGAATTTAACAACACCGTCGATTTTTGCATAAAGCGTGTCATCTCCACCACGGCCAACGTTCTCACCTGGATAGATCTTTGTACCGCGTTGACGGTAAAGAATAGATCCACCAGTTACGAATTGACCATCGGCACGTTTAGAACCAAGACGTTTGGACTCAGAGTCACGGCCGTTCTTTGTACTACCTACACCCTTTTTAGATGCGAAGAACTGTAAATCTAGACGTAGCATTAGAGCACCTCCTATTTACTTTGTATCGTAATAAACTTTTTATATTCACGTTCAATAGTTTCCAGAGAAACAATCATACCTTCGAACAGGAGCTGCACCTTTTCCACTAATTCTGCATGAACAGAATTAGGAATAGTAACTCGAAGATAACCACCTTCACTACCTTGTTCGATTTCCAGATCGATATCTGTCAGCTTCAATACTGCATTGACTGCACCAAATGAAACTGCGGATACGCCGGCACAAACTAAATCATAACCATAAGGTCCACTTTCTGCATGTCCAGATAATTCAAAGGACTTTATTTGGTTATTCTCTCGGTATACAATTACCTTAATCATAACATGACCCTTATTGGTTGATTTTTTCGATTACTAATTTCGTATAAGGTTGACGATGACCTTGTTTCTTATGGTAGTTTTTCTTAGGCTTGAATTTGAATACAGTGACTTTCTTTTGACGACCATGTTTTTCAACTTTAGCCGTAACAGTAGCACCTTCAACATAAGGAGAACCAACTTTAACGTTTTCCCCACCTACGAAAAGAACTTTGTCAAAAGTAACGGTTTCATCCACGTCTGCTGTAACTTTTTCAACGTAAACTACTTGGCCCTCTTCAACTTTCACTTGCTTACCACCAGCTTCGATAATTGCGTACATAACTGCACCTCCTTAATAAACTCAGACTCGCCATACAGGTAAACATAAACTAGTTTTTAAAAACCTGTTCTGTGCGGTTGTAGCACGGGTGCTACGATGAATAACATACAAATGTTATCACGTATGCTTACTCTTTGTCAAGGTCTTTCTATATAGATGAATAGTTTGCTACCTCACCTATTGTTTTATTATAGTTCCTATCGAAAAAGTAACTTTTCAAACAATCAGTCTCATCAAGTGAAAGACGCGTATTATTTGGCATTTGAATATAGATCGAATGCTTCACATCCCGTCTAAACTGTGAGAATACTTCCATTAACGAATATTGAAAAGGTACTGTAATCGGACTTACTGTTTTAATCCAATTATTCCCTTTATACCGGTTTAGTAAGAAACGGATAAATACATAATGCCTTTTTTTCCATTCTGAACGATTTTCTAACAGTAGGAAAACCATAATTAACAGTGCACTTAGTGTAAATGGGAAAAATAATAACTGTATAACAATAATCAACACACACAATGTAATAGAGACAACTAGAACCGTATGATATGCCTTTTGGAAAGGTAATTTTGTTGAAAACAAAAAAAATAATAGCTTGCCACCATCTAATGGCCAGATAGGTAATAAATTAAAGACAAGGATAGTCGTATTATAGAATAGGACTGTCTCGATTATGGAACTAGGAAGCTGCGTAAACCATGTTGCAAGAATCATTAGAATATATATTATAACATGTTGAAAAGGGCCTGCTAGCGTTACGATAACTTCTTCTTTAACAGGCCTACTTCCGTTCTCATCTGTATCCATTACCCCTCCAAAAACCCAAAGCATTACTTGTCTTATTCTCCATTTATAATAAGCAGCAGCGGAATAGTGTCCCAATTCATGAAATAGAACAATCGCTAATATGATAAATAACTCAACAAATGTACCAGTTAAAAATGAAATAATTAGAAACAAGAATAATATTGGATGTATATGTATTGGTGGGATAAACTTATGGATTTTCATCAACTTCAATCACCTGTACTGGATCAACATACTCATTATCTTTTTCAATTGAGAAATATACCATTTCACTTTCAGCTGTTGGGCTAAATTCACCGATACGCTGGTTGGCTGATACGATTTGATATAAATGGACATCGATTGAACTTAAATAGCCATATGTAGAAGTTGATCCATCTGCATGCTGTATGATAATTGTTTTGTTTGTATCTGATTTTTTACCTGCGAAAATGACAAATCCCTCATCAAGTGCAGCAACAGAGGTCGTCTCGTTTGGAGCAATCATTATTCCCTTACCATTAGCTTGAAAAGTTTCGATGACACTACCTGTAACTGGGAGAGCAAGCGCCGCCTCAGTTACTTCTGGTTCTTTTGTTGGCGAGAGTGCTAGTGGTGTTCCAAAGGAATCCTTGTACCATTTATAAGCACTCGCAAACGGGAATTCTTCGGTTAAGACATTGCTAGTCCATTGTCTCGGCTTTTCAAAAAATTCTGCATCATTTTGCCAAATAATAGCAATTGAAAAAAATAACATAACAGAAAAGATTCCCTTCAAAATAATCCCTGTTATCGTATTGCTTCTATTTTGGTTAGAAGCTGAAGTATCAATAAAATTCGGGTAAAAACCGTGTCTTTCTTCATCTTGTGGCAAAGAAGGCATGATTGTGCTAACTTTATTTGTTTTTGACTTTGTCGGGACTCCTCTTGATTTTTTCCGTTCACTAATGGCTCTTCTTACATCTTTTATTTCTTTCTTCATTGGCCCTCATTCCTTCATAATCATTTATACATTGTATGAAAGAATGGGACAAGATATGATTGTCCCTATTTGATAAAAATAGTAATCTTGTAAATTTAAGAATTTTTCTTTACACACTATGCACAGCTGAAAAACTTACACATTAGCGCAGGTTGTAACTTAGTCCATTCAGTTTCAGGTATGTCGCGATGCTCCTATTGAGTTAGATTTATATAGATTTCTACACATAGATTACATATGATCGCCCATTAAGAATGAAAAAACAAAAAAGCTCTAAAATCTATAATGACTTTAGAACTCTTGTTTGAACAATTGATTTTTATTATATGAATATTAACTTCTAATACCAAAAAATTTCTTAACCTTTTTAAACATACCTGTCTCATCTTCTAAGGACTGTAGTGGTACAGATTCACCTAGAATTCTTCTTGCAATGTTACGGTATGCAATCGAAGCTTTTGTATTTGGTTGGAATGCGATTGGCTCTCCATGGTTCGAGGCTTTAATTACCTCATCATCATCTAAAACGATACCAATTAGATCAATCGATAGAATTTGAACAATTTCATCGATATCTAGCATATCTCCATTTTTCATCATATGCTTACGAATTCTGTTAATAACTAATGTTGGTGGGTCGATTTCTTCTTTCTCTAGTAATCCAATAATTCTATCAGCATCACGAACACTAGATTTTTCTGGTGTCGTTACTACAATTGCTTTGTCTGCTCCTGCAACCGCATTTTGATAACCTTGCTCAATTCCCGCTGGGCAATCAATAATGATATAATCATATTCTGTTTTCAATTCTTTAATAATCTCGCGCATACCCTCAGTTGTTACGGCAGATTTGTCACTAGTTTGGGCAGCAGGCAATAAGGAAAGGTAATCAAAACGTTTATCTTTAATCAATGCTTGCTTTAACTTACAACGGCCTTGAATAACATCAACGATGTCATATACAATACGATTCTCAAGTCCCATAACAACATCTAGATTTCTTAAACCAATGTCTGTATCAATTAAACAAACCTTTTTATCCATTAAAGCTAACGCTGTTCCTAAATTAGCAGTTGTCGTAGTTTTACCTACGCCACCTTTACCAGATGTTATAACGATTGCCTCACCCATTGATTATTCTCCTTTCGAATCCACTTAAACTTTTACGTTTATGTGTTAAAACTTGTATTCTATCAATAATTATTTTATCTTTTTCTTGATCTATGAGACCACATTCCATATATACGCCGTCCGATTCATAATCTGGTGATCGACTGATATAGTCTGCTATTCGAAGTTGACTTGGATTCATATAGGAAGCGGCTATTACTGCATTATGGTCACCATCAGCACCTGCATGGGCAATACCGTGTAAACTCCCCATCACATATATGTTTCCAGTTGAGACGATTTTCCCTCCTGGATTTACATCTCCAATTAGTAGTAAATCACCTTTAACCTCAAGAACTTGTCCAGAACGAACGATACGATTAAAAACTTTAATTTCCGTATCCTCAAGCATTGCTAGTGCTTCATCTCTCAAAATGACATTAGTCTCAAAGGATTGAACGGCAAATTGCTTCTTCTCAGTGATTATTCTTTCTAAATTCTCTTTTTGGTCATCATATAAATATCGATTTCCAAGTTTAACAGTTACAGGTACTTCTTGTTCGTCCTTTTTCGCTTGATTTACTGATAATTTTTCTTGAAGTTCCCTACACGCATCTTCAAATGAACAGCGATCATCGATAAATAAAGTAAGCCCGTCCCTAGTACCCTTAATAGTTACATATTGTTTTTGTTTTGTATCTTGCAATGCATTCACCTCATCAGTGCCAAATTATACGTGTAGGTCTATAAGAACTGTTTCTATTTTATTTTAGTATTTTTCCATTTTTCTAATCGTTTGGCAAACATAGGATAGATAATCAATAAGAAAATAGAGTTTGCCAAAATGGATGGTATAAGACGAGACATGACATAATCCATCCACTCCGCATCCATTATTCCTACAAAATAATAGATTAAGTTGATAACAAGCTCAGCTATAATTATACCTATTATACCAAACAATAACGCGGAATAAATATTACTATGCAACAAATTTCTTAATTCATGGATGAAATAAATCACAAGACCATAAGAAAACATGTAAACACCTAATATTCCCGTATAGGCAATATCCATTAACAAACCAAAAATCAAGGCATAAATAATGGAAATGTAAGAGTCTTTTCGATCATAAAACATGGCAATCAACACTAAGAAAATTAATACCCAGTGCGGTGTAATCATCAAATCACCATCAATGAGGCTGCTTGGTAAGATGTCGAGTGCAACCCCTTCAAACACAACAAGGAGTAGCAGAATGAGGGGTAGGAATATATGTCTCATTCCTCCTCCCCCTCTTCACTACGTAATATCCGGTCCACTACAACCACATTGTTAATTTCGTACATATTCGCTGCTGGCTCTACTAATGCTGTTTTAGTTAGACCATACTGATCTGGTATTACTTCTTTAACTGTACCGATTGGTAATCCTGCCGGGAACACTCCTCCCATACCAGAAGAAACAATTAACTCTCCCTTTTCAATATCCTTATCAGACTCCTCGATTATTTTAAACAGTAAGGAGTCTGTTTCTTCATCATAAGCTTCGATTAATCCGAATATATCATTCCCCTCATCGTCACGAGAAACAGTAGCAGAAATTCGATTAAATTCATCAAAGCCTGTTAGTAGCTGAACCGTTGATGTTAGTTTGGAAACACTCTGAATTTTACCGACCATACCTTCAGCAGTTATCACTGCCATATTTTCTTCTACACCAGCAAGTGTACCTTTATTTATTGTTACTTGCTCTATCCAGCGTTCAGGTGACCTTGCTGTTACTGTGGCATGAATTGGATTATAAGAACGTATGGAATCCTTTTTATCAAGCAATTCTCTTAATTCTACATTCTCTTCTTTTATCTCTTGAACCTCATAAATAAGCCCTTTATATTGAGCTAATTTCTCCCTTAATATCTGATTTTCCTCATATGTGTTACGAATATCATCAATATTATCAAAGATATTTGCTACATATTTTACCGGTGCAGAAATCACATTTTGCATGATACCAATAATATCACTAACAAATTGCTCTCCAGTTGTTAAATTAGCACGGTCTTTTAAAGAAAATCCAATTAAAGCAACGAGTACTATGATTCCTATGAGGATAGTAAACAATTTCTTTTTACGAAATAATGACATGAAAACACCTACTTACTCTACTGTAGGACGAGTAGATACATTTGGTTGTGCTTTGAAATGTTGAATATATTCTAAGGATTTACCAGTTCCAATAACAACACTCTCCAGTGGGTTATCGGCAACAAAAACCGGCATCTTTGTTTCATCACTAATTACTTTGTCCAGGTTAGTTAATAATGCACCACCGCCAGATAATACAATTCCACGATCCATAATATCCGCAGCTAGTTCTGGTGGAGTTTTTTCAAGAGTATTCTTTACAGCCTCTATAATAGCATCTACAGTATCCTGTAATGCACCTGAGATTTCTTTACCGCTAATAGTAATCGTTTTTGGTAAGCCAGTTAATAAATCTCTTCCTCTAATTTCCATTGTTTCTTCAGCTAAACTTTCATCATTTGCAGAACCAATCTCAAGTTTAATCTGTTCTGCTGTTCTTTCCCCAATCATCAAATTATAGGATTTACGAATATAATTAATGATAGAAAGGTCCATATTGTCTCCAGCATTACGAATAGATTGTGCAGTTACAATTCCACCTAAAGAAATTACAGCAACCTCTGTAGTTCCACCACCAATATCAACAATCATGCTACCGGTTGGTTCCCAAACGGGTAGCCCTGCACCTATTGCTGCTGCAAACGGTTCTGCAATCGGAAATGCTTCCTTTGCACCAGCCTGTTTAGATGCGTCAATGACAGCACGCTCTTCTACCATTGTAATACCTGATGGCACACAAATCATTACATTCGGTTTTTTAGCAAAAAGTGACCTACTCTTCATTGCTCGTCTAATATAATATTGCATCATGGCAGCAGTAGTATCATAATCAGCAATAACGCCATCTTTCATTGGTCTAATCACGGATATACTACCAGGGTTTCTACCAATCATATTTTTTGCGGAGTTTCCTACCGCTTCTATTTCTCCTGTTTCCACATTTTTGGCAACGACAGAAGGTTCTCTTAATACTACACCTTTTCCTTTCACAAAAACCAGTGTATTTGCTGTGCCCAAATCAATTCCTAAATCTTGTGAAAAGCCAAAAATACCCAATAAAATCTCCCTCTCCAATAACATCAAAGTTTAACTGTATCTAAAGCTTGACTGTTTTTATCTATTTTATGTGTCGATCCCCATAATATAATCAAATATGTTACTTTGATTGTATCGATATGTAAACTTTATTAAGCTTTTTCAATCTTAAGAAGCGCCACTTTCAGAGAATATGAAAATGGCGCTTTTATATTATCTATTTAATTATACGAAAAAAAAACAAAAATTGATAGTGCTATAAATAACCTTTTTCTTTCAAGGACACAAACTTACGATCTCCTATAATGAGGTGATCCAATAATTCAATCCCTATCATTTTACCTGATTCTGCGAGTCTCTTTGTCACATGAATATCCTCTTGGGAGGGTGCTGGATCCCCACTTGGGTGGTTATGCGCGACGATAATAGAGGCAGCTGAGCGTTTTACAGCTTCACGAAATACTTCACGAGGATGAACAATTGAGGCGTTTAAACTTCCAATAAAAATAGTTTGTCGATGAATAATCTGATTTTTGGTGTTCAAAAAAATAACAACAAAATGCTCTTGATTTAGATTACGCATTTCTTCCATTATGTAATCTGCCCCATCTTCCGGAGAACGTATCACATAACGATCATTTGGTTTATACTGACTCAATCTCTTACCGAGTTCTAATGCCGAGAGAATCAACACTCCCTTTGCACTGCCAATTCCTTTTATAGCTGTTAACTCCTCAATCGTTGCATCTTTTAAAAGCTTCAAACCTTCAAAGTGCATGAGTACCCGATTAGCAAGTGTCATAACCGATTCACTTTTTGTACCACTCCCTAATAAAATTGCTAATAATTCTTGGTTGGATAGGTGATTTGCCCCTAGATTTAAAAGCCTCTCTCTTGGCCTATCTTCTTTTGGAACATCCTTAATCATAATGGACGCTGATTTCATTCTGATTCCTCCTTTTTTTACAAGAATAGAATAGCCTAGAAAATAATCCTTTACAAATAGACAAAATTAGATTTTCTCTACTAGAAAATTAGTAAAAATACAAAAAGCAGCATAGAAAATTATGATTTTCCACACTGCTTATTGATTCAAATTACCAATTCCATTAATCTAGATTCATTTGGTTTACATGTAATAAAAAATTATATTCCTGCCAAATTGCAAGTAGTATACCATCAGAGTCTTTTTCAGCTGTAATATATTCACCTATACTTGGAATAAAACTAGCGAGTATTTCCGATTGTTCAGGTGCTTGATCCATTAAAGCTTGCCATTCTCTAGCCTCCACCATCCCAGTTCCTAAGGAGATATTCCATTGGTCTTGGAAAGCTAGTAACCAATCATACTCTTCCTTTGTTAATTCCATTTCCATTTCACTTACTTGCCACTCTTTAGCATATACCTCTATACCACTATTCATTAATGCATTTGTATCGTCTTGAAGGTCTTCCTTAGACATTCCTAAATTCACAAGTAAATAGAACTGCCCTTCCTTTTCCCATATGATAGGCGCATAACCTTGTTCAACGAACTTTACAGATTCTGCCTCTGCATTTTCTACTGTGGAGAACACTCCCCCCTGAAGCACAAATGCTGACATTGAATCAATTGTATGCAGAGTAGTACTATTTGTGGGAGGGTTCTCTGTTTTTTCCTCGCCTTGTCCGTTATTATTTTCATCTGTAGGCACTAAAAAGGCAGGGGAGGCATTTAAATCATTATCAAAGTTAACGATGATTTTCAACATGACAAAACCCATAATAGAACCAATTGTAATAGCTGAAATAATGGCAATAATAATTGGTTTAAACATAGCGAAATTACTCTGCTTTTTGGTTGGAGTTTTTGATAACATGAAAGTTGTATCGTAATCTCTTGAAAAGGTGTGAAGCTTATTTGCTCCCGATTCTTCGGCCGCTGCTACTTCTTCACTTGCTGTTCTCTCTATTTTATCTACTCCACTATGTATCTTTTTAATAGAATTTGATTTTCTATCTTTTCCATCTATTCTTACGACTACTTGCTTTTTTGCTGACATTGTTGCTCCCCCCATTTTGCTAGATTAT
This sequence comes from Ornithinibacillus californiensis, assembly GCF_001038485.1. GTDB lineage: Bacteria > Bacillota > Bacilli > Bacillales > Amphibacillaceae > Ornithinibacillus > Ornithinibacillus californiensis. Next base: position 34,880 of record NZ_LDUE01000023.1, read on the forward strand.
TTTGTTCAACTCTAGCATAGACAAACTAAAAAGTAAGGAGAAAATTGTCATGTACAAAACAATTTATTTCAACATAAACCCCGATAACCTTACAGACTTTTCTTATTCAAATAGCCCCTTACCATTCCAATAAAATGGAGGGATCCAGCAAAGAAATAACTATCTTTTCCGTTTTTGATTTCATTCAGTTCATCCATCCAGTCGACTATTCGTATGCTATCAGTTTGAACAACATTCGCTAACTTTTCCGCATCCGCTGCTCTCGTATGGTCAAAGGTGGATAGGGCTATGGAATCAAAATGCGGTAAAGCTAAACGTATCATATCTTCTAATTCTTTATCTTTAAAACCTGCAAAGATTAGGTGCTTTTGCTTATTGGAATAAATTTGATTAACAGTATGGATAAAGGCTTCCATCCCATTTGGGTTATGGGCTCCATCTATAATAATTTCTGGGTTTTCCGATACCTTTTCAAATCTCCCTGGGAAGCTTGCATAACGAAATGCAGTACTTACCTTGTTCCAGTCTAATTCAAAACCACTCCGCTCGATTACTTGTAATGCCATCAATGCTGTAGCAGCATTCTCTACCTGATGGTTCCCCCTCATCCCTATTTCGATAGAATATGTCAAATCCTTATAGCTCCAATCAAAAAGTTGACTATTTTCGCTAATAGAGTTAATCATGTAAAAAAAGTCACTATCTAGTAAATAACGAGCCGATGTTTTACTTTTCGCCTCCATATTGATAATGGACAAGCAAGTCGGATCAACCCTACCTACGACTACAGGAATATTTTCCTTTATAATTCCAGCTTTATGATGAGCAATTTCCTCAAGCGAGTTCCCTAAAAAACTAGCATGGTCCTTCGCTATATTTGTTATAATAGAAACCACAGGCTGGATGCAATTCGTGGAATCTTCTTTTCCACCCATCCCAGCTTCAATAACTGCTATATCAACATGTTCACTGAAGTGCATAAAAGCTATTGCAGTTATAATTTCAAATTCTGTGGCATGCATTCCGTTTAAATCAAGCTCACGTATACTAGGAAGTAATTGGTTAAACAGTACTAAAAAACGCTCCTCTTCAATTGGGAGATTATCGATTATCATATGTCCCGTTAAGCCAGTTAAGCTAGGAGAAGAAAACACCCCAACACGGTAATTGTTCTCCATAAGTGCAGCTTTGATATAGGTTAAGGTTGACCCTTTCCCATTTGTTCCAGCAATGTGAACGGCCTTTAACTTTTTCTGGGGATTATGTTGAGCGTCTAATAATGCATACATCCGTTCAAGGCCAGGCTTTATTCCTAGTGTTCTTCTTTCATGAAGAAATGCTTCTACTTGTTCCAAATATTGAAACATATGATCACCATCTTTATCTATCAATTAGAAATCAGTATAGCATATGAGGAAAGGAAATCGAAGGTTGAGTAAAATTGGTTGGATTATTTATAATGGTAACTTACCTGGTAATAAATTTTTAGACTTTGCTGAAATGCTGCAGGAAGCTGCTGAGAAGCATCATTCTACAGCCTATATAATTAAAAATAATGATGTGCTTGTAACGTTAGGTTCGGAGCGACTAGACCTTCTAACAGAATATGAAAGACCAGATTATGTTATTTTCACAGACAAGGATATATACCTCGCTAGACAACTAGAACAGCTTGGCATCCCTGTCTTTAATAGCTCACAAGTCATTGAAACTAGTGATGATAAGATTGCTACATACCAAGTACTAGCGAAGCATAAACTCCCTATTCCAAAGACGATTGTTGCCCCTAAAGTATTCTATAATCGCGAGGAAAAATATTTACCTAATCTAGAAATGATTATTTCACATCTTGGTTTACCCTTAATCGTCAAAGAGGCATTTGGTTCATTTGGCGAGCAAGTACATCTCGTCCATTCCAAAGAGGAGTTAAAAAATAAAATAGTGGAATTATATGGAAAACCTTTTATGTTCCAAGAATTCATTGCCACTAGCAAAGGAATGGATATTAGAATTCAAGTAGTAGGCGATCAAGTAGTAGCAGCAATGAAAAGAATAGCGACGAATGACTTTCGTGCAAATATTACAACAGGTGGCGTGATGGAGCGTTATGAGCCAAGTGAGAAGGCAAAAGAAATCGCTTTAGCAGCTTCTAAGTCAATCGGTGCAGATTTTTGTGGGATAGATTTATTATTTGGTGAAGATGACACGTATTATGTTTGTGAAATTAACTCGAATGCCCATATCCGGAATCTATTAGACTGTACAGGCATCAATGCAGCTGATGCTATGGTCGAATATATTTTAAATAAACTTGGGGGATGAACATGATAAAAGGTTGGCTTATTTATAGTGAACTAGATTCCATTGAAAATAAAGCTTATATCGAATGGTTTATAACAGAGGCAAAGAAACAATTGATTGATTTACAACTAGTCCTTCGAGAAAAACTCACTATCGGAGTAATGAACAACAAACACTATTGTTTACTAGAAGGACAACAAGTTGAACTACCTAACTTTGCCGTTGTACGCACGGTTGAATCTATCCTTAATAGACAATTAGAGCATCTTGGTATACAAGTCTTTAATTCATCCCATCTATCCGAGGTTGCCAATCACAAAGCAAAAACCTATTTTGAGGTTGCGAAACTTGGAATTCCTATGATGGATACGATTTTTGTGAAAAGCCACAATTTAACAGATCACACACCAATGCCCTACCCTTTTGTAATAAAAGAGGCAACTGGCAGAGGTGGTAGACAAGTGTTTTTCATCAGGAATCAAAAGGAATGGGAATCCTTTTATCATGATGTTAAACCTTCTGATTATGTCATTCAATCTACTGAAGTAAAACTTGGGAAGGATCTCCGAGTATTTGTTGTAGGTAAAGAAATTATTGCTGCTGTATTAAGGGAAAGCAACACCGATTTTCGGGCAAATTACAAACTCGGAGGCTCGGCAACGTTATACAGTTTAAGTAGAGAGGAAAAAGCACTTATCGATAAAATTATTCATCATTTTAATTTTGGAATGGTTGGGATAGACTTTTTGATTGGTCATAACGGGGAATTAATATTTAATGAGATTGAAGATATTGTTGGATCGAGAACTTTAAGTGCGGTGAGTGATATAAATTTATTGGAAAAATATGTTGGGTATATTCGGACAAGCAAAAACCAGGATTCATAGATAGCTGAATCCTGATAAATCGCCTTCATATAACCAAAGTTACTTATCCCGCTCCAGTGACCGCTTCATCGCCCAAATGACAAGCGCATCAACAAAGTCAAAAATCCTGATTCTATGTATATCCAATTCTATATAGGGTGGAGGGACGTCCCCCAATGTCATCAAGCTAAGATGACAAAATATGTAAATGAATTAAAAAAGACAAAAAATAACCAAAATATGCCAAAAAGCACTTGACTTTTTAAAATCACCACAATAATCGATTTGAATACCGATTTTTTAGGTATATCAACGATGAAGTGGTGATTTTTTATGGGGAAAAGTATGTTTTTAGAGGCTATTGAGGTAACTCGGAACGTCATTCATGACTATATTTTTAAGTGTGAATCACGATCCAAACCAACCTATTTTACCCGTGAAGGGCAAAACAAGTTGAGTTTTACAAGCACATTGTTATTTATGCTTAATTTTGTAAAGAAGAGCATTCAGATTGAACTGGATGACTTCTTTAAAATTCTTAATAAAAAGGAGGTAACAGTAAGTAAACAGGCCTTTTGTGAGGCGAGGAAGAAGGTTAAACCAGAGGCTTTTATATTTTTATTAGATACTATTGTGGACTGGTACTACAAAAGAAATTCCTACAATACCTTCATGGGGTTTCGG
>NZ_LDUE01000024.1 GCF_001038485.1 Ornithinibacillus californiensis
CATGGCAAGAACAAGGGATTTCGTTTGTCGTTCGAATTTCGAAGAGTATAAAAGCTGTTCCTATCGAAAGATATGAAAGTAATCATCCAGCAATTATTAGTGACGCAAAAGTCCGATATAGCTATGCGGATGAGCCAATTCGTTTGGTAGAATTTAAAGATGAAGAAGATAAAATCTATCGACTAATGACAACTCGATGGGACTTATCTGCACAACAAATTATGGACCTTTATCGTTATCGTTGGACGATTGAGACCTTTTTTCGCTGGGTGAAACAACACTTAAATTTGGTGAAGATTTGGAGTACAAAGCCACAAGGAATGTGGAATCAAATGTTCCTTGCCTTAGCTGCATATGGCCTAGCTTTAATCCTTCAATTACAAACGAAAACAGAAAAGAGACTATGGCCATTTTTAAGGTTAATGAGAACGTATATGTATAAGACTTACAACGAGTTCTTTAAGGAGCTTCATCGA
>NZ_LDUE01000025.1 GCF_001038485.1 Ornithinibacillus californiensis
AGATGATGATTCATTTCTCCTTTTAACATAGCTTCAAACATAGGACCAAATATGTCTTTCAGTGCATTCTGCATGTCTTGTACGGACTCTGGTTGGTATTGTTCTATTATTCTATTAGCTAACTCTACTGATTGTGGATCACGTTTAGATTTTGCCATTAGAAACAACTCCCCCAATTCATATATTATTAGTTTAACAATAAAAAAATAAACTGCGAAGTAAGAGCCGTACGCTCTCTTACTTACACAGTTTATATTACACTCCCCATATACACCTTGTTGATCACTCTTTAGAATGTCACTAAAAATCTTATCTAACTTTTTATAAACTTCATCAACCTCTTGAAAACGAGGTTCTTGTAATACTTGTACACTTCCTCTTGGCAACTTTCCTTGCTCAATCATATTGGAGGCATGAATGCACTCGTTAGCAAATGGACAGTATGTATCACACCTTGTTGGCACATAATTCATTTTCTTAATTTGGTTCATCATTAATGACCATTCTTCTTTTTTGGTCAGATATTCCTTCCGAGAATAAATGATTTCAACTACTTTCGATTTTCCACCCTCTACATTTAACAAGTTGGTCATTAAGCCAAACATTTCATTATGATATAGCCAGTAATCCCCCGCAATTCCCTCCCGATAAAGTTTGCATCTTTTTTGCAAATTATTGAAAGGAAAATTCCTAACCTGCTTCAATTCTGGCTCGTCAAATGGACTTAGTTCAGGTGGATAACTTTCATTCTCCTGAAAAGAATCCTTGGAGAAAACCAAGTAATATGGAAAATGACTATTTTTCGCACGCGTGCTATAGTAATTAATAGTGTTGGTGCGGTTTTTAGTCTTAGATATAAACAAGGTGTTATCTTCATCATCAGGTAGGTCCTTATCTTCAACCTTCTTATAATGAGGGTACCCTTTATAATATGCCAGTCCTGAGGCTTTGCAGAATCTTTTCATCTCTCTCGTTGCATTCGATCCAGACCTTACCTTTTGTACTACTCCATCCAAAATCTTTGGAACACTCAAAACTCCTTGGTTAACAAATTCAATTTTCTTCCCTCCAAAAAGAATTCTCGCAGCATCATTGGCATTTTTATCGGCCGATGGAAACAATGTTGCTAGTGCTGTCTGAATAACATTCCTAACTCGCAAATCTGAAATTTCCTCGTCCAATACAAAGACCATTCGGAATTTATGGTTCTCTTCTGTATGGTTAAAAGTTGAATAAATAAAGGTTGGTGTCACTTTCCATTCGGTACCAAGTTTGATTGCCTCATCAACCCGTAATCCTGAATCAATGTCGAGTGCAAACACCTGCTGACTCTTCCAACTATTATTTGACCTTTGTCCATTACTAAATAGTGCAGGAGTAAAAGTTCTAGCATTTGGTACTGTTACACTTTGCAACAATTCCTCAATCGATAACCTTACAGGCTTACCTGCAATTCTCTCGGATATCCGCATGACCTCATTCTTCTTCGGTTTGTTATTAAAACCTTCATGATCCAGACAAACACTAATCTTTTCTTCTAAAATACTTTTCTTTTTAACCATCGTATCCCTCCTCTCAATAAGGAGGAGCATGGTATTTTAATACATAGTCTGATGAATTTCTCTAATTAGTTTTCTTAATCAACTCCCCTTAAACATTTCAATGGTTACAGCTACATAATATGGCACTTAAAATATCTTATCAAATTTTTAGCGTAGGTATTTTACGATATAAGTTTCCTTTTTTGTATTAACAAAGTAATTTATCACTATAAAAAAACCAAAATAAACAGGAATTATTCTAATCCTTGAATATTTTGGCTTTTTTATTAAATCCTCACATTATTACTTGTTCAGAAGAAGGAATTAACCTTATGAATTCTCTTAACCAGCACAACATTATAACTTTCTAAACGTCTTTATTAAACGTAAGAGTAGACAGCTATAATCCTTCTCCCATTGTCAGATAAGTTGCAAGAGTGTCTTTTAAATTTTCTACGGTTAAACCAAATTTCACAGTCAATGATGCAACATATATTACATCACCAGCATTTTCCGATACAACATGTACACCTAATAATTTTAATGTTTTAACATCTATAACTACTTTAAATACACCTGTTGTTTCTCTATAAACAAGCCCTCTTGGAACTGCATCTAAAGCTAATACTGATGTTATTACTTCGTATCCGTTTTCTCTTGCTTGCTTCTCTGTTAAACCTACAGTTCCAATAGATGGATTAGTAAACGTTACACCGGGAACAACCGATATATCTAATTCCTTATTTAATCCACCAAACTACAATTCCACCTTCATGTGCTGCAGCATAAACAAATTGTGGCCCAATGTTACATCTCCAGCTGCATAGATTTTTTTATTATTGTTGAACATACGATATGTTGTCTTTACCAACTTCGATTAAAGATACTTAATAGATTATAGTTTTATAATCTATTTTTTTTAAAATAGATTCCCTATAGATTTGATTTCCCTCCATAATTGATTTATAAAAGAATAGTAGGAGAAATTATCAAATCATTTAGATTACTACTTTACAGCATTATTAATACCTCAACCTACCACAATAAAAAGGAGGTTGATATCATGGAAAGAACATCTATTTTAAAATTAAAGAGAAAAGAAGAATTAAAAAAGGCTATTATCAGTTCAAATCATTCAATTGTCACCATTTTTAAGAATGGTAATTGGAGATTAGAAGAAGGAGATTCTAGAAAAGAAAAAGAGAATGAACAGATTTATTCAATAAAATGTAATTCTGGATATAATCAACTAGAACTATCAAACATTATCGAGTGGTTAGACCATATCGTTTGTATTACCAATAAATACAAAGAAGATCATTTCTTTTATACTTATGACGATATGATTGAAAGTGAAACCGTGCCCTTAGAGAACTATCTCTACAATCCATTACCCACTATAAAACAAAAGATCACGTGGTCAGTAGACTTCTCTGGCTTGGAATGGAATCATGGGCTCAAATTATTTCGGTTATTTAATAGTGACTCATCTTTTATTAGTTTTACAAGTTTTGATTTGTTAATTTCTTATTTATATCACCATATCTCATCAATTAAAGATGATGACTTATACTATCGCCAATGTAAAAATATTAGAACACTCCATAGCAAAATATTTAAAACTTCTATACCAAATGAAAGACTTACCCAATCAAATATAGAAGACAATATTATTCTTGAAAAAAATGAATTGCTAAGAATGTTAAACCAATCAAAACATACTACTGTTGCACAGATTTATGATTATTTAGAATTACCATGCAAACCCTGTTGGAGCATTGATATTATAATCTCACCCTATGACATTAATCTTATAGCAGTTTCCAATCTTATTAAATTGAAAGAAATTAATAAATTCTTTGAAAAACTTTATGAAGAACGAAAAAACTTTGATGAACCCTTTGTTCGTCAATACATACGTTTAAAAGCCCAAAGCCATAAAAGAAGAAAAAATTCGTGGATAGAATGGCGAAACGAAGTCGACTGGAAATACGCAAGCAAATTCATAGATATTAATCATTATCTAATTGCTATGGATGAAATCATTAAAGCAGAGGTTGAAATTTTTAATATGTCTCCCTGTTTTGAGAATGGATACTTAAAATTAATTCTAAGGAAATTTGAGAATCAGGATAAATTAATAAAAGTGACTGATGTTCTATCATATTTTAATAGGACAATCCCTAGCAACAAAGACATTTCTAATAAATATTTCTCTGTAATATTATTTGATAATGATGACTTCTATGACTTTATGGGCTTTATATCTAAAGATGAAGTAATAGAATTACTACTATTTGAAGATTCTTCTGTCTGAATAATACACTTGGGTGCCACCTTACTCTGTTATCTTTTAAGAGTATAGGTGGCATTTTTTATTTTAAAGGATTTATGTGCTTAATGTTGAATCATGATGATGAAAAAAAGCTGCAAAAGAAAGGGAGGGATTTGTCGCAGAAAAATGTCGTGGAACTACTATTCCACGCAATAATCGGCTTTACCTTTATCTGGTTTATGCCTAAAAGTGACCATTAACTCAAGAAAATTTTGTCGTGGAATTATTTAACTCTAAAAAGAGGTGATTTTATGTTAAACACTTATCAGGAAGATGGACTTAGAGGAAAATCAAAACAAACTAGGAAAACCTACATGTTCTGTTTATCAAAATTTGAAGAATGGCTAGATGGAGCTGGCACAGATTTAGAAGAATACTCCCGATCAGATGTTCAACAATATATTGATTATCTTGTAAGCAAAAGATATTCAGCAACAACAATTAATAAAAATTGGAGTGCAGTAAAACATTTTAGTCGCTGGCTGAATAAATTAGATGCCATTGAAGACATCTCAGTCATTACCCCACCGAACATTCTAAGTCAAGCGCCAAAAGCACTTTCTAGAAATGAAGTAAACAAACTAATTAGAGAAATTGATCGTTCTGGTAATGATAGAAACTTTGCCATCACACACACATTAATTAATACGGGCATTAGACTTAATGAACTTGTCAATTTGGATCGTGCAGATCTTGAGATTAGCGAAAGAAAAGGAATCTTAAAAATACGTTTTGGTAAAGGAAACAAAGAAAGACAACTACCATTACCATCAGAAACTAGGAGAGCAATTACGAAGTACTTAGACACAAGAGATGATTCGATCGAGGCTATGTTCCTTTCCAATAGAAATAAAAGAATATCCGAACGGACAGTTCAGCATATTTTTGAAAAACATGGAATAAATGTACATTCATTAAGGCATACCTTTATTACAAAACTTGTCAGAAATGGTGAAGACTTCAGTTTAATACAATCTTTATCTGGCCATGCTAACGCGGATATGGTAATCAGGTATTCTGCTCCAAATGAAGAGGATAAAGAAGAAGCGGTGTCAAAATTGTGGTTATCAGATTAAAAGAGGTGGAAAAAATCCACCTCTTTTAATCTGTAGCTATCAAAGTAAATTATTCTTCTAAAATAGGTTTTAATTCCCCTTTTATAACTTCTGGAAAATATTTAGAGGATATTTCATAATGGATTGTGCTAGGTATATTCTGAAATACAATAATCGATGGAAAATATACATTTGTGTTCTGTTTTATATATGATTGCTTATAACAAATAACATCAAAGCCATCTTCTTGAAAGTAATCGTAGCAAAAGATGTCATCAATTGAATCCAAATACTCTTCTTTATGGGACTCAACTTTTTCTTCATATGAACGAGTAAGGCCATACAAAGGGATATCTGGGTGAGACACGGATACATATTCAGGATAATCATCATATTCAATTACTGAAAGTGATTTATTAGGCTTAAAAAAGGGATCAGTAAATTTAATTGCTGTTTCCAAAATATCGTTATCGGGCAACGGTAATTGTTTACCAATACACAATTGACCAGTCTTTACATATAACTTAATATCAACATCCTCATCATAACTTGTTCCAAAATTAGATAAGCATAAATCTATATAAAACTTAGAATCCAGACTTGCAAAGTAAGATTTCCAATGTCTATATTCACTAATTTTTTCGTATAATTGATCTAATAGTCTATACTTTTCTTTTTCGTCCTCGGATCCAACTAAGGAATAGGATGATCCTGTCCCAAATGGACCACCACCAAAAGGTTGCTTTTGCTTGGATAACTCACCTATGTTAAAAAAGTCATTATAATTTAATTCAATATTAGACTCTTCTGCAAATGATTTGATTTCATTTTGAAATTCCTCTTGTAAAGTTATTTCAACAGAACCAAATATTGAGTTAAAGCCTTTAAGTTGATTTTGCCCTTCTTTATTTGCCTTTGCAAAATTGGCTAATGAACTATTGACACCCAGAGCCACTATTTTTTCGTCTTTTTCAGAATCATCAACTACTTCGCTTTGGTCAGGTAGTTGAAGATTCCTCACCTGCTCAAATAAACTATGAATATTTGACTCTAAATCTGCTATGAATTTTGAGTTTTGATAACTTCTCTTATACATTATTGGATTTTCGGTAATTTTCCCGTTTCTAACGCCTTTAACAGATAAATTGCTACTAATAGTAGATTTGTTTTCATTTCGATTCGCAAGTAGATTCACAAAGTATAATGATAAATGGTTTAAAAAGTCCTTTTTAAATTCTGCCAAATCGGAGTATGGCGCATAAATACCTTTATCTTTATATCTTTCCCTAAATTCAATTACTTTTTTATATTGTTCTGGATCAAGAGAAGCGGGATTAATCTGTCGGTCACTGAAATAAAGAAACACTTGTTTACCACTATTTATAAGTTCTTCAATTTCCTCCTCTGTTCCAGACCCGTAATTATCAGTAGGTGTACCAAATCTAGTCCAAAACACTGCAACAGCTGCGTCACATTCTAGAACAAATTGTTTGTTTAATAGATTTTGCGGTTTACCTCCTGATTGAGGATAAGAGTCTGTAGACCAATGCTTTGTAACTATTAATGTATTATTAGCCGCACCATACATGCGGTTAAAATCTGCAACAGTCCCCTTTATTATTTCTAGTTCCTCTTTTACATCAGAAGGGCAAGATATTAATAGATCAAACTGAGTTACATTCCTTGGCATGATAACACCCTTTCAAGCGAAAAATAGATATATATACCCTTTAATATTATCACAAATAGTTATATTTGTTTCTACTCATTCCTCATAGCAAATTTAGTAGGTGTTCAATTGATATTATCAATCAATTCTCTATTGGATTTCCTATATGATTCACATCATCAGTTTTAAATAAAAAGAATGGACTAGTACATACCAGACCATTCCTAATACTATTCTATGTTGTTTCAATTTATAACGTTTCCAAATTATTTCCGATTATCTTTAACTTTTCTAAATTACCCTCAATAGCATTTTTCAACAGGAAACTCTTTGCACTATTAAAATTGTTACAAATCGCTGCATCTACCATAACAAACTCATCATCAAACATTTGTGCTACACAAGCACCAAATTCATTGGTCCCATCAAATTTCACAATTGCAAAACGTATCACAATGCCACAAAAATCTACATCTTCTTGCCATAAAAAATCATTATTCATGTTGATTCCCCCTCTCTATATATAACAATTAGACACATGATAAACTATTCCTTTTCAATAATTAAAAGTCTTATAAATTATCTACATGGTTTTACTATGTTTTCATCCATTCAGGAAAAAATTAGGCCTAGTTTACTATAGCTTTGGTACACTTATAGCTCAAAAAAAATAAGCAGGGGAATTAACCCTAACTTATTTTTTCAAATGCTAAACGATTTGTAGTATAAACTATACTTTCTATAAGTTTTTCATCAAAAACATATTCCGGTAATATTGCGGAAAGGTATTTGATTGTCTGACCAATAGTAGTAAAAACTCTCAAATGCAACACCTGTTGTTGTTCAGACCCCTTATCCTTTTCTATCAATACATAAAACAGTGGTTCAGATGAATTTTTCCCCATCCATCCATAACCAGTTTCCTTTGAAATAACAATGTTGTAATCACCGAAAAATGAGTAAACCAAATTGTCTTCTTGCAATACCCGATCCTTATACTTTTGCATTAATATCTCCCTTTCTTGAGTAAATGTCTACACTGTTAACTTATATTTACCTGCCTGAATCCCTTGTTTTTCAGAAGCGGATTTCAATCTTTTGTAGTAATTATTTTCTGAATGGCTTGGTAAGTTTCTTTAATTATTTTTTTCTCCACTAAGTATTCTGGAATAACAGCCAATAGAAATCTAGCGAGATGGCCAGTATTGAAAAAAGTTTTTAAAAGAACATCCCTTAACTCACCTTGTATATTTTCCTCATTAACAATTACTACATAATTACCTTCACTCAAAGAATTGTTTACTTTTACAACTGAGACATAATATTCACCACTTTTAGCCAAAACCATATTTTTATCAGAATGCACTATTGTAGCTTCCTTTCTTTTGTCCATTTCTTTTCCTTCTTTCGTATAGAATTTTCATCATGATGATATTCCATATAGGAACAGATAAACCTGTTTAAACGCACCAAAAATCACTGGTAAACTCCCTCTTAAATCAATGTTATGAACTAACTTAAAGGAATATATGGTCTATCACAAACAGGCTTTATTACTAATTAAATTTAATTAGCTTTAAATTTATTTAAATAAAGTGCTCTATAGATTTGATTCAATATTTTATTTGTTTTATAAATAGATTGTAGGACATTAACATAACAATCAGAACAACCAATCATAATACAATTTATAGTCAGCCTACTACAAATTTTAAGGAGGTTGATTCATATGAAAAAAGAAAAGAGAAGTTTTAAAGAAAGGTACAGTAATAATTGGATTTGTACACTGAAGCAGGTAGAGGAACTAAAAAAGGCCTTACTATCAAAAACTACCGAAGAGGTTAAATTTTGGTCGGATGGTACATGGGCAAGTAGGAAACAAAATGAATTTCGGAATGATAATGAAGACCCTTTGTTTATACTTACAAAGGATAAGATTCGATTTATAAACCAAGATACGGTTGATAATACACTCTATAGTATTTATCATTTGATTTTTGGTATGGAGCACCCTTTATGTGATCTAGATATTCAAGAATATCTATTAGAAAGAAAAAGCACTGATACTAAAAGTTTCCTACAAAAAGATTTGTTCGGGCAAAGTTCTCACTCCTACAATTTTGCATTTTCATACGGTAATCTTGATTTCAACTGCGTTATTGAGTGGGGAATTTCTAGTCGTTCTTTGAGAATTATACTGGATGATGGAACAATTGGAATTGCTGACGGTATAAGGTATATCATAAACTATCTATTCGATCTCTCAGATGAGATAAGTGATGAATGTCAGGCTTTTACATTATTTTGTGAGGAGATTAGGAAGTTCGAAGCGTTTTATTACAATTCATTGAATGAGTCTATGTATCAAACTACAACACCCACAGAGGTGCTTATGATGCAAAGTGGATTGGCGGTTTCTGGCAATTATATTAAAGTAGGGGAACTGATAAACCATTTTCAATTGGACATCTCTATTGCCAAGAGAACCGATCAAGAAAAGTATGTTGATTTCAACCATTTATTTGACCATTATCATGACCTCTACGGTTATATGGATGTTGGAGCCATTGAAGACTATCTTTATGGGTTTATAGAGTACAATACTCTAGAACCCTTTGATATTAGAAAAGAAAAATGCATTTACACTAATAGTTACAAGATTTCATTAGACAAACAGTACCCAATAGAATGGAACTTCCTTGAAGAATGCTTCAGGATAAGAAAAGCAGATGATAGTTATAAATACTTTGACTCTGCTGGGTCATTAATTGATTATCTTCTTTCAATCGTTTCAGATTTAGATAATGATATTAAGGATGTTTATAATAAGAAAATTGCACAATTGGCTTATGTAATCTGTGAAAACTTGGATGATAATGATGAATACAACTATTTATTGGATAAGATTACAACCTACGAAGATACAAAACGATGGATGAATAGCCTACTGAATGACCCTGACTTACCATTCTAGTAACCGATTTTGCAGCATGTGTGACAGTTGCTAATAATTAATATAAATATCAGTTTTATAGATTTTATTACTTTTATGTTTTGTAGGGCACCACCACAACCATTAAAACAATCCATCACAACACCATTTATAATCAGCCTACCGCATAAATAAAAGGAGGTATGATTATGATTCTAAATGATAGATTTAACGATATTTTGTGCCACTCCTATAATATTAATATTGGATCTTCTTATGTTTTTGAATGGAATGATAGTGGGGAAAATATTCGCTTTATTATTAACAACTCAAAGTGTGGCTATACTGGCTTTTATTCACTTACAAACTTTCTATTGGAAGAGTCATTTAAATTTAAAAACTATGAAACATACTCTCAATTCTGTAAGGAAATTAGGAACTTCCAACGTCACTATTATAGTACTACTTCAAACTCTTATGGAGAACTGTACACTTCAAATACTGAAGTAGAGTTACTAAACCCGGAGAATAGATTGAACAAGTTTAAAGCAAAGAAAGACTCTGATACACTAAATACAGCCGTCAAAATTGAAGATATTATTAACTATTTCGAATTAGATGTAGTGGTGAAAGATGAAAAGTTATTAAATAAGCATATAGATACATATTACCTATATGACTTGTTCGGGTATTATGAACCTTTAGGTAATATTACTGTTCCTGATGTGGAATGTATCGTTATTGATACTATTGAAGGTAAAATATCGGAACCATTCTCCATCAGAAAACACAGTTGTGACTATGAAAGTAACTATAAATTAAAAGTTAATAATGGATTTAATCAAATCAATTTCTTAGTAGAATGGAATTTTGAAATGGAATGTTATAGAATTGAAAAGGAAGATAAAAATTACTTATACTTTCAATCGCCTAATTCACTAATCAGTTACATACTAGCAACTTTCGATGAAGAGCAAGTAATTGATAGGGATGAACTTATTTCAGAGTGTATATGCTTAATTAAAAGCATTGAAAGGTCTTCAATGGAAGAAGTTAACCTGGAATATCTAATCAATAATAAAGACCCTGAATTCATAGATGATTTACCTTTTTAATGATTTTAGAATTAGATCTAGCAAGCATTAAAACTGCCCTTTGCAATAGGGCAGTTTTAATTGTGGGTTATTTCCACGAAAATGATAGTCCATTTCAAACATTTTACGCGTATACCATTAACGGAATTCTTCATTCTCTGTGATTTTTGATACAAAAGTGGTCAAACATATAACCCTGAAATACTTATTGCATAATACGTTTGATTTAGCCAGCAAAACACGATAATTTAGAAACATTTATATTGTTCCCAATTCTCTGCCCACTCCGTAGACTTATTTAACTATGCCCTATTTTACTTATGAAGAATTTTTACGTTCTTTCAAACTAGTACCCTTTTTATTAATCAAAATATTATTCTTTCAATGAAGCAATTTTGAATATTAATTTTTTAAACAAAGAAAGGACCCAACTCCTTTTGAAAAAATCCTTGTTTGTTCTAAAATAGTGAATCCTGTTTCCTCAAGATGATAGGAAAACTCTTCCCAAGTAAAATACGCCTCCTGTGGATGATCAAATCTAATATAAGTTGCAAAGAACCGGGAGGCGTCCTTATTCAAATCTTCAATTAAAAGTACCCCTCCAGGTTTTAATGTTCTATAAACTTCTTTTATAGCATCCTTCCATCCCGGAATATGGTGCAAAATCCCAAAAACAAAAGCAGCATCAAACTTATCGGTATCTAATTGTGTATCTAACACGTCCCTAACAAAAAAATTCAATTCCGGATATTTTTGTTTTGCCTTTGCAATCTGCGATGGCATTAAATCAAACCCTATAAGATTAGCTGGTGAGAACTGATGGATTAACTTGGTGCTGTATCCCGAACCACAACCAGCATCTAGTACAATTTTTCCTTCCAAAGAGAGATTATGCTTATCTAAAAAACCTTTAAAAGTTTTAAATTCAACATGTTTTTGTAACCAACGTCTCATCGGATTGTTCATCAAATAAAACTCAAACTTATTTAATTCCATAAAACATTTTCCTCCTCATTGAATTACTTAAAAGTTTATACGAATTATAAAACAAACTTGGTCTTATGTGATTTCTTAATTGTCAGTAATTCTTGATATGAAGAATATGATTTAACAATTATCATTAATGAAAACTTCTTTCAGCTAGGTACTTGTACGTCTGTTTTCCAATCCCAATATTTAAGAAATTTACCCAGCACACTTAATTAGATACCATATTCTTGGTATTTTCCCTAAGTAGACCTACTTCTTTAGTTGTTCCATAAGATAATTCGCATCATTTCCCACACCCTGTAAAAGGGCCGATCCTCGTCTATATTGCCATGGAAGTCCCAAAAAGTATAAACCCGGTACATTAGTTACTCCTCTATTATGAATTGGTTTCCCATTTTCACCAAGTATCCCTGTAACATCCAACCAACTATAGTCTGACGTAAAGCCGGTAGCCCATATTACGTTATGTACATTATGTAAAGAGTCATCATTGAAAGTAACTATATTTCCATTACAATTTAAAGTTCTTCCTTTAATAATTACCTTTCCTTCTTGAATCGCTTTCTTTAATTCAAACCCAAATATTGGGTCTCCTCTCTTTTGAATCTTCCTTCCTATGTATGACGTTGATGAAGCCTTTAATATGCCTAATTTATCAAAACACCAGAAAATAATACGATTGCCCATCGATAACGGCATAAAACTAAACCTACAGCTAGTTGATAAATAAACTTCCCTTTCTCGAGCAATTTCTTCTGTAATCTGTGCGCCACTATTTCCACCACCGACGACTAATACTTTACCCTCTATTAATTGGGATGGATTTCGGTAATCAGATGAATGCAACTGTAAAACATCTTTCGATAGATCATTTGCAAATGCTGGAATTCTAGGTTTTTGAAATGGTCCTGTTGCTATTAAGACATTCTTAGCTTGATACTCTGTTCGATCCGATGTTATATGAAATAAGTTCCCTTTTTTCTTAACCATTGTTACCTCGGTATCATATTGAATCGGTAAGTTAAATGTTTCTACGTATGCTTTTAGATAATTTTCTATTTCATTTTTTGTAGATATTCATGTGCATTACCTTTAAGCTCTAATCCCGGTAATGAACTATATAATCTTGGTGTAAATAAAACAAGCGAATCATACCGATTTCCCCACATCTCCCCTACCTCACTATTCTTCTCTAAGATTAAGAAAGAATGGTCATGTTGTTTTAAGTAATAACCCATTGCTAGTCCTGCTTGACCTGCCCCGATTACTATAGTTTCATACAATTTTTATCACTTCCAAATACATAATATATAGGGTAATTTTAACACATTAAAATAATCATTTGAATATAATAATTGACAAATATTATTAATGGGAATAAACTTTAAACAAATAATCAAACAATCATTAGAATGAGGTGATCAAATGAGTCAAAAAAAGGTTTCAAATACTTCCAAAGATACATGCGAGACGTTTTGTTTTGATCAAGAAAAAGTAAATAGAATTCAACCACAAATTGAACAAGTTAACGGAGTTGAAATGACCTTCAAAGCCTTAGCTGATGCAACCCGGGTAAAAATAGCTTATGCACTAACATTAGAGGATGAATTGTGTGTATGTGATGTCGCTAACATTATAGGTTCAACTACAGCCACTGCATCTCACCATTTACGATTGTTGCGTAGTATGGGATTGGCTAAATATCGTAAAGAAGGAAAATTAGTTTTTTATTCACTAGAAGATGACCATGTAAGGAAGCTAGTAGAAGTAGCCCTGACGCTTCAAAAGGAGAGTGTTACCGTTGAGTGATGCAATAAAAACATTAGAGGATAAAAGTGTATATCGCGTTGAAGGTTTTTCATGTGCGAATTGTGCAGGTAAGTTCGAAAAAAATGTTAAGAATCTTCCTGGAGTCCAAGATGCGAAAGTTAACTTTGGAGCATCTAAAATTTCTGTTTATGGGGAAACATCAATTGAAGAGTTAGAAAAAGCAGGTGCTTTTGAAAACCTTAAAGTATCCCCTGAAAAACCTATAAGAGAGATCAAACAAGAGATTACAGCGTATAAGAACACATTCCTTGTTGAAGGATTTTCATGTGCAAACTGTGCAGGAAAGTTTGAAAATAATGTCAAGCAACTTCCAGGAGTTCAGGATGCAAAAGTTAATTTTGGAGCATCCAAAATTGCAGTTTATGGTAAAACTACTATTGAAGAATTAGAAAAAGCAGGTGCTTTTGAAAATCTTAAGGTAGCCCGTGAAAGAACAAGTAGAGAAGCAATAAACGAAGTCAAAAAAGAAAAAAACGAACCATTCTATAAAAGGCATAGCACACTACTATTTGCTTCCTTATTAATTGTTTTTGGATATGTATCTCAGATTATTAATGGAGAAGAAAACCTCATCACCTCTTTATTATTTGCGACGTCCATTGTTATTGGTGGGTACTCCCTCTTTAAAGTTGGTTTTCAAAATCTAATTCGTCTTGATTTCGACATGAAAACGCTTATGACAGTTGCCATTATTGGTGCGGCTATTATTGGTGAATGGGCGGAAGGTGCCATAGTTGTTATTCTCTTTGCAATAAGTGAATCCTTAGAAAGGTTCTCAATGGATAGGGCAAGGCAATCCATTCGTTCATTAATGGACATTGCACCAAAAGAGGCGCTTGTTAGACGAAATGGGCAGGAAATGATGATCCATGTTAATGACATAGCTATTGGAGACATTATGATTGTTAAACCGAGTCAGAAGATTGCTATGGATGGCGTAGTTGTTCGTGGTAACTCTGCAGTCAATCAAGCAGCAATTACTGGTGAATCGGTACCAGTTGGAAAAACAGTTGAGGACGAGGTTTTTGCAGGTACACTGAATGAAGAAGGTTTGCTTGAGGTAAAAATAACAAAATTGGCAGAAGATACAACTATATCAAAAATTATCCATCTTGTAGAGGAAGCACAAGGTGAACGTGCTCCAGCTCAAGCTTTTGTCGATAAATTTGCTAAATATTATACACCGATTATTATGCTGATAGCGGCACTAGTAGCTGTTGTACCTCCTTTATTTTTCGATGGAAGTTGGGAAACGTGGGTTTATCAAGGATTGGCTGTTCTAGTAGTAGGTTGCCCTTGTGCGTTAGTTATTTCTACTCCAATTTCTATTGTGTCAGCTATAGGAAATGCTGCTAAAAAAGGTGTTCTCGTAAAAGGCGGTATTTATTTAGAAGAAATTGGTTCACTAAAAGCCATTGCATTTGATAAGACAGGTACTCTAACGAAAGGAGTGCCAGTTGTAACTGATTATAAATTGTTAAACAATATGACTAATCAGCACGAACTATTATCTATTATAACTGCATTGGAATATCATTCCCAACACCCACTTGCTTCTGCGGTTATGAAAAAAGCAGAAGAAGAGAACGTTTCTTATACTAACGTTGTAGTAGATGACTTCACCTCTATAACTGGTAAAGGTATTAAGGGTACAATAAACGGAATAACGTATTATATTGGAAGTCCAAATCTCTTTAAGGAACTGTTAACCGTTGGTTTTAATAAGGAACTAGGGGAAATGATTACAACCCTTCAAAATCAGGGTAAAACTGCAATGATTATTGGAACTGAAAAAGAAATGCTTGCCGTTGTTGCAGTAGCTGATGAAGTCCGTGATTCAAGCAAGGAAGTTATTAAAAAATTGCATCAACTTGGAATCAAAAAAACGATCATGCTTACAGGTGATAACAAAGGCACAGCGAATGCAATCGGTCAGCATGTCGGCGTATCAGACATTCAAGCTGAACTGATGCCTCAGGACAAATTAGACTATATAAAACAATTAAGGTCAGAGTTCGGAAAAGTAGCCATGGTTGGGGATGGTATAAATGATGCCCCTGCCCTAGCTGCCTCTACAGTTGGAATTGCAATGGGTGGGGCTGGTACAGATACAGCACTTGAAACCGCAGATGTAGCATTAATGGCAGATGATTTGAGGAGACTTCCATTTACTGTAATACTTAGTAGGAAAACTCTAAATATCATCAAAGCTAACATTACTTTTGCAATTGCTATTAAATTTATAGCCCTATTATTGGTTATCCCGGGTTGGTTAACGCTTTGGATTGCCATCCTTTCAGATATGGGTGCTACCATTCTAGTAGCATTAAATAGTTTGCGACTTATGAAAGTGAAAGAATAATTGAAAAGGGCTTTTCCTGTTTTTCCGGAAAGCCCTCTTCTATTTCCCTAGAAGTTAATACTGGATTTAATTTAGGAGATGTTGATCAATGGGTACAACGATTATCTCAGCTATTGCCGTATTTGTAGCAACAAGTATAGATTACATAATAATATTAGTAGTATTGTTCTCACAATTAAAAAAGCAAAAAAATGGTGTTAAGAATATTGGGTTAGGACAATATCTGGGACTAACTATTTTAATCGCAATTAGTCTTTTAGCTGCAACTGGACTTGCTTTCTTCCCACAAAAGTGGATTGGTTTATTAGGATTACTACCTATTTATATAGGTTTCAAGGAATTATTCAAATCTGAAGACGAAGAGGATGAAGATGGGAAAGAAATCTTAGAATCAACTACCAAATTCAGTAAATTATTTCTTAGTGTAACAGTAATTTCTTTAGCAGCCGGAGGAGATAACTTAGGTGTATACATTCCTTACTTCACAACCTTAAATACCTTTGAACTAGCTGCTACAATCATTATATTTTACGTATTATCTGCCGTTTTACTATATATTTGTTACCGTTTATCAACCTTTAAGGCAGTATCAGTAACAGTGGAAAAGTACGAAAGAATAATCGTGCCCATAGTTTTTGTTGCTTTGGGTATTATGATTATGTACGAAAATGAGACTTTTAGTATGTTTTTGAATGTGTTTTAATGATAGATAGAATTTGCAGCACTTGTTTATGAATATTATTTGAACAATGCATGATTAACAGAGAATCAAACAAGAAATAGATAACGAATTAGAGGATAATTAGAATATGGGTAAGTTAGATAGTAAACAACTTTTCCTATATCTTGCTTGGTTAGTATCCGTAATTGCAACCCTAGGTAGTCTTTACTTTAGTGAGATAAGAGGTTTTATTCCTTTCGAACTTTGTTGGTATCAACGTATTCTAATGTATCCATTATCGTTACTGCTCGGAATAGCAACATTTCAAAATGAATTGTCTATAAGAAAATATGTTTTACCTATGGCAATCATTGGTTGGTCTATTTCCCTCTATCACTATTTAGAGCAGAAGGTTCCAAGTTTTGCAGCAATTAAGCCGTTTGCAAATAGTTTTCCATGTAGTGCTGAATATATTAATTGGCTTGGGTTTATTACCATACCATTTCTAACATTAGTTGCTTTTACACTAATTATTGTATTCATGCTATCTATCAAAAGATCAGAGAAAAACTAATAATATAAAAGGTGCAATTCCATTTAAAAGTGAATTGCACCTCTTTTCATTTACTTTTCTTCCCTTTTTGTGTCTTAGAAACAAAGTTTGATTAAACACAACTTGCTAATTCGTGTTTTACGATAAATAATACAATCCATTTTGGGCAATCCTTATTCAGCTACAGTACCCGTTTTTTTAGATAGGTATTTAATGGCGTGGTGCAAACAATATAACGGATACACCAATTAGGCAGATACCAGCACCTACCCAATCATACAAATCAGGTGTTTTCTTATCAATTCCCCATCCCCATAAAACAGATAGAACTACAAAAACTCCACCGTATGCAGCATAAACTCTACCGAATGATGGAAAGGTTTTAAATGTAGCAATTACACCATATAGGGCTAATGCTACTCCACCACCTATCCCCCAATAAAATGGTTTCCCTTCTCTTAACCATAACCAAATTAAATAACCTCCACCAATCTCGGCGAGTCCTGCAATTATAAATAATACGATTGCATAAATAATATAGACCACTTCCTTGAAAACAGCTATTACATAACAAATTATAACCTATTCACCATAATTAAACTCTTTTCAAGTAAGGAGCTTTTATCCTGCACAACAAGATAATTTTGACACATCTTTATCAAATGTAAGGGCAGCTAATTTTATTCCTTCTGCCATAGTTAAGTATGGTGCTAGGCTGTCTTTCAAATCCTCAGCAGTCAATCCGAACTTGACTGCTAATGTTGCTGCATAGATCACATCCCCTGCACTTTCAGCCACAATGTGAGCCCCTAATACCTTTAATGTATTTGCATCTATAACCAATTTGAACACACCAGTGGTTTCCTGATTAACAATAGCCCTTGGAACGGCATCCAAAGGTAAGGTAGACGTTTTAACATCATATCCCTTTTCCTTTGCTTGTTCTTCAGTTAAACCAACTGTTGCAATAGAAGGATTAGTAAACGTTACACCGGGTACAACTGATAAATCAACTTTTTTGTTTAACCCACCAATAGCATTATCAGCGACAATTCCACCTACATAGGCTGCTACATAAACAAATTGGGGTCCTAATGTTACATCACCTGCTGCATAAATCTTTTCATTACTCGTCCTAGCATAGTTATTTATTAGGATTTCTTTTCGTTTTCCGACTTCAACCCCTGCTGCACTTAAATTTAAAGAATCTGTATTTGGTTTTCTTCCTGTTGCAACGAGTAGCTGCTCCGATTCCACGACTTTCTTCTTTCCATTTACGGTAACATGAACCATTTTTATCTTTCCATCTTGTTCTACACGCTCAAAGGATGCCCCTTTGATAAGGTTTATACCTTGTTCAATTAACGCTTTTTCTACTGCTTTTGAAATTTCTGGATCATAACCTTTTAAAAGTCGCTCACTTCTTTGTATAAGCGTGACTTCTGATCCTAAATTATGAAAAAGTTGTCCTAATTCTAATCCAATATACCCTGAGCCTATTACAGTTAAGCTTTTGGGAACTTTATTTAATTCAAGAATTGTCGTACTTGATAAATAATCAATTTCTTTAAGTCCTGAAATTGATGGTATAGACGGAGCCGCACCTGTTGCAATTAAAAAGCGCTTTGCAGTAAGTATCTTTCCATTTACTTCAACTGTATTTTCATCTATAAACTTTGCCTCCCCCTTTATTAAATCAAATCCATATTCATCAATTAAATCTAAGTATTTCTGTTTACGTAGTTTATTTACTAACTCATCCTTTTGCTCCACTAAAGTTGCCAATTCCACTTCTCCGGCATTAGTATTTAAACCAGTAAAAGGATTTGTCTTTGCAAACTGATTAATATCCCCAGCTCTTAGAAGGGTTTTGGATGGAACACAACCAATATTTACACACGTTCCCCCAATAATTCCACGTTCAATCATTCCAACCTTTGCACCGTATTCCACGGCTTTAATTGCGGCAGAAAAAGCAGCGCTACCGGAACCAATAATAATTAAACCGTAATCACTGTCATTATCTAAAACTACCTTTTCCTGTAACGATACTTCTTCGACTTCTCCAGGCTGATAATTAGCATCCTTAATTGCATTTTTAGCACTATTAACTCCGATATTAAGGGGTAATTCAAATATTACTTCACCATTACGAAAACTGGCTTCAATGTTTTTAGCACCTATATTTTCAAGTGATGATATAACATGTTTTTCACAACCCGTACAAGTCATTCCCTGAATCTCTAGTTTGAATTTCCTCATTATAATTCTCCTTTCTTTAATCCACAATTAACATTTCAATTATTGGACACTCATGTAATTGCTTTACATCTGGACATCGTTGTTTTAAATCTTTTAACATAGTTTCAACTCTCTTTAGATCCTCTATTTGTTTTTGAAGTTCTTCTTCTTTTTGAGAAACAAAATCATACATACCTTGGCAGCGAATATTATCTTGATCTATAACCCCTAGCAATTTATATATCTCACTTAATGAAAAACCAAGCTCTTGTACACGCTTGATGAACCGCACCCTTTTAACATCATCACTTGAATATATCCGATAACCTGTACTCGTTCTAGATGGTTCCTGTAATAAGTTCTTACGCTCATAATATCTAATGGTTTCTTTATTAACACCGCAATTCTCTGCAAATTCGCTAATTTTATAACTCAATTTATTCACCCCATAATAAGAATAAACCGTGTACTAAGGTACACGGTCAAGTATAATATACGATTAATGTTTCAACTATTTGAACTAAAAAGAATGTGTTTTCAGGCAACTATTCCTTACCTTCCTTTGTAGCCACTATTTATCTGCTACTATTTCTTTTTTGTATTCTTTTTCTTCTTCGTTTCTACATCCTCATATCGCTTGGAAACAGTTTTATAGCGATAAACGATAAGAATAATAGCCCCAACAATTAGTAATATAGAAATAAACTGTGCGGTACGAAGGTTACCAACAATATATAAGCTATCTGTACGCATACCTTCTATGAAGAATCGTCCGACAGAATATGTGGCTAGGTATGTTAAAAATACTGTGCCACGAATTGGATTTTTTCGACGTAACCATAGTAATAGTATAAGGACGAGGATATTCCAAATTGATTCATATAGAAATGTTGGAAAATATACAGTACCATCAATCCACATTTGATCCATTATAAAATCAGGTAGAACGGCATAATGCATCTCAAGTATGCCTTGATCCATTATTGGACCACCATGTGCCTCTTGGTTCATGAAGTTCCCCCAGCGACCAATTGCTTGCCCAAGTATCAAACTTGGAGCAGCAACATCGGCTAATTTCCAGAACGGAATCTTTTTTACACGAGCAAATACAACTGCAGTCAATACAGCACCAATCAGTGCCCCATGGATGGCAATGCCCCCTTCCCAAACAGCAAATACTTTCCACCATGGTCCACCTGCGTAACGTTCCCATTCAAAGAATACATAATAGATCCTCGCAAATAAAATCGAAATTGGAATTGCGAAAACTACTAAATCAACGAATATATCCTTTTTAAGTCCTAATCGTTCAGATTCTTTCATGGCAATATAGAGACCTAGGAACGCCCCGATTGCAATAATTACCCCATACCAATAGATTGTAAATGTTCCAACTTGTAGAAAGACACGATCAAGTGTAGATGCATCATAATTCATATACTCACTCCTATTCCTGTCCCTTTCTTGGACAATCTTATTTGTTAGAAGTTCAGAAAATACTTCTTAACTAGTTAAACTTTAAAATTTTTTATGTATACAATAACTTTATAAAAAAAGCTGATTTCACAAGAGGAAATCAGCTTTAATCTCTTCATGTTAGGCTACAACATCATAGCCTTGATCCTCAATAGCATTCCGCAAGGATTCTAATGTCACTTTAGATTCATCATAAGATACTGTAACATTACCAGTAGTTAAATCTACCTCAACATTAGATACTCCTTCTAATTCATTAAGGGCACCTTCTACAGACATTTTGCAATGCCCGCATGTCATACCTCTTACATCTAACGTCAATGTTTGCATGTTTTTCACCTCCTTTTAAAGTTTTTGATTACAACTTAACTCTCTTTAATCGAAGCGAGTTAGAAACTACACTTACTGAACTCAATGCCATTGCAGCTCCAGCAACCCATGGTGCTAGTAAACCTACTGCTGCAACTGGAATTCCTGCCGTATTGTATCCGAAAGCCCAGAAGAGGTTTTGTCGGATATTTTTAATCGTTGCATGGCTGATTTTGATTGCTTTCGGTATGAGCAACAGCTCTCCACCAAGAATCGTAAGGTCAGCAGCTTCAATTGCCACTTCTGTACCAGTTCCAATGGCAATTCCTATATCTGCAGTTACTAATGCTGGTGCATCGTTTACACCATCACCAACCATTGCTACCTTTTTACCCTTACTTTGAATTTCTTTGATTTTATCAGCTTTTTCTTCAGGTAACACCCCGGCAATTACTTTGTCGATTCCTACTTGTTTTGCTATTGCTTGAGCAGTTCTTTCGTTATCCCCTGTTAACATGATAACTTCTAAGCCCTGTTCCTTTAGCTGCCTAATTGCTTCAGGTGCAGTCTCCTTGATAGTATCTGCTACCGCAACAATTCCGCGATATTTTCCATCAATAGCAATTAACATCGCTGTTTTTCCTTCGACTTCGTAATTGACCAGTTCTTGTTCAGCACCACCAACATCGACTTGGTGATCTTGCATTAACTTTCGATTCCCAACAAGAACTTGTTTTCCAGCGAGTCTAGCTTCAATACCATGCCCAGGTATTGCATCAAATTCATCCACTTCAACAAAATCAATATCTTTTTCTGTTGCGTGTGCAACAATTGCTCCTGCAAGTGGATGTTCAGAACCTTTTTCAGCACTAGCTAATAATTGTAATGTTTCATTATCACCAGTAAAATCCGTTACCTCTGGTTTACCTTTAGTGATGGTTCCTGTTTTATCAAGAACAATTGCCTCTAACTGATGCGTTCTCTCTAGATGTTCTCCACCTTTAAAAAGTATTCCGCTCTCTGCGGCTTTACCTGTCCCAACCATAATCGATGTTGGTGTTGCGAGTCCTAACGCACAAGGACATGCAATAACAAGCACAGCAATTGCTGAAACTAATGCAGGTTCAATTTGACCGGGTTGGACAAACGCTATCCATACAATAAATGTCAGAATAGCAATCACTACTACAATCGGTACGAAATAGCCAGAAATAATATCAGCCAAACGTTGAATTGGTGCTTTCGATCCTTGTGCTTCTTCCACAACTTTAACAATCGATGCTAGGGCGGTATCTTTCCCTACTTTTGTTGCTTCCATTTCAATAGAACCATTTTTGTTGATTGTAGAGCCGATTAGGCTAGCGTTTACTTCCTTTTCAATTGGAATAGATTCACCAGTAATCATCGATTCATCGACAGATGTTCTTCCCTTTACAACGATACCGTCTACAGGTATCTTCTCTCCCGGTTTTACAACTAATCGATCACCAACAACAACTTCGCTGGCAGGAATCATAATTTCTTCGTCATTTCTAATTACACGAGCTTCTTTTGCTTGTAAATTAAGTAAAGAGGATAGTGCATTCGTCGTCTGGCTTTTTGCTCTCATTTCTAAATATTTACCAAATACAATCAGCGTGATTAATACAGCACTTGTTTCAAAATATAAATGTGGCATATATTCTGTATTGCCTATGGTCTTAAATGCTTCATATAGACTATAGAAATAAGCAGCACTTGTACCTAATGCAACAAGCACATCCATGTTCGCTCCACCATTACGTAGATTCTTATAGGCTCCTACATAAAATTGCCATCCAATGATAAATTGAACGGGTGTTGCTAAAGCAAATTGGAACCATGGATTCATGAATATGTCGGGTAAACCCCAACCGAAGAAATGAACAAACATGGTTAATAATAATGGGAAAGAAAGGATGGCAGAAATAATTAGCTTATTTTTTTGCCGTTTTAACTCCTTCTCCTTATGTGACTGCTTTTCTTTGTTTTCTGCTTTCGGCTTTGCATCATAGCCAATATTTTTGATTTTCTTAATCAAGGCTTCTACATCGACTAATCCAGGATTATATTCAATCGCTGCACTTTCTGTTGTTAAATTTACGGATGCCTTTGAAACGCCTTCTTGTTTGTTCAGAACCTTTTCTATACGAGTAGAACAAGCTGCACAAGTCATTCCAAACACATCTAGATCAACTTTCTCTTTTAAAACTCCATAACCGATATTCTCAATTTTCTTTGTAATATCATCAAGAGAAGATTTTTCTGGATTGTAATTAACAGATGCCTTTTCTGTAGTTAAATTAACCTGTGCTTCCACGCCATCTATTTTATTTAATGTTTTTTCAATACGATTGGAACAAGCAGCACAAGTCATACCTGTTATTCCAAGTGTTGCATGATTTTTCTCACTCACAGTAGTTCCCTCCTTACTTGGAAAATTGTTTTAAAACTTCCATTAATTCCTCAATAGTTTCCTTACCTTCACCTTGTCTAACCGCATCACTGACACAATGATTGATATGGCGTTCTGTGACAGCAAACCCCACATTTTTCAAGGCAGATTGAATAGCACTAATTTGTACTAATATATCTACACAATAACGATCTTCCTCTACCATTTTTTGTATCCCGCGAACTTGCCCTTCAATTCGCTTCAAACGATTGATGACAGTTTGCTTTTCATTTTTCGTTCTTGGTGTTGTAGGATGTTCATGTAAGAATTTATCCAAATGAATCACTTCCTTATATTTTATAGTTATACTATACCCCCCTATCGTATAGTTGTCAAATGAAAAGGGTAATATTTTTTATGGTTTTGATCAAAGTTAAATTAATATGTAGGCATTTTGTAGATAAGTGAATTTTAGAGTTTATTAAAGTATTACCATTGCATGGCTACCTGCCTTCCCATAAATTTCAAAAAATTGATCTGAATCATATACTACTTGTCCTCTTAATGGATCCATTGCATAGACAATCTCCTCACTGAATCCAGTTAGAACAACTGTGTGTGAATTAGTAGGCACTTGAAGTATTTCATTGGTTCCTTTTATATACCAAGAAAAATTTTTATTTGGTTCCGATAAGTCTCTTGTCGTCCATACTATTACTGGCGTGCCTTCTTTAAGATACTTCAAAATCTCATCGCGTGTGCTTCCACTAATATCTTTTGAATTGTTTTTTCCATCGCTACTCTTGATGAATTCATTTGCAGTTCGAACAATCGGAGGTGCATAACTAAAGAATCCACTTTTACTTCTTGGATCACCAGCATAAGCATCATATGGATTTACTCCAAACAATTTATTATTAATTTGTGAAAAAGGGACTTTAGGTAAATATTTTTCTGCAAGCTCCATTTTAGTTGTCTTATAGCCATAATAATCAAGTACAGAAGCTAAAGCTGTAACTTCACACCCATTAGGTAATTCTGGATACTGCAATATCGTATCTAAAGACAATTGAAGATTAGTAATGATTATTTCTTTATCTTCTGTTCGTTCATAATCTTTAATATAGCTTGGGACATCATTATTAATTGTAACCCGATCATTTTTCTCACTAAATTCCACTACATATTGTTCCTTATTTAATACATAGGGCTCCATTACATTAGTTTGGGTTATTTTATATGTTTTATCAAAATAAAGTAAATTGGATATCGCCATACCACTAGAGTCTGTATATAATACTTCGACAATATTATCTGTCTCCAAATCTATTATTCTAAATTCACTGTTTTTAATCGGGAATCCATTTTTTGCATCAACGCTAAAAATCTTTAATTTACCTTGATCTTTATCAAGAAATTCATAAATTGTATCGTAAAGTTTATTACTATGTATGCTTATTAAAATAATTAGAGAAGATAGTAAAAAAATGATAGTTGAGTTCCTTAATATCAACTTTTTTACTACTTTTTTTCGATTCATCGTCTCCACCCCTGAAACCATCAATTAATGAAATAAACAAAAATAACATTTTTAAACAACTCTAATTAATAAAGAAATTGATGCATCGCCTGATGATATACAATATGGGTTTGATTACCGCTTACCAATCAATATAACGAATCTTTATCAAGAAAGTTTGCAAAAATAATATTTTGTCTTCAGAAATCCACTAAAAAAGTCGTGCACACTTAGTAAGAATACACGACTTTTCCCGGTTCATTTATATAATTGTATATAGATTACTTTTTCTATTTTCTCCACGTTCATCTATTCTTTTAAACTAAATTAAGTTCTTCCTTAATTTGTTCAATCCCAAATCGATCAACAAATCTATAAAACTTTTCTCTCTTTTTTCCGTTTTCTCGATAGATAACTAGAATTTTATCAGCAAGATCATATAATTCGTCTGGTTCTAGATTCGCCTTAATCAATTTTCCCGATTTTATATCTCTTCCTTTTGAATATCCTCCAATATATAGCTCATACGTATCTTGATCCTTCATTACACCTATATCATTTATCAAGGGTTCTCCACAACCGATTGGACAACCAGTATATGCAGGCTTCAATGTAAAGGGTACTTCCTGACCAGCTATTCGACGATTTAATTCTTTTGCAACAGGCATCCCCTCTGCTTCTTCCCCTTTACAAAAGTTACAAGTGCGTAAACTTTTTACATAGTTTCCTACCTTATAACAGGCTAATCCAACTTCCTCAAATTTTCTTTTTACACTCTCTACCTCTTCTTCAGGAATTTGAACAATCAGCTGTTGTAAAGTAGTCAACTCAATCTCGGAATCTTCCACTAAATACTCACCTAATACAACTAACTGTCTCGGATTAAGTTTTGCTCCAAATCCAATCCCACCATTAACTGCTAACTGTATATACCCTTTTTTTACAAACATTATATGTCAATCCCCTTTTCGATTCCTAATTTATCATAGTATACCCCTGTATAGTATACAGTATTTTATGCATCTTTGTGAAGTTAATTTAATACCTATCACTTAAGTTACATGTAGTCAACAGTCTCTTGTAATTACTTAATATTGCCCAAATTTAATAGGCGTTAACACATTTCATTAAATTCCATACATTATAGTGAATTTATTATAATGGAAGGTGATAACATGAAAGGTTTGCCGGCTATTGACATAGGCTTAATGATAGAACATTTATCCACCCATGAAGGAATGATAAAAAAATTAGAAATATACCGTATGAAAGTAAGAAGTGAAGAATTAAAAGATACAATTGATCTCCAAATCAAAGTAATGCGTGCACATGTTGAGGTTATGCTGTCGTTAATTAATCCACAGAATGACGATTATGTTGAGGTACCTGATTTAAGAAATGCTAGTCTAAATAACTATCAAACGGCAATAGATGAACATGTAGGTTACAATGACAAATGGATTGCTTTAGAAGCAAAAGCTTCTACTAAAATGATATCGGGTGAAAATTATACTGCTGCCTTAATGATGAAAGACAATAATGTTAGAAATGCACACGTTGAAATGGCCTTACAACAATTAGAGATTCAAAAGAAGTATTCTGAGTTTATCAAAAGAATGGGATGGGAATTAACGCTTGGTATAAGTAATAAAAAACAAGAACTTGCCTACCAATTTTATAATCAGGTTTAATAAAATTAAATTAATTAGTTAATCCCCTCTTCTACCATTAGTCTTGCAAAATGTAACGTAATTGAAATAGAACCAAACTAATATTAACAATTGGTACTTTATGATTAAAAGAACAAAATCGCCAAAATACCTATATCACGACCCAAGTGAGAACTATTGACTCGGGTCTTCTTTCGCTTCAATCATAGTGCCATTACAGTATGGATACCGAAGTAGAACTTCTCCCTTTCGTTTTTATACATACAAAATTATCAAACAATCACAAGACTTTATAATTTAATAAACAACAATGAAACGAAATTTACGCGAATATTACCCGTTTCTGCTGTAGTTAATACGGATATTTTTGCCTTCTAAACCTAGACTTTTTTCCAGTTAGCCTAATCCACTTTGAATTGTCCCATCATGCCTGCATCCTCATGTTCAAGGATATGACAATGATACATAAACACACCAGAATGATTAAATGTAGCAATCGCTCGGACTTTTTCCCCTGGATATACAAGAAAAGTGTCTTTCCAGCCAGTTTCATTTGGTGGTGGTGGGTTTCCATCACGATCTATAATCTGAAATTGAACACCATGTGCATGAAATGGATGGGCGATACCTCCCATCATTCCCATACCGCTCTCATTGGAAATTTCCCAAATCTCTGTTTCATGTAAATTTACTAGTTCGTCTATTCGATTTATATCCATTTGCTTACCATTGATATTTACTCCAGGTCCCATTCCTTGAAAAACAAACTCTCTCGTCCTAACTGCATCCTCAAGATCAATCTTTTCAATTGAAGCTAATTGATCTGGTATCTTGAACTGATTTTCACTTTCACCATTAACAATAAATTTCATAAACTCTAATCCTTGATTAGACATCTGGACGATATCCCCATTATTGTAATCGGAAAAATCAACTAGAATTTCTGCCCTTTCTGCGGAGCCAAGTTTGAGTTCATCCATCTCTATTGGCTTTTCAAGAAACCCACCATCACTGGCAATTTGATAAAATATTTGGTTATTATCAAATCCTAATTCATAGACACTTGCATTGGAACCATTTAATATACGAAGCCTCATCATGCCTTTAGGAACTTCCAAATATGGGTCAATCGCTCCGTTTACAAGTAATGTATCACCTTGTAGTCCTTGCATTACATCATGCATTCCTAAATCATATTGAAAACTACCATCCTCATTAAATCTCTTATCTTGAATAATAAGTGGAACATCATTGACTCCGTAGTCTTTTGGAACTTCCAAGTGATCGGAAACCTCATCCTCTATGAAAAATAATCCTGCAAGTCCTTTATATACCTGTCTTCCAGTATTTTGTTCTGGATGTGGATGGTACCATAGAGTAGCTGCAGACTGTTCTATCGTAAATTCTGGGGTCCATGATTTTCCGGGTTGAATCCCCGAATGTGGTCCTCCATCGTCCTCTCCATCCACTTCAAGACCATGCCAATGAATTGTAGTAATTTCATCTTCAAGATTATTCTTAACCTTAACCGACACTTCTTCTCCATTTCGAACCCGAAGAACTGGGCCTAAATAATCACCATTGTACCCCATTGTCTCCGTTTTTACTCCTGGAACAAATTCCTTGGTTGCGTTTTGAGCAGTTATTTGAAATTCTGCTTTATTTGGATCTGGATTTATATCCTCTAACATTGGTGGGATTGGTAAAGATGACTCATTTACTTTATTCGATTGATTATAGGTATTGTTACCCGACTCATTCATTGGATTCATCGGCAAATTAGGGGATGTCCTAAACATACCCGGACCTTGTACGAAAAAGAGGAAATATCCTACCAAAACAATCACTAATCCTGCTACAATGATATTTAGATATTTTTTCAATTCCTTTACCTCCTGGTTGTAAATAAGATGGTTCCAAATGTAATTTCAAAATTATTTCAGATAATGTCTAATCTATCCTATCATTTCTAATATTTAGGGAAGAAAACCGTAACCTCCGTTCCAGCATTTAATTTACTTTCAATTTTAATTTTCCCCTGATGTGCATCTACCAAAGCCTTCACAATGGACAATCCAATACCTATTCCACCTGTTTTTCTGTCCCTGGATTTATCACCACGATAGAACCTTTCAAATAGATAAGGGAGATCCTCCCTCGCAATTCCAATACCCTCATCTTTAACAAATAATCCTAGATAATCATTAGAATCCACCATCTTAACAAATACTTTTTTCCCTACAGGGGTATATTGAAGTGCATTGTTTATTATATTCGTTAAAACTTGTACAACACGGTCACGATCTGCATTAAACCAATATTCCTTTGTAGGCTTTTGAATGTTTAATTGAACTCCTTTTTCCTGAAATACCCGTGTAAATTGTTCTTCCATTAAGCAAAGTAATTTTCCTACTTCAATATTTGTTTTGTTCAACTTTATTTGTGGGTTTTCAGCGGCAAGTAATCCTTCCAGTTCATTCACAAGACGAACTAACCGCATCAACTCATCGTGGCTTTGCAGCAACCTTTTTGTAGTTGGTTCAAATACCCCATCAAGGTACGCTTCCATCTGACTTCTTAACGTGGCAAGCGGGGTTCGTATCTCATGAGCAAAATCTGCAGTAAACTGTTTCCGATGTATTTCTTCTTTTGACAATGATTCAGCAAGTTGGTTAAATGATTCACCAACTGGTCGCATTTCATCTGTTAATTCATTTACTGCTACACGTGTTCTCCAATTATGTTCTTGTAATTCCTGAATCGCTTTTGATAATTTTTGAAATCCACTTGTCAGGTGTTTAGAAAATAACAGACTAAACAATAGAGCTAATACCACAGTAACAACAATAGCAAGATAAATATTCGATTTTATTGTTTCTAAAAAAGCAATATCCTCGCCTACCAATTCCTTTGGAAAGTATACTTCCATACTTCCAATATAATTATTATCAAATGTTAGGTTATAAGAAATCGTTTCGAATTCGGTATCTTTTTCAACATCCGAATTCATTCCCATGCTCTCCATCATCCCGAGCATCATTGTTGTATCAGCTACTAATTGTCCATCTACATCATAAATTTTATAAAATAGTTCTTCTGTCATAGCTTGTTGATGTATTAAATTACTTATCTGATTATCAATAAGTTCCCCTGATTCCTCATAGGATTTAATTGCCTCTTTCTCAATTAACGAACTACTTTCCTCTCTACTATTTTGTAAATATTCATTAAAGTGATCTTCAAATCCCCACAATACGGAAAAGCTTGTAAGAAAAATGCCAGAGAGTGACACAATTAAAAGGTAAATTAAGATTTTAGAACGTAGTGTCAGATTCATTAAGCGTTCCTCCAAACTTATACCCCATCCCAAATACAGTCAAAATATATCTTGGATGACGAGAATCAGCTTCTATCTTTTTCCGGAGGTTTTTTACATGTGTATCTATACTTCGCTCATACCCTTCAAAATAAGCACCATCCTCCTGAATCTTTTCCAATAAATCCAATCGACTATAAACTCTTCCAGGATAACTTGCCATGGCAACCAACAGTTTATATTCAATGGGAGTAAGTGATATTAACTTACCACTTAATTCTATCTCCTTTTTAACAAGGTCTATTTTTAGCTTTCCATTATTAAACGATATTTTGTTTCCTTTATCGACTTTATTTACCCTTCGTAAAATTGCCTTTGATCTTATTACGACTTCTCTTGGACTAAACGGTTTCATTACGTAGTCATCCGCACCAATAACAATTCCGTTAATCAAATCGTCTTCTGCTGATTTTGCTGTTAACATAATAATAGGAACATCACTTTCTTTTCTCGTTAATCTACAGACCTCTTCACCTGATATATCCGGCAACATAAGGTCTAAAATAATAATGTCTGGGTTATTCCCTTTTATTTTTCTTAAGGCTTCTATACCATTTGAGGCTAAAATGATTTCCCATCCCTCTTTTTCAAAGTATGCTTCCAACACTTCAAGAATTATTTTTTCATCGTCAACGATAAGGACTTTGGTCATGTTAAATCACCTCTTTCTATTTATAGTACCACCTTATTGAATAAAAAAAATAATCTTCACAACTTCCACATAAGTTCTTCATAAAATCTCCATTTCTGAAAGGTATGATTCAGATATGAAAGGAGATGTTATAAATGAAAAAATTAGTAATAGGAGTGTTAACTGGAGCAGTGCTATTAGGGGGTGCATCCTTTGTTGCAGCAGAATCAAATGGTGATGATTTCTACAACTTTGAAGAAATGAAACCTTATATCGAACAGATGCATCCTAACTTTTCACCAGAACAACAAGAGGAAATGTTTAATGCTTGTCATGGTGAAGATGGCTTGATGCAAAACAGTAAGGAATTCCGAGGTATGATGAATAATTTATAGTTTAGCGAGGTGATTCCATATGATGGGGATGATGGGCATGATGGGCTACGGATTACTGGGATGGATACTTAACCTACTAGCTATCGGTATCGTTGTATATTATGCCACCAAATTAGCATTAAAAAATAAAAAGGATTAAAGTAATCATTTTTATGAGAAAGGAGTGACTAAAACTAGTCACTCCTTTCTTTTTCTCTCAACAACAACAACTTTTATCTCTAATCCCATTTGGTATACTAGAAGACCAAGAAAGGGATTTAAAATGGACAAAAAAATACGGAAATAGTCAAGCAAAGGTATAATCCAATTTCAGGTTAGTTCGACATTATGGAAAATATGATGCCGGAAAAGTAGCAAATGAGTTACTCCAAAAGGCGCAAGGGAAAGAACTGGAAATAAGATTCGGTAAAGGGGCGGAACTACAATATTTAGTGTTCAATTAAAATAGTAACAAGTTGCATGATTTCTATTATTAACAAACAATTAAGAGTTTCGATTCAAATCAATCTCCAACAGTGTGGAAACTTCTTGAAAACCAAGTTTCTTATAAAGTTTCTTGGCCTGATTTCCTGAAAAAACATTTAATTGAACATTTGTATAGCCCTCTTCTCTTAATTTTGTTAATGCTTCCTTACATAGTTTTTCAGCTATTCCATGTCCACGATAGATTGGCATTACATAAAGTTCAGAAATATAACCTATTACTTTTTCCAAATAGTAATCAAAAATACTACCTATTCCAATCCACCCTTTAATTTCGTCATTTTCAATGTAAATGAGATAGCTACCCCCGTCTGCCATAAATGGAGATACCATTTTATCCGCATTTCTCTGGGTGGGAGTTATTCGTTCGTTAGTTGATTCTCTTAATACTTCCATTGAATGGCTAAGAATTACTTTTATATCATTGTATGTTGCTTTTCGTATCGTCAAATGACATCCCCCCAAGCAATTTATAATTGTTAAATATTACATCGGAATATCCGAAATCCTAAGCTATCTCGATATAAATCAGTAAAATATTCATGTTTCTTTAGAATATAAAAACAATCATCAGGAATATTTTCAGATAGCGAAAATTCTGCAGTATTATCCAAATCATTCAGTTCATTTTTTAATTTAACTTTTTCAACATTTACCTGTCCAAACCCATTTGCTCGAAAGATAGTTATCCAATCATTTTCACTTAAAAGATGAGATACTTCATAAAAATCTTGGATTTCTGTCCGTGCTTCATTTGATAATTCTCGCTCGCATACCATTTCGATTGCCAATAATACACCGCATGATTTGAGGACTCGTTTAACTTCAGATATGGATTTAGAAGTATTGGTAAAAGCTAGTACAGACTCTGAAAGAATTAAATCAAATGATAGATTCTCGAACGGAAGATTTTCTACATACCCATAGACAATATCAATAGATAAGGAAAGCTCTGAAAATCTTTCCCTTGATTTTTCTAACATCACATAATTTGAATCAAACGCTGTAACATCACATTCATATTGGTTGGCTATATAAGCCGATGTCTGTCCCGTACCGCATCCAATATCAAGTACTTTTATAGTTTTATCTATATCTTCCTTTAATAGAATATCCTTTGTAAGTTTAAGTCCCCCAGGATGTGCTCCACCAACTCCTAGCAAAGACAAACAATTCAAATATGTTGGTTTCATAGTAAATCCCCTTTTTTGCAATTTAGTTGCTATCTTTTAATAAACTTTGAAAAAAATGGACTTACTTGATTATAAACATCCATTATCTTCTTTCCGGTTACCATAACCTTATCAATATCTATATCCCCTTCATCATTCTGAAAACTAGACAACAAACCGGATTTATTGGGAATCTGTTTTCTTTTTATTTGCTGTGGTCTAGGTGGCAAAATTGGCATTGGTCCTCTTGGTCTTTCTGGAAACATATCCGGAACACCTCCATTACTGTTTATTTTAAAGTATTCCGATAAAAAATTCATGGAAAGGTATACGTCTATATATGATTTAGATTCTATACCGAATTCTGAAACGTTTATTTAGTCCATACATACTATAAAGAATAAAAATTAGTTAGGAGTCTATAAGGTGAGTATAATTACAACAGATCAGTGGCTACAAACTGACTACTATCAACCTATTAAAATATGTGAAAATATGAAACAATATTTTCATAATGCTTCTGCAGAGGAAATTTATGAGTATTTAGTCATGCATGGAATGTATCAACCTATACCACAGGGAATTGAACAATTAAGAACATTACAAGAAAATAAGGTATGGAATACAATTAATGAGGAGTTTCTATCACTCCAAAAAGAATGGGAAGGGCCAGATATTCCTATTTTTATTTTTCCTTCAGATTCACATAATACAAGGTTAAAAAAGTTATCCCAAGGAAAGTCTGGTCTAGCATTTAAAGATAAACTTTTTCTATTTATATCCAAAGAAAATACAGAAAAAGAGTTAAAAGCACTTATTACGCATGAATATAACCATGTGTGCCGATTAACTAAATGGGAAAAGGATGAGAAAGACTACGTATTACTTGATACGATTATATTGGAGGGACTAGCAGAAAATGCAGTTTTAGAAAGAGTAGGTAAAGAATATGTAGCAAAATGGACCTCCTATTACACTGAAAATGAACTTAGTCACATATGGCAGGACTTAATTTACCCTAACAGAAATGTTTCGAAATTTGACTTCATACATCAAATGATCATTTATGGAATAGATGATTATCCTAAAATGAGTGGATACTGTATGGGCTATTACCTAGTAAACAAATACTTAAAAGCACTCAAAGTAACCAGTAAAGAATTATTAAGTATGGAGTCAAATACCTTTACACAGTTCCTTTTAGATAATGACGAACAACATTAATAGTTGTATAAAAGAACAAATGGCTTTAATGCATAAGCCATTTGTTCTTCTTCTTACCAAAATAGGAAAGGAATTAAGGCTAGTGTGGCAATCGCACCCAACGCAATTCCATAGCCAAAACCACCATAGCCATAATAACCATAACCAAAACCTCCAAGGTTCCTATTAGGACCAAGTGGTTGCAAATAAACCCTATTCCTAGTAACATTTCGAATTATCCCAGTGTGAACACTACCGTCACGACACCTTATTCTAACAGCCCTTCCTTTATATCGACAACACATTTCATAATGATGAGTAATTGACAAATATTTCACCTCCCAAGTAACTATAGCCACATAACATTGTATGCATAGTGATCTATCTTCTTAAATGACAGATATACCAGGGCATAAGTGGATTTAATTTAAGTAATTTGGAACATTCTCAGCAAAAAAGTTAATGAAGAATAAAATCAAATCATTATTTAATTAATTATTTCTGGGATAATATCCATACCAGAAATAGTGAGCTTACATATAGTAAATGTATATGATTAGGGAGGTGTATTTTTTAATGAGTGATGTTGCTGCAGGTGTAGGTGTAGGATATGGCGGAGGATTCGCTTTGCTTATTGTGTTGTTTATCCTTTTAATTATTATTGGTGCGTCCTACGTGGGATATGGATATTAATGATATAGATTACTAAAAGGTGTGGTGGATTATGGGATTCGGATTCGGTATAGGACCATATGGTGGTGGCGGCCTTGGTTATGGAGGCTACGGATATAATACAGCGGGAACTGGTTATGGAGCTAATGGCTTCGCTTTGATCGTTGTATTATTTATCCTGCTTATCATTGTAGGCGCCGCTTGTTTATAATCTCAACTTTAATGGAGTACAATTCATTTTGTGCTCCATTATAGTTATACGAGAATTCACTCAATTGCACACTGCCATTTATTTGAATGAAAAATGTTGAATGTCTAATAATATTAATGATTACATCAACGGATTTAGAGATATAAACAATATCCCTTTATACAAGGAGGTCCTTTATGGATACTGAAATGATATCCTCTCAATATCTTGTAATGATTGTAACAGGAATTGTTATGGGTACTATGGCTCGTATAATGACTATTAAAGCTGACTACCGGCAATACCCTAGTTATCCAAATGGATATTTAATACATTTAGTTACAGGCTTTGTCGCCGCATCATTAGGGGCAGTTGCAATACCAGCATTAATGACTAAAAATTTTGTTGCTGTAACTTTTCTAACTGTTGCTATTCAGCAGTTTCGTGATGTAAGAAAATCTGAAAGGGAGAGCTTAAAGGACTTAGAAAATACGGAATTCGCATTTCGTGGAGACGCCTACATTGATGGAATATCAAAAACATTTGAATCAAGAAATTATTTCGCATTGATAGTTGCTCTCGTATCATCTCTGACAATTCAAATTGTCAATCTGGAACAAATTTGGTTAAGCATTTTAGCAGCAATTGTTACTGGTGGACTTACTTTTTATATCATCAATCGCTTTTCGAAAGGAAAAAGTGTTGGAGATATAGCGGATGTCAAACAAGGTGAAATTGAAGTAAAAGGATCAGAATTATTTGTCGATGGCATTTATGTTTCCAATCTTTTAGGGAGTGAAAATGCTGCGAAGATGTTCAATGATGAAGGAATAGCAGTAGTGATTAACCCCCACGAAGAACATTTTCGCATTGGACTTGATAACTTTGGACAAAGACAAGCAATACTATTTGAGGCAACAAGGGCATTAGGTGCAAAAAGATACCACTTCAGTAGAAAGGAATACGATGATGGAAGAATCGTTATTACCTTAATACCTATTGCTGGTGATATCAATAAACTAATACATACTGTTAGAAATACCCCTATACTTGAAAGCGTTAAAAAAAGTAGTAAATTGATGAACACAAAATTTATTGGGAGGGAATGATTAATGGGTAGAGAAATATCCCAAAGACCAAATTATCAAGTGCTGGCCATTGTGACATTGCAAAAAGACCGCATACTAGGTGGGTCACAACTTTCATTGTTAGCTAACGATGAGGAACAGCAAAAGCGTATCACACAGGACATTGCTAAAGCAATGAAGGCAGATGTGGTAAAAATGAAGGATGGCGATTATCTCGTTATAAGGGTTTAAAAGGATGAATAGTTCGAATGAGACTGACAATAATAATATTAATCACTAGGTACTATACCTATAAAAGGGAGCTTTTTAAATGTTAAAAACTATAGATGTAGGGCTTATGGCAAATCACCTGTCAGTCCATAATGCACTTATCAAAAAGTTGGAGCTATATGCTTCTAGTACTAAAAATCAACATTTAATTATGTTATTGGAACAACAGGCCGGATTAATGAAAAATCATGTAAATGTAATGAATAGGTTATTAACTCCGGACAATTTGCACCAGGTGTCTTTACCACCAATTCCACAGGTTCCAAGTCATACCCATAATGATTATGCTTCTATTGGTTTAGAGGATAAAGACATTGCGACGGACGCCCAAGTTACAGCATTAGCAATGGCAAACGATAATTTCACTTCAGCACTTAATATGAAAAACCCACAGGTTAAAAAAATTCATGTTGAAATGGCTTTACAACAGTCACAGATAGCTGAACAAATTGGTATGTTAGCACAACAGAATGGATGGATGAGCCACCCTAACGCATCTACAACAGAGCAAGTTGAGGCCCAAAATCCATTACAAGCGAATAATAATCATAACCATATGCCAATTTATCAAAACAAAAACGTTAACACTAACCAACCAAACCAGTTACACCATTAAGAGTAAAAAGGTTAAATAACCCACTTATCAAAAATGTCCCTCCAATTGGGACATTTTTTCTTAAAGAAGTACATCTTATTCTAATTTCTTGTTAGTAATATTCCACATAATAATACGAGGTGAGATAATATGGAACAACATCATCAGCATCATGAAAGCACTATACCAAACCAAAATGTCCTTAATGAAATTAATGTTTCCTTAACATATAGGGATAATATCGTAGAAATTCATTTGGAAAATAATGATGATATCAATAATCCAATTGAATTAGTTGAAAATCATGAAAAATATATGCATCTGATTATAGTTAGTAACGATCTGGAGGAATACTATCATCTACATCCAAAAAAAATAAAAGATAACCATTTTGAAGCAAAAGTTAAATTAAGTGATAGAGGAAGCTATAAGGGTTTTGTAGATATTATTGTTGAAGGAAAAGATTATGTTATAGAACCTATTTCAATAGGTAGAAATCACGCAAATGAATCAATAATGCGATTAGAGCCTGAGTCCGAAAATGAAAAAGAAATAAAAGGATATCAAATTATATTGGAACATGGGCATTTTGCCACCAATGAAAAGGTTGAATTAAAATTCAATTTAAAAAATGCAAAACCCGATCCATATTTAGGGGCATTGGGTCACGTTGTCATTCTTGATGAACTAGCGGAAAGGTTTATTCATGTACATCCAGTATCAAATAATAAAACAATTTTTGAAACGCATTTTGATACAGCAGGAAAGTATAAACTCTGGGCTGAATTTAAAATTGGACAAGAAATTATTACTTTTCCATATGTTTTTGAAGTGATGCAAACCTTACACTAGCCTGGGGTATAAATTTAAATTCTCAGAGAATGCTAAAGGTGTCAAATTTTATTAAAAAGGAGTGTTTATAGATGGGAGTACTAACCAATTCACCAACTAACATGGATCATTGTATTGAGGAATGTTTAAAATGTGCACGTGCCTGTGAGGAATGTCATACAGCATGTTTACAAGAACCAGACATTCAAGCAAGAATTACATGTATTCAGCATCTAAATGACTGTGCTGAAATTTGTTTACAGGCTGCGGCTCTAATGGCTCGAAACAGTCATATGGCTAAAAGCTTTTGTGAACTTTGTGCTTCAATGTGTGAAGGCTGTGCTACGGAATGTGATAAATTCCAAGATGCACATTGCAAGGAATGTGCGGATATATGCCGTGCGTGTGCAAATGCATGTAGACAAATGGCTTCATAAAGTCACACGAAGGAGAAAAACGTTGTCTAAGTGAAAGACAGTCTGTCGAAACCTTCTCGACAGACTGTCTATAGAATTAATTATAGTTTTCCCAATTTTATTATCCTGTTATACTAATTCCATTAGGTACACTTGGCACTTTGATAGTTTTAAGTACTCTTTCTTGTTCCACATCAATTACACTCACAGTATCTTCAAACATGTTGGTTACATACACATATTTATTATCCGGGCTTGAAACGATGCCATGAGAACCACTTCCGGTTTTAATGGTTGTTGTTCCTTTCTCAGTGGAAAGGTCAAGCATAAGTTTATTTTCTTCATATTCATTACCTAGATTTTTTCATCACTTCTTCCACTATCTTGCCCCTATAGCTTTAAGTACATTTATTCACATTCATATTATTTTAACATAAAAATCCAATGGCTTTTATATTGTATTGAAAATTAGTACAGAAAATGGAGGGCGTTTTAGTAACCAAAATATGCAGTTGACAAGAGTTTATGTTAACTTGCTAAACCAAGTGATTACTAAGGTGTATATTCGCTATCATTCCGTGTAAAAATATTATTAAATAAATAAATAAATTAAGCAATCCAATTTTTATGTTAATTGGACTGCTTAAATGATCAATATTTTATACTCCAAAACAGAACCTGTTAGTGTTAAAACCTCTACGATTTTCTATGCGATATAGAAGTTAATAGCATGTGATTTACCCGTTATTTACCTTGTGAAATTACTTTTTCTACTTTTCAATCGAACTACTTACCTAAATACGTCCACTTTTTCTATTCCGTTTAGGTTGCCCCATAGTTCTAAATTATCAAAAATAAAATATCACAATCACACAGAATATGATTTACATTCTTGTGCGCAATTTAAACATATTTGCCCACATTGTTGTGATTCGTGATCAGGAAATTGTAAACATGTATTCCCACATACCTCACAGACATAAGCACAATATTGAGCAAGTGATTTAGATAGTTGTGAATTTCTAGCCAAATATTTAGCCATTAATGTACAAATATCCGCACAATCACGTAATAATTGTATTTGTTTTTCCCTGGAGTGGGACCTATCTACCTTATTAACTAACATACTAACCATGCCTTCACAAGTTTCCTCACAATGTT
Organism: Ornithinibacillus californiensis; assembly: GCF_001038485.1. Classification (GTDB taxonomy): domain Bacteria; phylum Bacillota; class Bacilli; order Bacillales; family Amphibacillaceae; genus Ornithinibacillus; species Ornithinibacillus californiensis. The sequence goes on from NZ_LDUE01000025.1 coordinate 39,134, forward strand.
GTATTGTTTTCAATAAATGATGGGGAGTTATATTAGTGTAAGAATAGTGGTGATGGGATACATCGTGGGTATAATGCATAAATTTTTCCTCCTTTAGATTTCTCGGTTATTTTCCATGTCATTGTATGTAGGGATATTTGTCCTAGGGATTAGGCGTTTTCCTTAATTTAGAACAAAAATAGGCTATCAGTAAGCCTGAAAGCCTATTGTATCGTTCCAATATTTAAGCCGAATCTATAACCAAGCAGCACCTACTATGATTAGAAGGATAAACAACACAACGATAAGTGCAAAGCCACCGCCTGCACCGTATCCTCCGCCAAATCCGGAACCATAACCATAGCCTAGGCCACCACCAAAACCATAACCACCATAAGGTCTTACACCAAAGCCCATAAAAATACTCCTTTCATATAATTATTAATAACCAACATAGGCAGCTCCAACAATGATTAATAATATAAACAAAACAACTAGTAAGGCAAAACCTCCACCATAACCTACTCCTGCAACAGCTTCACTCATGACAACACCCCCTTACCTTTTACACATTTACTATATGATAGATACTAGGTCCTCGTATGGTTCAATACCTAGTAATAGTAATATTGGGCAGATATGGACATTTCTACAATGAATTTTTTAGTAGATAGTAAATTACATAGTGGGTTTGAACATATCTCCACCATCTAAGTGTCTAGTTAATGAACGTTTTAATTCCTTTCATATAAATAATAATAATAATATTA
>NZ_LDUE01000026.1 GCF_001038485.1 Ornithinibacillus californiensis
AGATGATGATTCATTTCTCCTTTTAACATAGCTTCAAACATAGGACCAAATATGTCTTTCAGTGCATTCTGCATGTCTTGTACGGACTCTGGTTGGTATTGTTCTATTATTCTATTAGCTAACTCTACTGATTGTGGATCACGTTTAGATTTTGCCATTAGAAACAACTCCCCCAATTCATATATTATTAGTTTAACAATAAAAAAATAAACTGCGAAGTAAGAGCCGTACGCTCTCTTACTTACACAGTTTATATTACACTCCCGCGGTTCGATCCCGCTATGCTCCATTTTCTTAACTCTTTTAAAACAAAAGTCTCTCTCCTAACCCAACCGTTACCACCTGGTTTTCCTACTAAACTTTCATTAGCTTGAATCGCCTCATTCAGTGGTACCCACACCGGTTCAAACTCTTGCTCATACTCATAATCATCCAATTGTTGGCCTATTTTCTCATCATCAACTAACTCACATAAATAGTAGTGTGAAGTCATCTGGAACAGCGTCTCCTCTTCGAATTGATCTACCCATCTTTCAATTACGGTCCCTATTCTATACTTAACTTGACCATTTACATATCCAGTTTCTTCTCTTATTTCTCGAATCAGTGCATCATTATGAACCTCACCCTTTTCAACTCCACCGCTTGGAAATTTATAATCTCCTTTATTGTTATGTACTAGTAATAAATTTCCTTTATGAAAAATAACTGCTCTAACTGCAATTCTCTCTTTTATCTTCCAAGCTGGATTTATATCCTTTTCAATAAATTCTTTATAAAACTCCACTGCGCACACCTCATTTAAGTTCTTTTAATGTTTTCATTGACTTCTGCCTATGTTACAATAATATACAGAAAAATCCAATAATTAGGGAGAGAACAAATGTGAAGTAAGTAAATAAAGTATAAAATTCTATCCGTGGACCCCCTATATTTATATAGCAAATTATTTAAAAATATAGGAGGGAAAAAATATGATAGAATTTCGTCCAATCACTTGGGACAACTTTGATGAATGCATACAATTACAATTAACAGAAGCACAGAAAGAATATCTAGCTTCCAATGTGTACAGCCTTGCACAATCCTATGTAGCTCTACTGAATGACAAGTTACCTGCCATGACCTATGCCATCTATCATCATGAAACCATGATAGGCTTTATTATGATGTATCACGACACGGCAGAAGAAAACGAATATGGTGAAGAACCTTGTTATGGCATATTACGATTCATGATTGATTACCGTTACCAAAATAAGGGCTACGGGAAGCAAGCAATGAAAAAGGCAATAGCGTACCTTAAAACCCTTCCTCAGGGAGAGGCAACCGCTATCTACCTTTCTTATGCCCCAGAAAATACGGTGGCGAAGCATCTCTATATATCATTAGGTTTTATAGAGACAGGCATTATATCTGATGGAGAGTCTGTAGCAAGACTACAGCTCTAAAGAAAAAACGTTCAAGCGCATCTGCTTGAACGTTTTCCACCTATTACTGCTTAATAAAAGGTATTACCAATGGTATGCGATATGCCTGACCTTGATATGCATTTACCGCTGCCATAATCGTAAATATAATCACTAGTACCCATAGAACAAATAGTAATACAAAGCCAATTAGAATAATCGCTAAGATACTACTTATAATTCCGTAAATGGTAAAGGATACAATAAAGTTAAAGTACTCCTTACCATGGAAGTCAACGAAATCTGACGTATCACGTTTGAATAACCAAATTAACAATGGTCCTAGAACCGGAAATGGAAAACTTAGTACATATAATAACATCGCAAATAGACGATCATCGTTAGTCGTTGCCAATTTATTCCCCTCCTATTTTTCTCTTTCGTTTATTGTATCTTTATTTATATATAACGTCTATACATCTATAAATGTTTCACTTTTTTCTATAATGGGCTCCTGATGATTACTTTTTACTTTTCTAGTAAGACAAATCATTCCAGCAACAACATAGATAAATCCAGCTATTGATAATATCCCAAGCGTTATCGATGTACTTAAAAACCCAGTAACGATAAACAGAACACCAATAGTCGTTACATTATCGCTTTTCTTAATGAGGATAACGCAGACTATACCTGTCAGAAGAGAAATAAGCGCTGCGACAACAAACACCCATCCCCCTGCCCCAATCAAAGTTATAAGCTCAGTTAACGGAACACGTTGAATCAATTGTATTGGAAGAACTTCATATATCATATCCTCTAGAAAATTATGATTGCTAAATACCCATAACCAAAACAAACCTACTATTGTAAAAAATAAATAAAATAGCACGCCAACAACACCTAGAATGATTTCACTCATACGATTCATAATACTTCCTCCTAAGCATGTGATTTTCCAATTTTATGACACATTGGGTCGAATTAGTATACTAACCGTGAATCTTAAAAGGATTGTAATCTTTATATATTTCTTTCATCTTATAAAGGAATTAGGAATGTTTTCTCGAATACTATATATATGAAATTCTAAGGGGGATATTATTTTGATTACAGTGAAGAAAGATAACATAGTGGAAGATTACCACGGTACAAAAGTAAATGACCCATATAGATGGTTAGAAAATCCTACCTCCGCCGAGACATTGGAGTGGAGTAACTGGATGGGGGAGAAATGTGATACCTATTTCTCTGAAGCAACAACACGTGATGAAGATAGGAAAAGATTAGAAGAACTATGGAATTATCCGAAGTATTTTGTTCCGAAGAAGATAAAAGGTGAGCTTTATTATCAGAAGAATGACGGATTACAAAATCAAGCAGTTCTCTTCCGTAAAGATGCTGATAAGGAAGTCGTCGTATTAGACCCGAACAAATTAAGTGATGATGGAACGGTAGCCATGACGAATTACGCATTCAGCAAGGATGGGAAATATTTAGCGTATGCGACTTCCACACACGGGAGTGACTGGCAAGAGATTCGTATCCTTGATTTAAAAAATGGTGCAGATCTAGAAGACCATATCCAGCATGTAAAATTCACTAGTATTACATGGGCACCAGATAGCACTGGCTTTTTCTATAGTAGATTTCCCGAACCAGGTAGTGTAGACCCTGAAGATGAAAGTAACTTTAATAAAGTGTTTTTCCATCAAATTGGCGATAAGCAGGTCGATGATCAGCTTATTCACGAACAACCTGAGGATAAAGAATTAATGTTTTCATCCTTTATTAGTGACGATGATAAGTATCTTTGCTTATATGTATTCTTAGGTACAGCAACAGAAAACCGTTTCTATTTAAGACCAATTGACTCCAATGAACCATTCACACGTCTTTTAGATAAGGGCGATGCAGAGTATCAGTATGTGACCAATAGTAACAGTACATTTTATTTTAAAACAGACTTACATGCGCCAAATGGGAAGATAGTTTCCATTGATATAAACAATTTCCAAGACACGAATTGGACAGACATTATTCCTGAACAACCCGATGTAATAGATCATGTCGTAGCATTAAATAAAAAATTAGTAGTAGCATTTTTACAAGATGCGCATCACCAGTTAAAAGTGTTTAACTTAGATGGCACTTTTTCACACGACATCGAACTACCAATTCTTGGTTCATTCACCGATATGACTCGTAGCAAAGAAGATAATGAGCTTTACTTTGGCATTACTTCTTTCTTAAGCCCAACCGTTGTTTATAACTACAATATGGATAGCCAAGAACTCAGCCTATTTGCACAGTCAGATTTACCAATTGAACTCGATGCTTTTGAAACGAATCAAGTTTTCTATACATCAAAAGACGGAACAAAGGTCCCAATGTTCCTTACTCATAGAAAAGGATTAGAGTTAAATGGGGAAAACCCAGTAATTCTATATGGGTATGGCGGCTTTAATATCAATATGACCCCTTCATTTAACCCTGCAATTCTACGCTGGTTAGAAAAAGGCGGTATATATGCGGTAGCCAACCTTCGTGGAGGCACAGAATACGGGGAAGAATGGCACCGATCTGGCATGTTAGAAAAAAAGCAAAATGTGTTTGATGATTTTATCGCTGCTGGCGAACACTTAATTGAAAACAACTACACTCGTAAAGAGAAGCTTTCTATTATGGGTGGCTCAAATGGTGGGTTGCTAGTTGCAGCTTGTATGATTCAAAGACCCGACCTATTTGGTGCAGTAATTTGTCGTGTACCTGTAATTGATATGCTACGTTATCATAAGTTCACGATAGGTCGTTATTGGATACCGGAATACGGTAGTGCAGATAATCCAGAACAGTTCCCTTATCTGTATGCTTATTCGCCATTACACAATATCCAAGAAGGAGTTAAATACCCACCTGTTCTAATTGCGACAGCTGAAAGCGATGACCGAGTTGTTCCTGCTCATGCGAAGAAGTTTGCAGCTACCTTGATGGAAAAAGCAGACAAAGAATCAACCATCATCCTAAGACTAGAAGCAAAAGCAGGCCACGGCTTAGGCAAACCGACATCAAAACTAATCGAAGAATGGGTAGATTTCTACGCGTTCTTAGATAAAGAAATGAATTAATAGCAAAAAAGAGTGTCCTCCTTCGAGTAAGTAGTTCAGAATTGAAAGTCACATAATAAATGTAGTGCTAAATCTCATAGGGTTTGGCACTACATTTTTCGTTATTAAATAAATGGTTGTATGGACTATTAGCAGTAATTAACATATCAAAAAACGCTATAAATAATTGCGCAATTTGGTATGTTAATCCCTTAATAAGTTGTATGGTAATTCAGAATTTAATAACAACGTGATATAATAAGATAAGAGTTTGTGAAGAAAAGTACTTAAACTAACGGAGCAGGATAGTTTAACAAGGGGGTAGGAACGTTGAGTAAAAACAAAGTAATATTGTTTGCGTTTATAATTATTACGATGAGTGCATGTACATCAAATGGAGCATTAAACACAGATAAACTAGAAGTAGAACAAGATGAAATAAATACTATATTTAAGCCAGTAGAAAAACAAATAGCAGAGGAAGCGATACCTTTTGATATGGAATACCCTACCTACTTACCCTTTGAATATGAAGAGACAAAAGTTTCTATTAGTAGTTGGGATAATAGCAACAAGAAGGTTGTAACAACAATTAAATATCCTTCAATTGAGGAAGATGTAAAGTGGGAAAAAGATTCAATGGCTCAACCAACTATTCCACATGTTGAATATACTGTTGCTAATTTCGACAGATATTACAGTAGGTATTCTATTATGAATGATTATAAGGAAGTTGAAATTAAAGAAGGAGTTTTAGGTTATTTAAAGCTAGTTGAAATGATGAATGGTGTCGAGTTACATTGGTTTAATGATGGAAAAGAATATAATTTGTTTTTGTTGTATTTTAGTGAGGATAAAAAAGAAATAAAAAATGAGATAATTAAAATTGCTAATTCAATTTAATATTTGACTTACTTACTAGAAAGGAGTTTTTATGAATTTAACTAGATACGTTTTTGTTCCCTTGGTCTTTATTTTATTTTTATTTGGTTGTTCCTTTGGGGAAATATCAAAAGAGGAAAGTCATACTTACGCTCTTGAATTTGCAATGGATTATGCCGAAGAAGAAGGTTTAGAAATTCCGAAAAAGGATATTTATCTCATTAACTCAGAAAAAGTAAAAGATGGGAGGGTCGTGTTTCTTAATTACAAGGGAAATAATACTGACCCATTAGAAACCTTCCCAATGGTCTGGGTTTCTGTTACTAATAGTAAAAGTATCAAGGGATATAATTTTATAGCCTGGGGTGGCGGAGATAAATCATATTAGAAGGTCTTTGTCTTCGACTAACGGGTGCTTTACTTCAATAGTGACTACACCCTTATTCAATTAACGGGGCAGAAGAGTTTAATAAGAAAAAACAAAATGGGAGGTAATTTAATGTTAGTATTTATTCTCGCAGTGCTAATTATTACGATTCTTTTAGATTTGTTTATCCGGAAAAAGCATAACATTGTCTATGAATTTAGCTTGTATCGACCAGTTAATAATGCTCACAAATGGTTTGAGTGGATATTTTTATTCCTATTTATTGTTGTTATAATCGTATCTGTTTTTATTCTTTTTTATACAACAGAAATTTACGCAATGTTATTCGGTTTTCTAATGATTTTGACAGCTTTTCGTTCTATCATGGAATACAAATATGAAAAGGAAGAGAAGAATTACGTTATTAATTTCTTATGGACAATAGGTCATTTAGTAATTTTTATTGGTGTTATTTCTTACACACTTTAACTATAGGGTACTTTAGTAAAAAATCATTAAGAAGAATGGTGCATATTCATGGAAAGTTTTAAAGAAATTGTATCTGCTAACAAAAAATCTAAGGCTGTCATTTTTAAAAGTGAAAGGACTTATGAAATCAGGTTGTTTCAATATTTTCCTGAGTGTGTCGATGAAGAAGGCGATACTTGGGAAGAGTTTTGGCAAGAAATTACTACTACTAAAACTATAACTGATACCGAACAGAATGCAGTAAAACTTGCAGTAGAGGAACTAGCCTTATTGAAGTAACGGGTGCACTAGTTAAAAATAAAAAAGGTGATCTAAAGTGAATATACAAGTCAAACTGAAAGATATAATTGAAGAAATGGAAATGCCAATTGAAGAGTCCCTTTCATTATTAAATATGAAAACGGGTGATTTAGTGTTAGTAACGTCGGAGGACTTGAGAGCTGCTGAAGACGAAAAATCATTTGAGCATTTACCTGAATGGGAACAAGAAAATAGAAAGATTGCAATTGATGTGGTTGAAAACTTTGAAAATTATATAGAGTTACCTACTAAATATGAAGTTAATGAATATGAAATAATGGAAAACTTTTGCTCAACTTTAAGTGATCAACAGAAGCAGGAATCCTTATTAAGAGCAATCAAAGGAAAGGGTGCCTTTCGAAGATTTAAGGACAAAATAATTGATTTTGAAATGGAAGAACAATGGTATATATACCGTGACGAGAGTTTTAAACAAATAGCGATTGAATGGTGTCAGGAAAATAAAATTAACTTTATTGAATAGAGAGAAGACAAGGGGTGATTACGGAACTAAATTGTAACCCCCTTTTCTTATTAAAGTAAAGGGGCAGGATAGTCGAAGAAGATAAGGCGGAAGGGGGCATCTAATGAGAAAAAATTCAATATTAGTAACGATACTATTGGGAGTAATTATCATTTTGGTGATAGCGTTAAATGAAAGTAAAAGTGTATATTCAGTCGAGGATTGTCAAGAAGAATATAGTTATTGTATAAATGCAAAAGCAGATAGAAATGCAGTTAAGGTTCTTAACGGAACTATGTCAACTTTAAGATTTGAAGCCGATTCATCTTTTGAATTACTTAGTAAGGAACTTGATGCTTTAAAAGTAGGTAAAAGAGAACTTATCACCTTAGATTTTATTAACCAAATCCCTACCAGAATAAATGTTTATCAAAAGGAAGGAATTGAAAGAATAGCCGAAATTAAAGTTAATATGTCTGAGTATTCTTTTATGTCTCCAGAAGAATCTGGAGTATACATTTACGAAATTTATGCTACTTACCCTCTCGCCACTACTGTTCACCATTATTTAAAAATAAAAGTGAAATGAGAGTAAACTTCTTTAAGTAAAGGGTGCATTACTTTAATAAGTAGTGTTACACCTTATTACACTATTGGGGCAGGTTTGTGGGATAACAGAAGGGGATGGATTATGAAGAAGTGTCTACTTAGTATAGTAATTATTATAATACTTGTTTCTGTGTTTCTAATATTTAATCACAAACAAACTCCAACTAAAGATGATGTCTTTAAAATCACAGAAAAGTGGGCTCCTGCAACGAAGGAAGTCTATATATTGAGGAGAATTGACGGGGAGTGGTTAACTATTTTTAGAAACACCCATTCAATTATGCTTGCTCGATTAGAGCAGAACTGGTTTGGATTTTGGGAGATTAAAGATGATACAGGAGCAGAAAGTACATTAGCTTCGACGTATTACCCACCGACACAAGATGAAGAAATTTCTTGGAGTGCCTCAGGTACAGAAGAGGGAAACCCAACATACTACTTTGGACAAATCGTTAACCCTAATATAAAACAAATAAATGTGGAATCAAAAGAAAATTTATTAGAAAATGCTATAATAATTAATTCAGATGAAACTCGTTTTTTCTTACTAAAATCGGAAGAAAAGGTAGTATTGCCTGTAAATATTAGAGGTTTTTCTGATTCTGGTAAATTAATATATTCTACATATAGGTAGTAATAAATTGTTTCTTCAACTATTTGGTGCTTTACTTCAATAGTGACTACACCCTTATTCAATTAACGGGGCAGAATAGTTGTGCGAAATGTTCCTAGTTTAAATGGAGAATGGTTACATTTCTCTGGTAAAGGCTAGGCAATTCCTTGTGGAATTGAAGGGTTATATCGAAGAATCAAATGAAGAGGTAACGCTCGGAAGGGTTCTCTCTTAGTCGAATAGCATGAGATTTAGTAAGAATGATAGTGTTATAAGCTCGGTGAAAAGGCGTAAGAATTTACCGTAACAGTGATTTTTAGCTGACGAAAGCCTACCCGATGGGGTGGTGTAAATCATGATGCTTGAGTTGAATGAATATGGTGAGTATGCGAATAAACCTAAAAGAAAAAGGTTAAGCTGACAAACTTCTGAATGTACGGGTCTAGACCTGCAATACATAGAAATGTGTATATCACCAAATTGTGAGGTTAGATGTGGGTGAGTAAGACTAACTAATATGAAAATCCATGATACGTTATAGGCGTATGAACGCTAACAGGCTTACAGGAAGCACCTAAGTTCATTCTATAATAGATATAATTCAACGTTGTAAGCTGATAACGTGGAGGGCTTACTCTCAATGAAACGGTGGCAAGGAAAACAATAATGACAATAGTTATTGTATAACTTCCCTTCATTTCAGTGAAAGTGGTGGCACAGTACCAATGAAATGTCTAATCCACATGGAGGGATAGCCACTAGACTAATGAAGAATCATTCAACCATGTAAGGCAGATCTTTATCGGTTAATAAGGTTCTCGTGAGACTAAAAGAGGTTAACTCCGAAAGGGGTTACCGACTTATTGAAACGGAAGAAACTGAGACATAATGAGTATTATAATTTACAAGAGTGTTTCGACTCTCTCTACGCTCGTAGTGTTGATGGTGATAAGTTTTATGGATTAATAGAATTGATGAGTTCTAATGAAAATATACGTCTTGCCTATCGAAATATCAAAAGAAACACGGGAAGTAAAACGGCAGGAACAGATAAATTAACAATTAAAGATATTAGTCATTTATCGGTGGAAGATGTAATAGCTACAATTCAAAATATGTTTAAATGGTATGAGCCACAAGCAGTAAGGCGTGTATTCATAGAAAAGGCAAATGGAAAATTAAGACCTTTGGGAATACCAACCATTTGGGATAGGATTTTTCAACAGTGCGTTTTACAAGTTTTAGAGCCAATCATTGAGGCAAAGTTTCATAAGCATAGTTATGGATTTAGACCTAACAGAAATACTCATCATGCGAAAGCACGATTTGAATTTCTAATCAATCAATCTGGACTCCATCACTGTATTGATGTCGATATTAAAGGCTTCTTTGATAACGTCAATCACAGTAAACTTTTAAAACAGATTTGGTCGCTAGGGATTAGAGATAAGTCATTAATAGCCATTATTTCTAAACTATTAAAAGCTGAAATTCATGGTGAAGGCATACCGACAAAAGGAACACCGCAAGGCGGTATCCTATCTCCACTATTATCAAACATTGTTTTAAATGAACTTGATTGGTGGATAAGTAATCAGTGGGAAACGTTCGATAGTGACTTCAAATATAAGACCAGCGGGATTAAATATCAAGCGTTGAAAAAGTCTGGGTTGAAAGAGTGCTTTATAGTCCGCTACGCGGATGATTTTAAAGTTTTATGTCGAACACGTACACAAGCAATCAGAATGAATTATGCCATTAAAGATTTCTTGATGAATAGACTACACCTTGAAACTAGTGAAGAAAAGTCTAAAGTAATAAACCTAAAGAAAAACTCTTCGGAGTTTCTTGGGTTCACTTTCAAAGTAGTAAGCAAAGGCAAAACTAGATTTGGATATGTAGCGAAATCTAATATGTCAAAAAAGGCAAAAGCCAGTGCTTCTAACAAAATCAAGAAGGCTATTAAAACTATACAGAAGAATCCTAGCAATAAGACAGTATGGAATTTCAATACGGTAGTCATGGGAATTCAGAATTACTATTCAGCAGCCACAAGAATTACAATAAATCTTAATGAGTTAAACTCTAATCTGCGTAGAAACATGTATAATCGTCTAAAGATTTTTAGAACAGATGCCAATTTTCATGATATGACCAGAACTTTACAAAAGAGATATAAAGGATACAAGTGCAAATTGTACAAAATACAAAACATGGTATTTGTACCTATCCATGCCCAAAGACATAAAACAAATTTATGTTTTTCCCAAGACACGTGTAACTATACTCCCGAAGGGAGAGAAAAGATACACAAAGGGCTAAAAGCTATTAGTAAAGAAATTCTATCATCTATCATGAATTGGTTTATTCCGAACCGAACAATTGAATATAATGACAATCGAATAAGTAAATTTATCTCTCAATATGGAAAGTGTGCTATCTCTGGATTGGAGCTAGGTAAAAATGATTGGCACTGCCATCATAAGAATCCGTACCATCTATCAAAAGATGATTCATTTTCAAATCTAGTGATACTTCATGAATCAGTCCACAGACTGGTACATATGAAAGATACCGAAAAGATAACAGCATTACTTAAAATTTTAAACTTATCTAAAAAGCAAATTGATAAACTCAACAAACTTCGATTACAATGTCATAATCAATCAATTTGATTTCGGAAGAAAGCAAGGTCAAATCTAATAATACATAGAATTGAATGAATTGGAATAGTTGGAACGCCGTATGCGGTGAAAGTCGCACGTACGGTGTGAACAGGGGGAAAAGGGAGCGATAA
>NZ_LDUE01000027.1 GCF_001038485.1 Ornithinibacillus californiensis
AGATGATGATTCATTTCTCCTTTTAACATAGCTTCAAACATAGGACCAAATATGTCTTTCAGTGCATTCTGCATGTCTTGTACGGACTCTGGTTGGTATTGTTCTATTATTCTATTAGCTAACTCTACTGATTGTGGATCACGTTTAGATTTTGCCATTAGAAACAACTCCCCCAATTCATATATTATTAGTTTAACAATAAAAAAATAAACTGCGAAGTAAGAGCCGTACGCTCTCTTACTTACACAGTTTATATTACACTCCCGGGGGTGATGGCTTGCATCAACCGATTATGAGAGAATATCAACCAAAAATAGTCAAGTATCAACCAATCTGAGAGATTATCAACCATTTCGCAAAAACATCAACCGAAAGAGGGCCAACATCAACCGTTCTATGACAACATCAACCAAAATCCAAACAATATCAACCAAACGCACTAGACATTTAAAAATACACTCATGTTCACAATCACAATCTAATAAACTAAAGTATAAGACAACCTCCCCAAGAAGGAGATTTTATTTTTTTGTCGAATAGAATAAATTGTAAGAGACGAAGGGTGGTGGATGAATGCTTTTACGAGGGATTTTATCACTAGTATTAAATGCTGTGGCATTAATCGTTGTTGCACAGCTCTTTGACAATTTTCAATTGGAAGGGTTCGGAACAGCTTTATTAGCAGCATTAATTTTGGCAGTATTAAATGTTATCGTAAAACCTATTTTAGTAATTTTAACTTTACCATTTACAATATTAACACTTGGTCTATTCTTATTTGTTATCAATGCTGTGACTTTAATGATCACACAAGGAGTAATTGGTGATTCGTTTGTCATTAATGGATTTGGCACAGCATTACTTGCTGCGGTAATCCTATCCATATTAAATTTATTGTTAAACCGCTTGGTGAAAGACACGTTAACTTCATAAATAAGACTCGCATAGGTTCATGTAACCTATGCTTTTTCTTTGGCTTAAAGTAGAACATCTTTTTTCCTTCCTCCTACCAAAATATGCTACAATGGGAAACAGTTAGGACTGCTAATGGAGGAAAGTATATGACAACAATCGTACGTACTAAAGATTTGCTAGACAATTTTAATTTAGAATTAGTTGCGGGCGAAGAAGGAATACATAGAGAGATTACAACAAGTGACATATCTCGTCCTGGAATTGAAATGACAGGTTATTTTAAGTATTACCCAAAGGAAAGGCTTCAGTTAGTTGGGAAAACCGAAATGACGTATTTTATGGCTTTAGAACGAGAAGTGCAAGAGGACCGGATGAAACATATTTGTACAGATATTACACCGGGAATTGTCGTAACAAGAGGAATGGATATTCCACAGGTGATGATTGATGCTGCCAATAACTCAGGTGTTCCGATTCTTCATTCACCTAGAAAAACAACTAGGGTAATTAGTAGGCTAACCAACTACTTAGAGGCAAAATTTGCTCCATTTACAGCTATTCACGGCGTTCTTGTGGATATTTATGGTGTTGGTGTGTTAATTACTGGCCAAAGCGGTGTTGGTAAAAGTGAAACGGCATTGGAACTTGTAAAGCGTGGGCATCGCCTTGTTGCTGATGATAGTGTAGAAATACGTCAAGAGGATTATGATACATTAATAGGAAATTCACCGCCTCTTATTGAACATTTACTAGAGATACGTGGTCTTGGCATTATTAATGTGATGACCTTATTTGGTGCTGGAGCAGTACGTAGTTATAAAAAGATTGCTATGATTATCAATTTAGAAATTTGGGATCCAAAAAAGCAGTATGATCGTTTAGGATTAGATGAAGAAACGATGAAAATCATGGATGTAAGCCTACCAAAATCGACGATTCCAGTTCGTCCAGGTAGAAACTTAGCTGTTATTATTGAAGTTGCGGCGATGAACTTTAGATTAAAACGAATGGGTGTCAATGCAGCAGAAGAGTTCTCAGAGCGATTATCCAATATGATTATTCAGGAAAAGGAACAGGAGTGAGAATATGAGTTGTGATGCACCTACATTGGATCGCGTCTTTCTTCAAGTAGGCTCTTTATCCATTTATTGGTATGGAGTCATTATAGCTGCCGGTGTGTTTATTGCCCTCTATATGGCTATGAAGGAGTCCGACCGTTTAGGAATTAATAAAGATTTGTTTGTTGATTTAGTAGTTTTTGCTATTCCTATATCAATTCTTTTTGCAAGAATATATTATGTTACGTTCGAATGGGAGCGTTATGCAGGAGGACCTTGGTGGAAGATATTCGCAGTTTGGGAAGGTGGAATTGCGATTCATGGGGCATTAATTGGTGCTGTTCTGACTGCAGTAGTTTTTGCACGAATCAAAAAGGTTCCATTCTGGCAATTAGCTGACATTGCCGCACCGAGTTTAATTATTGGTCAGGCGATTGGACGTTGGGGTAACTTTATGAACCAAGAAGCACACGGCGGCCCGATTACGGATCAAGGTGTTCTGGATACCCACTATACATTACTACCTGATTTTATTATGAATCAAATGTGTATTGAGGGAACCCATTACTATCCAACATTTTTATATGAATCATTATGGAACATTCTTGTACTTGTTTTATTATTATTATTACGTCGTAAAAATCCAATTCGTGGTACGGTATTCCTAACCTACTTGGCAACTTACTCTGTTGGTAGATTCTTTATCGAAGGAATGCGTACAGACAGCTTATATATTGTAGGAAATCTTCGTACTGCACAATTTATTTCTATCTTATTAATAGTGGGTGCAATTATTCTCATCATCTATCGCTATAAAACTGTTAAAGAACGATATGTAGATGTAGAGAAGAAGAAAAAACCTGGTAAGAAAAATACGAAAAAGAAAAAATAGCATCTTTAGAGAGAGGGAAGCAATAATGTCTGGTATCATCAAGCGCGGACTTAAACAAGGACTGCAGACAACCTGGACGTTAGGGAAAGTTATTTTTCCAATAACATTAATTATTACTATCTTACAATTTACCCCTGTTTTACCTTGGGTGATTGAAAAAATAAGTCCACTAATGGGGCTTATTGGATTGTCAGGGGAAGCGGCTGTACCTATCGTATTGGGAAATACGTTAAATCTTTATGCTGGTATTGGAGCGATTATTTCTTTTGATTTTACGGTGAAAGAAGTATTCATTATGGCGATGATGCTCTCTTTCTCCCATAATCTATTTATAGAATCAGCAGTTGCTTCAAAAGTTGGCATCAAATGGTGGCTAATTGTAGGGGTTCGAGTGGGGCTTGCATTAATTGCTGCGGTTATTATTAATCTCGTTTGGAGTGGTGGAGGTGAGCTTGCGCAATATGGGTTCATCTCACAGGAAGCGGCAAATCCTACTGGCTGGGGAGAAATTATCCTTCAAGGACTACAGACAGCAACTCTAGCAGTGCTTCAATTAGCTATCATTGTCATTCCATTAATGATTATCATGCAGTATTTACGTGAAATGGGCTGGCTTACGAAGTTATCGAATGGGTTTGCTCCAATGACAAAAGTATTAGGCATGGAAAAGAATACATCCATGACATTAGTTGCGGGACTTACGATTGGGCTTGCATATGGTGCGGGACTGATGATTCAAGCAGTGAAGGAAGACGGTGTCTCCAAGAAGGATATGACACTAGCATTAATTTTCCTTGTTTCCTGTCATGCTGTAGTGGAGGATACATTAATCTTTATCCCACTTGGTATACCAGTTTGGCCGCTATTAGTAATCCGTCTAGTTACTGCTATCATTTTAACCATGACGATAGCATTTATATGGAAACGATCGGAACAACGAAAACGAAAGGATATCACCAATGAACATTCATACAATACTATTTGATCTTGATGGTACGCTTATTGATACAAATGAACTGATCACGCAGTCTTTCTATCATACCTTTAAAGAATTTGGTCTTGAATTTACTCATGATGAAATTCTTGCTTTTAACGGACCACCACTAAGAGAAACATTTGAGAAATTAGACTTGGATAAAGCAGAAGCGATGATATCGACTTATCGCGATCATAATTTAGAGCATCACGATCAGCTGGTGGAGGCTTTCCCCAATGTGAAAGAAACGTTAAGTGTGTTAAAAGAACGAGGTATCCGATTAGGTATCGTTACAACAAAAATGCGCAAAACAGCAATTAGAGGGATGAAGTTAACAGGAATCTATGATTATTTTGATACGATTATTGCCTTAGATGATATTACACATGCTAAACCACACCCAGAACCTGTTCTAAGTGCGATGAAACAATTAAACGCTAAACCGGATCATACCTTAATGGTTGGAGACAATTCCCATGATATTGAATCTGGACATAATGCAGGAGTTAAAACTGCAGGAGTCGTTTGGTCCCTAAAAGGAGAAGATTTTTTACAAAAGTACAATCCAACCTATATGCTAAAGGATATGAAGGATTTAGTTGAAATCATTGGGGTGTAATAGATGAGAAACACAGAGCGCCATCCAGTCCAAGAGAATAATTCACTTTGGCAAATCTATAAGACGGTATCATTCTGGAAAGTTGTTAAGAATTTTATCGTTATTCAAATAGCGAGATACACTCCTTTTCTCGGAATGAAAAACTGGCTATATCGTGCGTTCTTGCGAATGAAGGTAGGAGAGAAAACTGCCTTCGCACTGATGGTGATGCCAGATATTATGTTCCCTGAGAAAATTACTGTAGGAACAAATTCGGTGATTGGGTACAATACTACGATTTTAGCTCACGAGTATTTAATCAAAGAGTATCGCCTCGGTGAAGTGATTATAGGTGATGAAGTGTTGATTGGAGCTAATAGTACAATTCTTCCTGGTGTTACAATCGGTGATGGTGCAATTGTGTCTGCGGGAACACTGGTTCATAAAGATGTTCCTGCTGGAGCTTTTGTTGGTGGAAACCCGATGCAATTAATTTATACAAAAGAAGAAATGGAGAAACGTGAAGAACAAAGTCTCCTCGAATAGTTAGAAACCACAAACATACTAATGTACTGATGCATTAGATTGTTTGTGGTTTTTTCTTTTATGGACTACTTTTTTCCTATTTTCATTCTAAAATTTATCAACTAACAAATAGTATTAATAATAAGGCTAATATACTTTTAGGGGGCAGGAAAGAATGGGGAGTTTTTCAAGCTTGGAACGGTCAACTATTTATGAACAGATAGAAAAGGAAGAATTGGATTTACTAGTGATAGGTGGCGGTATAACGGGATCTGGAATAGCACTAGATGCTCTTACAAGAGGTTTAAAGACTGCGGTAATAGAAATGCAGGACTTCGCAGCCGGAACATCCAGTCGCTCTACAAAGCTTGTTCATGGTGGGCTACGCTATTTAAAACAATTTGAAGTAAAGATGGTTGCAGATGTCGGGAAAGAACGGGCGATTGTCTATGAAAATGGCCCCCATGTTACAACTCCAGAGTGGATGCTACTACCATTCCATGAGGGAGGTACATTTGGTCCATTTACGACTAATATTGGTCTTCGAGCATATGACTTCTTAGCAGGTGTAAAGCGGAATGAAAGAAGGAAGATGTTATCTGCTGAGGAAGCATTACGAATGGAGCCTTTGTTAAAGAAAGAGGGACTAAAAGGAGCGGGTTATTATGTTGAATATAAGACTGACGATGCCCGGCTAACCATTGAGGTGATGAAAAAGGCAGTAGAGAAAGGCTGCCACGCGATTAATTATGCTAAAGTGGATTCTTTTATATATGATGAAAACCGCAAAATAATTGGGGTAGAAGTCGAAGATCAAACGAACGGTACTATACATGTAATTCATGCGAAGAAAGTAATTAATGCATGTGGACCATGGGTAGATGATGTAAGAGAGTTAGATGGGTCAAGGCAAGGGAAGCACCTACATTTAACCAAAGGGGTTCATCTTGTATTCGCACAAGCAAGATTTCCTCTCCAACAAGCAATTTATTTTGATACCCCAGACGGGAGAATGGTATTTGCAATACCTCGTGACGGAAAGACTTATGTTGGAACAACTGATACGACCTATCAAGGGGATGTTTCCCATCCGACAATGACGTTAGAGGATCGGGATTATATCATTGAATCAATTAATTATATGTTTCCATCATTAAACATTACTGCCGATGATTTAGAGTCAAGCTGGGCTGGTTTACGACCACTAATTGCGGAGGATGGAAAGAAACCAGGAGAAATTTCTCGTAAGGATGAAATATTCATTTCTGAGTCAGGGCTAATATCGATGGCAGGTGGGAAGTTAACTGGTTACCGGAAAATGGCGGAGCAAGCGGTGGATACGGTAGTAGAGCAACTTAAGGGCGAAATTGGGATCTTGTATGGAGATTCCGAAACGAAAAACCTACCTATCTCAGGAGGTGACGTTGGCGGATCCAAAGGTTACCCTGCTTTTCTAGAGAAAAAGGTAAATGAAGGGATAATGCTAGGAATTGAGAAGGAGGAAGCAGAGAAATTAGTACAAAAATATGGCTCCAATATTGATTACGTATTTGAGTTATATGAAACTAGAAAAGAAGAAGCAGTCCAAGAATCTATCGACCCAGTTGTATTTGCACAGCTTTGTTATGGACTAGAGCATGAACTGGTTTATAAACCAACAGACTTCTTTATTCGTAGAACTGGAGCATTGTTTTTTGATATCGATTGGGTCAAAAAACATAAAGAAAGCGTCGTTTCGTATATGCGAAAGAAGTTAAATTGGAAGGCAGATCAGTACTTGGAATATTTGCAGGATTTGGATGTATTATTGAATGAAGCCGTGGTACCGTCAGAGTAGAGATTATAGTAATGGTAGGGGAAGGTCATCTTGTGAATTCAAGATGGCTCTTTTTGTTAGCCGAGATTCATCCATTCACTCTCAGCATCAAAATAACTATGTATTTGCATGAAAATGGTTATGAGAGAAGCACTCATTATCAAAGTAACAACACATTAGCATGAAAAAGATGATGAGAGCAGCGCTCAACATCAAAATAACCAAGCTTATACATGGAAATAATCATGAGACCTAGAAGTCGCACCTCTTTTACCCAAACCTAAACCTCCACTAAGATCATGAAAGTAAGTATATAAATCCATAAATATTTATGGTATACTTTCTTCGATATGTGAAAAAATAGGGGGATATGCATGCAACCAGTAGAAAACAAGAAAAAAATTGCACCAACTAATAATGTTATCCCTTTTATTCCTACGGGTGATTTTTATTTTGCAAAAGGCGTTGAAGCGTTCCGCAAAAGAAAGTTTGATATTGCATTAAAATGGTTAACTAAGGCAGTAGAATCTGCTCCAGATAACCCTTTGTATCAATGTCAAATGTCGATCGTCTATACTGAAACAGGCTCTTATCATAAAGCAAATCAAGTCTTAACGAATGTATTGCAAGCAACTGGCGATCAATATGTTGATTGCTATTATTTATTAGCGAATAATTATGCACACTTAGGCCTGTTAAACGATGCGAAAAAGTTCGCCGTTTCATACCTTGATAAGGAACCTAATGGTGACTTTAGTGAAGATGCTAAATCGTTATTGCAATTAATTGAAATAGATGATGATTTTGATGAAGAAGATTGGGAGCTTGAAGAAGAGGATGAACTCCTTGTTTATCAAGAAACTGTCTTTTATCATCTTGAAAATAATGAGTGGGATAATGCATTAGCTTTATTAGAGGAAATGATATTACTATTTCCGAATCATAAAATTGCACATCATGAGTATACTTTTGCTCTCTTCTTTTCTGGTAGACAAGAAGAGGCTATTGAAAAAGAATTGGAATTATTGAAGGAAGATCCAAACAATTTGTACAGCCATACAAATTTAGCTGCCTTTTACTATGAGACAAATGCAAACAGAGAATATGAAAAGCATATAAGCGCATTACTAAATATATATCCAATCCATGAACAACAGAAATTGCGAGTTGCTGTAACACTTGCTAGAACTGGCCTATTGGAAGAAGCTTATGCACGTTTTCGCATGTTAGACAAGTCTGTTGTGAAAGGGCATATCTCATATTATCGTTGGTATAGTATGACAGCCTATCGTTTAGGTGAGCCTTCTAAGGCTTTAACCTTATGGCAAGAAGGCTGCCGTAGACATCCGAAACTATCTGATCAGGAAGGTCCATGGAATTCCTGAGCATTTCATTAGACGGAGAAATGTAAATCCTATACCCTTTTAAGTAGATACACTATTTGCTATAGAAAGGGGCGTTATAAAATGTCCGAAGAAAAAATATATGATGTGATAATTGCTGGTGCTGGTCCTGCAGGTATGACCGCTGCAGTGTATGCATCTCGTGCTAGCTTGGATACGTTAATGATTGAACGAGGTATCCCAGGTGGACAAATGGCGAATACAGAAGATGTAGAAAACTATCCGGGTTATGATCATATTCTTGGACCGGATTTATCCAATAAAATGTTTGAGCATGCCAAGAAGTTTGGTGCAGAGTATGCGTACGGCGATATTAAGAGTGTCGAGGACCAAGGTGATTACAAAGTTATCAATGCTGGTTCGAAACAATATAAAACAAAGACACTTATTATCACAACGGGTGCACAATATAAGAAACTTGGAATTCCTGGTGAAGAGGAATTAGGTGGTAGAGGAGTATCTTACTGTGCAGTATGTGACGGTGCTTTCTTTAAACAAAGGGAGCTAATTGTAGTTGGTGGTGGTGACTCTGCAGTAGAAGAAGGAGTTTACCTAACTAAGTTTGCAAGTAAAGTAACGATTGTCCATCGTCGTGAAGAGTTACGTGCTCAAAAGATTTTACAGCAACGTGCTTTTGATAATGAAAAAGTTGATTTCATTTGGAATACTACAGTAGAAAAAATTAATGGGCCTGAAGGTAAAGTTAGCAGTGTTACATTAAAAGATACCGAAACAGGCGAAGAATATGAAAAGTCTGCAGACGGTGTATTTGTATACATTGGAATGGTACCTTTAAGCGAACCTTTCAAGTCACTTGGAATCACTAATGAAGAGGGCTATGTAGTAACTAACGAAAATATGGAAACGTCTATCCCTGGTGTTTATGCTGCTGGAGATATTCGTGACAAGAAGCTTAGACAAATTGTTACTGCAACTGGTGACGGTTCGATTGCTGCTCAAGCAGCACAAAGCTACATTGAGGAATTAGAAGATAAATTAAAAGCAAAGAACTAAATGGGTTAACAAAAGATTGTGAAAGTAAAAACATCTTAACCTTGTTGTAACACGCACGAAATATTTATAGGGTACAATAAGGTTAACTAATTGACCCCCTTTTTAATAGATAGATTAGTTTTTGGCGCAGATGTTATCATCTGCGCATTTTTTTTATACTTGAAGGGGGAACTCGAAATGAATTTTAGTGAAAAATTGAATGTTGTTGAGAGCTTATCATCTTCTTGACATTAAAATTAAAGCGAAGTGAAGTTAAGAAGTGGTCTTACCATCATTTTGACTTTAAAGCTTGAAGCGAAGTGAAGTTAAGAAGAGCTCTTACCATCATTTAGACTTTCAAAATTAAAGCGAAATGAAGTTAAGGAGGGCGCTTACAATCATTTTAACTTTAAAAATCTAATCGAAATGAAGCTAAGAATAGCTCCTACCATCATTTTGACCTTAATAATCCAAGTGAAGTGATGTTAAGAGGCTATCAGAACATCTTTTCAAACCTAAATCATAAGTGAAATGAGGGTAAGAAGCACGGCCATCTATTAATAACTAATATCAAAATAGGAAAAATAATCATTTTCTTGTAGCATTAAATTGATTCCATGTATAATAGATATAGTAGTATTAACTTTAACTACATTCGAGATGTAGTTGTAAATAAACCAATCCATTGCAAGCGGTGAGAGGTGGTTCAATTGACTAAAGTAGAACAGGAAACAAAAATGGTTATTATAACGGGGATGTCAGGTGCTGGAAAAACAGTTGCTATTCAAAGTTTTGAGGATCTTGGGTATTATTGTGTAGATAATTTACCGCCTGCATTACTTCCTAAGTTTTTAGAACTAATGCGTGATTCTACAAATAATATTCATAAAGTGGCACTCGTCATGGACCTTCGTGGTCGGGAATTCTTTGATTCTTTGTTTGAGGCACTAGACCTTTTGAGTGAAGAAGAGTGGCTAGATGAGCATATATTATTCCTAGATGCGAATGATGAAAAGTTAGTTACCCGGTATAAGGAAACGAGACGATCTCATCCTTTGGCAATTGGAGACTTACCGCTTAAAGGTATTAAACAGGAACGCCAAATTCTTGATGAAATGCGTGGACGCGCGCATCGTGTTATCGATACGTCAAGTCTGAAGCCGAGACAATTACGTGAAAAAATACTTAACTACTATACTGAAGAGAAACAGGAGATTTTTTCCGTTAACATGGTATCGTTTGGTTTTAAATACGGAATTCCAATCGATGCTGATTTAGTATTTGATGTGCGTTTCCTTCCAAATCCACATTATGTTTCGAATTTGCAACCACTAACTGGATTAAACCCAGACGTTTCCTCCTACGTATTCAAATGGTCAGAGACGCAAAAATTCCAAGAGAAAGTGCTGGATTTATTACAGTTCATGCTTCCGCAATACAAGAAGGAAGGTAAATCTCAACTTGTTGTAGGAATTGGATGTACTGGTGGACAGCATCGATCCGTTGCACTTGCTGAGTTTTTTGCTAAGAAGTTATCAGGTACGTATATTACTCATGTAACACATCGTGATATCGATAAAAGAAAGGGCCATTAAATAATGACAGAACAGAATCTACCACGGATTGTGGTTATTGGTGGGGGAACTGGGATGCCGGTTCTTTTACGTGGTCTTAAAAATCTACCTATTAAACTAACTGCATTGGTGACGGTCGCGGATGATGGAGGCAGTACTGGGAGAATAAGAAATGACATGGCTATACCTGCACCCGGGGATATTCGAAATGTTATTGCTGCGATGTCGGAAGTGGAGCCGATGTTAATTCAACTTTTCCAACATCGTTTTTCCGATGGGAATGACTTATCGGGTCATTCTATGGGGAATCTGCTGTTAGCTGCGATGACCTCAATTACTGGCGATTTTTATACAGGAATTAAGGAGATATCAAGAGTTCTTAGCGTAAAAGGAAAGATTTATCCTATCTCTAATGAAAATATATCTCTATGTGCAGAAATGTTGGATGGAACGGTAGTCGAAGGGGAATCTAACATTCCGTTAGCTGGTAAACAAATCAAGCGTGTATTTTTAAATCCTGAAGATGTAACACCATTGCCAAATGCAATTAAAGCTATTGAAACAGCTGATTTAATTGTCATTTCACCAGGTAGTTTATTTACTAGTATTATGCCAAATCTAATTATTCCTCAAATCGATGAAGCATTAAAAAGTGCATCAGCTAAGGTAGTCTATGTTTGCAATGTTATGACTCAAGATGGGGAGACTACAGATTTTTCTGCAAGTGACCATGTACAAGCAATTATTAATCATGTTGGTAATGATGTGATTAATGCTGTGGTAGTAAATAATCAATCGATTGATCCTAAAATTAGAGATGTTTATGCAGGAGAAAATGCTAAACCAGTTAATTATGATATCGATAAATTATTAGATATGGGCTTAGAAATTATTGAAGGGGATATTATTGACTATTCTCGAGGTACGATTCGCCATGATACAGGGAAAATTGCTAAATTATTATTTTCACTGATAAATAAATAAGGTAAAGGAGGGAGAAAGGTGTCCTTTGCTTCTGAGATAAAAAAGGAATTAACCACTACAGAATTTGAGGATTGCTGTGCTTATTCTGAATTAGCTGCGTTAATTCGAATGAATGGTACCGTGTCTTTATCCAATTTTAATTACAGTTTAGACGTACAAACCGAAAACGCAGCTATTGCTAGACGAATTTATACCCTAATAAAGAAAAGCTTTTCACCAATTCCGGTTGAATTGTTAGTGCGTAAAAAGATGAAGCTGAAGAAAAACAATGTATACATTGTTCGATTGAAAGAAGACGTACATGAAATGCTAACAGAATTAGGGATTATGAAAGACTCCTATACATTTGTCAGAGGAATATCAGAACGATACTTAGAAAGAGATTGCTGCAGAAGAGCATATTTGCGAGGAGCATTTCTTGCAGGTGGTTCCATTAATAATCCAGAGACATCTTCGTATCACTTAGAAATTTCAAATACAAGTGAAGATCATAATAATTCCTTATGTGAATTATTAAATTCATTCGGCTTGCGAGCTAGAGTTCTAGAAAGAAAAAAGGGTTTTATTGTTTACATGAAAGAAGCAGAGAAAATCACTGAGTTCTTAAGTATTATTGGGGCAAACAATGCATTGTTTAAATTTGAAGATGTTCGTATTGTAAGGGATATGCGAAATTCTGTGAATCGTCTGGTCAATTGCGAGACTGCTAATTTGAATAAGACGATTGGGGCTGCTTTCCGTCAGATAGAGAATATTAAGCTGATTGAGAGAACAGTAGGTCTAGAAGCTTTACCAGAAAAACTTCGGGAAATTGCTATATTGCGTGTTCAACATGAAGATGTTTCTTTAAAAGAACTTGGTGAACTTGTCGCTACTGGTAAAATCTCTAAGTCTGGTATTAATCATCGATTGAAGAAAATTGATGAATTTGCAGAAAAGATTAAACAAGGTGAAAATTTACGTTAACTCAATTGTTATTTTAGATATTCATGATAT
Organism: Ornithinibacillus californiensis; assembly: GCF_001038485.1. Classification (GTDB taxonomy): domain Bacteria; phylum Bacillota; class Bacilli; order Bacillales; family Amphibacillaceae; genus Ornithinibacillus; species Ornithinibacillus californiensis. Next base: position 12,731 of record NZ_LDUE01000027.1, read on the forward strand.
AATAAAATATCATGAATATCATTTAATATACATCTTTTTTGTTAACGCTTACTTGGGAGGATGAGGAGACAATGGTTGAGAGAGTTGTTACAGTTGAGCTTGAGTCAGGATTACAGGCAAGGCCTGCAGCGCAATTTGTTCAAGAAGCTAACCGTTATGCTGCACATTTATTTTTAGAAAAAGAAGGAAAAAAAGTAAATGCAAAAAGCATCATGGGTTTAATGAGTTTAGCCATTACGACTGGTGAATCTATTAAACTTATAGCTGAAGGTTCAGATGAGCAGATGGCATTAGATCATCTAGTATCTTTTGTTAGCAAGAAATAATTTTTTAGATTACTATACTTTGTGAAAAAGATAACATTATCACTTACATAATAAGAGGGTGAGTCCATTTGGATCCACCCTCTCTTGCTAACACTATTCTGGCTTACGCTCTAATACCTTATCAATTAAACCATATTCCACTGCGTCTGCAGCTGACATGAAGTTATCACGTTCTGTATCACGGTTAATTACTTCAATTGGTTGACCGGAACGATCCGACATAATTTTGTTGAGATTTTCTCTCATTTTGATAATGCGTTTCGCATGAATCTCAATATCTGTTGCTTGACCTTGTGTACCGCCTAATGGTTGGTGAATCATTACTTCACTGTTTGGAAGTGCAAAACGCTTGCCTTTTGCACCAGCAGTTAATAGGAATGCACCCATTGATGCAGCCATACCAGTACAAATTGTAGATACATCAGATTTAATAAATTGCATGGTATCATAAATAGCAAAGCCAGCTGTAATTGAGCCACCTGGCGAGTTAATGTAAAGTGAGATATCTTTTCCAGGATCTTCAGCTTCTAAGAATAATAATTGAGCAACAATGGAGTTTGCTACATTATCATCAATTGCACTACCTAACATTATGATTCGGTCTTTTAAAAGTCTAGAGTAAATATCGTATGCGCGCTCACCACGGTTAGTTTGTTCAATAACTGTAGGTATTAAATTCATTGGAATTCCTCCTTTAATGTCTTCTATGGATATATCCAATCTTTGGATAATTTCATCATATAACATTGGTCAATGAAGGTCAAACGAAAACGTTCGACTAATATTGCAACTTGTCTATGTATCAAAATCACACATTACATCATGCCCTTTCACACTATGAAATAAACCTTTTCCAACTAAAAATACTTGTTTATTCAGTTCTCAGACGTTATAATAGCCTATGTGTCAGATTTTTTGGCAGACTAATTTAATATCATGCGCCCATAGCTCAGTTGGATAGAGCACTGGTTTCCGGTACCAGGTTTGTCGGGGGTTCGAATCCCTCTGGGCGCGTCCTATAATTAAAGAGTAGCAAGGGTTTGAGAGTTTCTCATCCCCTTGCTTTTTTAATTAGTTTCTAACTGAATTCTAACCTTCGGATTCAGAAATGAATTTTTAAGCTATTTTTTGGTGATGGAAATGACGTTTTCCGGAATAGTTTCTTTCTTTTTATAAAGTGATTTTTGAATACTTGTTGCTGCGATTTCTTGTATTCCAGGTATTACATGGGAATATGTGTCTAAAATTGTTTGTATAGATCTATGCCCTAATCTTTCCTGAACAACTTTAGGATGAACACCAGCTCGGTCGTTATGCCGGAAAGGTTTTGTTAAAACCTGTTAAAGAAAACATAGATCGTGATGAGCGTAGAAACTCAGATTTCAGGAGGTGAGTAAATGAAGAGTCAATTAAATTTTAAAGTTAGAAAAGATGATCAAGAATATGACATGCATGCTTTGGGTATCTGGGTATCATCTTTTCACATTTACTCACCCAATGTTATGCGCTCTAAAACTAGTGTTCCAGGAATGCCTGGAGCACATCTTCGAGACACACAAGATGGGGAAAGAACGGTTTATACTGCTATGCAAATTGAAGCTTATAATATAAGTGATTTTTATGATTTAAAGCATAGGGTATTTAATTTGTTTTATAGCAAAGAAGAGATTACTATCGTTCGCCATTTAACCACCGACAAAGAAATTAGAGTACTCCAAGAAGGTAGTTATGATATCAATAATTTGTCATTAGAAGATGGAGAATTCGAATTGTTTCTTACTATGGTAGATCCATTTGTTTATGGAAAAGAAATAAAGAGGTTCGACATATCTTATATGACAGCAATCGAATCTTTCATAATTAAAATCCAATACCGTGGATGTTGAAGCTTCCTTTCCTTCCTAAAAAAAGCAACATGACTATTTCATAGTAGTAGCACGTTGCTTTTTCAATTTAATTAATACTCAAGAGAACCTCTAAAGGTGTATGTACCACCATTACTTAATATCTTCATTCTTAAACCAATATAGTTCTGAAAGTGAGTACCTAAACTTAGTGCATATTTAGTGTTAGTAATATTTCCACCTGGTACATTTCTATAGCCGTATAAAACATCAGCTTCGTTCGTTACTTTGACTACTTCGTAGCGAACACCATGAGTATATATTCCCTTTTGCTCGTGAATGCCTAAAATTAAGGCTGTAGTTGGCGTACTAAAAGAGTATTTGCCATAGACATAGTGACTAACTGTACCATTAAAAGATGTTAAAATTATTTCCTGAGTGGTATATTCACCATCTTCCGTGTCGCCTTTTTCTACACCGGGATTAATTTCCGTGACTACATTTGAATCAAGACTATCACTAGAAATTATAATCTTCCAGTTGTCTTCTACTTTTTGAACGGTAGTTGGTATTTGTATGGTATATCCAGATGAGTGGGTAAGTTCAACCTGAAACTTCTTTGTATTAGAATTAATCTCTGTCTCGGATAGAATTTTGAAATCTTTTAAAGGATCCATATCATGGTTCTCTTTATATAAGGAAATGGATTCTGCTTCTGTAGGAAACCTTTCATCTTCTACTAATGAAGCATATTTTTCCACATCTCCAGTAATTAAAGCGTTATACGAATTTATTACTGTATCTTCAGCTGTGTTTAATATTGCAGAACTGGAATTAGCATAGACAAGATTTGTTCCTAAAATCATTGTAATAACTAATACTATACCTAAAATCCGTTTCATCATACTCTCTCCTCCTCGTAGCAATTAATGGTTAATCTACCATGACTTCTTCTTTCTATTATTTTGAAGTATAAATTAGTGGGAAAATTCTAACATAAGATTAACATAAGAAAGCAAATATTGTTAGTAAATATAACAATATTTTACAATAGTGCTTTCTAAACATTATTTACTTTATAGCTATTCATTGAAAAAATAGTATTGATTATGGGTTACATCACGGACAATTTAGCTTCCCTTCCAGGTGCGATCCTTCCGTTCAAATCGTCGAGCATTATTTCCATGTAGATATTCACTCATAAGAACCTTAGTTATTTCCTTTAACTCTTCCGGTGTAAATTCCATCAATTCATCATTCACTTTATAGTTCCTGGTATCAAGCCTCTTAACCTCATTGTGATGTTTACTATACATTTCTGCTTTTAAACGGAAATAATCCTGCTGGAATCGATCGATAATCGATTCCAGCATATCTACATAAAGATTGCTTAACTTAAATTCGTTAAACTTCTGAATGTCCTGCTTGAATACCGTTAAGACCATTGGGTGGGATATGTATTTTTTAATTAATTCTTCTTCCACAGCTATCTCCTACTATTCCTTTTAAATCAATCAATTTTAATTCTCTTGATTCCCATCCCAAAACAATTCTTGCCATTTTTTGATGGTGTAGTCGCTTGCATTCCGAACATGCTTAATATCGATCTCCGGAAACATCTCCTCGCAGATACTTTCTACTACACCTCTCAACCGCAAGCATTGTTGTGTTAGATGAGGGTGGAGCAGAAAAGTTACCATTAATTTATAAAAGGGGCCAATTGCAAGAAAGGCAGGAGCATAGTTATTATCTTTACTTAGAATCGTTTATTTTTGTATACTAATAAGGAACAAATAATATCATTAGAAGGTGCCACGATGGATAAAGTGATTTTGTATACGAAAGAAATCTGCTCTCTATGTGACAATGCAGAAGCTTTACTAGAAATGTTTCAGAATGATTATGAATTTGAAATTGAGAAACGAGATATTTATACAAATGATGAATGGTTGGAAAAATACCACTTACTAATTCCGGTCATTGAAGTGAATGGTATTCAACTTGATTGTGAACATGTCGATTATGACACGATGAATAATACCCTGCGAGATAATTTACCTAGTAAAAATTAATCTTGGTGTAAATTTTTTGTACATTATCGCTAAATTTGATGCAAATTATTTGTATATAATTACTAATATGGTATGATACTAATGTACATAGAATTATCTATGTGTATTTTTTTGGGACATGTGGGACACCGTAGGAATAGGCGGGACGTTATTGTTCCCGATTCTAAAGGGGCAATGTCATGAAGGAACTTATAGAAGCACAAAAGAAGCTTTTACCTGACTTGCTAGAAGTAATGCAAACAAGGTATTCCCTGCTACAAAATGTTAATCTTCATCAGCCGATAGGTCGAAGGGGGTTAGTCGAAAGTAGCCAGTTAACGGAAAGACAGGTACGAAGTGAAATTGATTTACTTCATGTACAAGGGTTATTAGAAGTTACAACAAAGGGAATGCTTATTACGGAGCAAGGCAAATTGATTCTAGAACAACTCACACCATTTATGAATGAAATAATGGGGCTCAGTGTTTTAGAAAATAGATTAAAGGAAACATTACAAGTAGAGAATATTGTTGTTGTCCCTGGAAATAGTGATGAAGCAGAATGGGTCAAGCAAGAAATGGGAAAGGCTTGTGCCCGTTACCTCAAAAAGATTATCGAACCCAATACGACTATTGCTGTAACAGGTGGGACAACGATGGCTTCTGTAGCGAGTGTAATGACTCCATTCGAAACAGAAGGGGAGTATTTATTTGTACCAGCACGTGGAGGTGTTGGCGAGAAAGTAGAAAGCCAAGCCAATACAATTGTTGCGCAAATGTCCCTTAAAGCACAAGGCGATTATCGGTTACTCTATGTCCCTGACCCAATTAGTGAAACATCCTATCAAAACATTATTCAAGAGCCTTCAATCATTGAAGTCTTAGAGCTTATCAAGAACGCTGACATCGTACTACATGGTATTGGTGATGCGCTAACGATGGCGGAACGTAGAAAGACTCCTTCTAATTTGAAGGATAGGTTACTAGCGAATAATGCTGTTAGTGAAGCCTTCGGGTATTATTTTGACCAAGAAGGTAATGTCGTTCATAAAGTACGCACAGTTGGATTACAGCTAGAGGATTTAGAATCGATGAAGCATGTGATTACCGTTGCTGGAGGCAAATCAAAAGCCAAAGCAATAGAATCATATTTCAAACACGGGAAAAGCAATATGCTTATTACCGACGAAGCAGCAGCAGAACAGATTTTAAGGGATCTATCCCTTTAAATAAATTAAAAGTTATAGAAATCTAGGAGGAATATACTATGGCAGTAAAAGTAGGAATTAACGGATTTGGACGTATCGGACGTAACGTATTTCGTCAAGCACTAACAAGAGACGATGTAGAAATCGTAGCAGTAAATGACTTAACAGACGCAAATATGCTTGCTCATTTATTAAAATATGACTCTGTACACGGAGTATTAAAAGAAGAAGTAACGGTAGAGGGTTCTAACATCGTTGTTGATGGAAAAGAAATTAAAGTTCTTGCTGAACGTGATCCAGCAAACCTTCCTTGGGGTGAACTAGGTGTTGAAGTTGTAATAGAATCTACAGGACGTTTTGTAGACCGAGATTCTTCTCAAAAACATATTGATGCTGGTGCTAAGAAGGTTATTATTTCAGCTCCTGCCAAAAACGAAGATATCACTGTAGTTATGGGTGTTAACCATGAACAATATGATCCAAGTAACCACCATATCGTTTCTAACGCATCTTGTACGACAAACTGTTTAGCACCATTTGCTAAAGTACTTAACGACAGCTTCGGAATTAAGCGTGGTCTAATGACTACGGTTCATGCTTATACGAATGACCAACAAATTCTTGATTTACCACATAAAGACTATCGTCGTGCTCGTGCGGCAGCTGAAAACATCATTCCAACAACTACTGGAGCTGCAAAAGCAGTAGCATTAGTACTACCTGAATTAAAAGGTAAATTAAATGGAATGGCTGTACGTGTGCCAGTTCCAGATGGTTCTATGGTAGACTTAGTAGTAGAAGTAGAAAAAGATGTTACTGCTGAAGAAGTTAACCAAGCATTCAAAAATGCTGCTGAGGGTGAGCTGAAAGGTATCTTTGAATACAGTGAAGCTCCACTAGTATCTCGTGATATTGTTGGAAATACACATTCTTCTATCCTTGATGGTCTATCAACTATGGTTATGGAAGGCAACATGGTTAAAGTACTTTCATGGTATGACAACGAAATGGGTTATTCTACTCGTTGTGTTGACTTAGTTGCTTACATGGGTCAAAAAGGACTATAAGAATACGTTGTAACATATAAGAAAAGGTGGAGGAATAAATTCTCCTCCTTTTCTCATGTATTTCTGCTTCCTTATTCTAAAGTAATGAGTAAACTTAGGGAAACCTATTAAGTAATGCTTACATACATTTTTGGGAGGGAATCCAAATGAACAAAAAGACAGTAAAAGACTTTGATTTAAAAGGGAAAAAAGTATTTTGCCGTGTTGATTTTAATGTACCAATGAAAAATGGTGAAGTAACAGATGATACGAGAATCAAAGCTGCTTTACCTACTATTCAGTATCTGTCTGAACAAGGTGCAAGAGTAATTCTTGCCAGTCACCTTGGTCGACCTAAAGGTCAGGCGGTAGAAGAATTACGCCTAGATCCAGTTGCAAAGCGTTTAAGCAATCTAATAGGCAAAGAAGTTGTAAAAACAGACACGGTGTATGGACCTGAAGTAGACGAAGCTATTGCTGGATTATCGGATGGTGATTTATTACTTCTTGAAAATGTTCGATTTGAGCCTGGGGAAGAAAAAAATAATTCGGATCTAGCAGAAGCTTTTGCGAATATGGCCGATGTTTATGTGAATGACGCATTTGGAGCAGCACACCGTGCCCACGCTTCAACAGCGGGGATAGCTGAAAAGCTACCATCTGCTACAGGATTCTTAATGGAAAAGGAACTTTCTGTTTTAGGTAAAGCACTCGATAACCCAGAGCGTCCATTTACTGCTATCATTGGTGGGGCAAAAGTGAAAGACAAAATTGGCGTTATTGATAATCTATTAGATAAAGTAGATAACTTGATTATTGGTGGCGGGTTAGCATACACCTTTGTAAAAGCACAAGGTCATGAAATAGGAAAATCCCTTCTTGAGGAAGACAAAATTGATTTAGCAAAAGACTTCATGAACAAAGCAGAAGCGAAAGGCGTTAATTTTGTTTTACCTGAAGATGTAGTCATTGCGGATGATTTTTCAGAGGATGCAAATACAAAAGTAGTTTCAATCTCCGAAATCCCTTCAGACTGGGAAGCACTTGATATTGGTCCGAAAACAAGTGAAAAGTATGCTCAAATTGTAAAAGATTCCAAACTAGTAATCTGGAATGGCCCAATGGGTGTATTTGAATTAAATGCATTTGCAGGTGGAACAAAAGCAGTTGCCCAAGCTCTAGCCGAAACAGAAGGATACACAGTAATTGGCGGTGGAGATTCTGCAGCAGCTGTAGAAAAATTCAACCTAGCAGAAAAGATGGATCATGTATCAACTGGTGGCGGAGCTTCCTTAGAATATATGGAAGGTAAAGTATTACCAGGTGTTGCAGCACTAAGTGATAAATAAGTCTGACAAATCTTTTATAGAGGTGATATCATGCGTAAAAATGTAATTGCAGGTAACTGGAAAATGAATAAAACACTCTCAGAAGCAACTCAATTTGTCGATGATGTAATGGATAAAATTCCTTCCGAAGACAAAGTGGAAGCAATTGTATGTGCACCGTTTCCTTACTTAGCTTCCTTAGCAGAAAAGACAAAAGGGACGAATGTAAAAGTTAGTGCACAGAATATGCATTTTGAAGATAATGGCGCATTCACCGGTGAAGTTAGTCCTGTTATGTTAAAAGACATCGGAGTAACGCATGTTGTCATTGGTCACTCCGAACGACGCGAATATTTTGCTGAGACAGATGAAACCGTAAATAAAAAGACTCATGCTGCCTTTAACCATGGATTAACACCAATCGTATGTGTAGGAGAAACGTTAGAACAACGAGAAGCGAATGAAACGAAATCTTTAGTAGAAACACAAGTAAAAAAAGCAATTGAGGGCTTGTCTAATGAGCAAGTGGCACAAACGATTATTGCATATGAACCAGTTTGGGCGATAGGTACTGGGAAGACAGCTTCTAGTGAGGATGCTAACGAAGTATGTGCTCACATTCGCCAAGTAGTAAAATCGGTAACGGATGAAGTGACTGCTGAAGCTGTAATCATTCAATATGGTGGCAGTGTCAAACCTTCCAATGTCGATGAGCTATTAGCACAATCTGATATTGATGGAGCATTAGTAGGTGGAGCAAGTCTAGAAGCTGATTCATTCTTACAGCTTGTGGAGGCAGGAGCAAAATGAGCCAGAAAAAATTAGCTGCGCTAATTATTCTAGATGGCTTTGCCATACGAAATGAAGTAAAGGGAAACGCAGTAGAACAAGCAAATAAACCAAATTTTGACCGTTATTGGAACACATATGCACATAATCAGTTAGAGGCAAGTGGTGAAGCAGTTGGCCTTCCTAAAGGTCAAATGGGTAACTCAGAGGTTGGCCATTTGAATATTGGAGCTGGCCGTATTGTGTATCAAAGCTTAACAAGGGTGAACTTATCCATTCGTGAAGGAGATTTTTACGAAAATAAAGCTTTCCTGAAATCGATTAATCGAGCAAAAGAAAAAAACAAAGCACTACATATTTTTGGGCTATTATCGGATGGTGGCGTTCATAGTCACATTGAGCACTTGTTCGCACTTCTAAAGCTTGCAAAAGACCAAGGGTTAGAAAAAGTATATTTACATGCCTTTCTAGATGGTCGTGATGTTGGGCCACAAACAGCAAAAGGATATATTGAACAAACCGAACAAAAAATCACGGAACTTGGAATTGGAAAAATTGCTACTGTATCCGGTCGTTATTACTCGATGGACCGCGATAAACGTTGGGATCGCGTGAAAAAGGCATATGATGCGATGGTCTATGGTGAAGGACCAAGCTACAAGAGTGCTATAGAAGTAGTGGAAGACTCTTATGAGAATGGCATCTATGATGAATTCGTTATACCATCTGTTGTTGTTGATGAAAATGGCAATCCAGTTGGAAAGGTAGAAGATGAGGATTCTATTATCTTCTATAACTTCCGTCCAGACCGTGCGATACAAATTTCACGTACCTTTGCAAATGAAGACTTTCGTGACTTTGACCGTGGGCCAGGGATCCCGCAAAATCTAGATTTCGTCATGCTTACTCAATTTAGTGAATCCATCGATGGTTTTGTTGCGTATGAACCTACAAACCTGGATAATACAATTGGGGAGGTTTTGGCGCAAAACAATATGAAGCAACTTCGAATTGCGGAAACGGAAAAGTATCCACATGTGACATTCTTTATGAGTGGTGGACGTGAACAGGAATTTCCAGGTGAGAAGCGTGTTCTAATTGATTCACCGAAAGTTGCAACATATGATTTAAAACCAGAGATGAGTGCGTATGAAGTAACCGATGCTTTATTAAATGAACTGGATGCAGGAGAAGTTAATGCAGTTATTTTAAACTTTGCAAATCCTGACATGGTAGGGCACTCTGGAATGCTAGAGCCAACGATTAAGGCAATAGAAGTGGTAGATGAATGTCTTGGTAAGGTAGTGGATAAAATAACCAAGTTAGGTGGTCATGCAATTATTACAGCTGACCATGGGAATTCGGATGAGGTAGTAACATTAGATGGTAATCCGATGACAGCCCATACTACCAATCCAGTACCCGTAATTGTTACAAAAGAAGGTGCAGAACTACGCGATGGTGGAATTTTAGCAGACCTTGCACCAACATTGCTTGATTTATTAGATATTGAGAAACCTAAAGAAATGACAGGAACAACTCTAATTAAAAAGTAAAAGGAGAGAATAAAATGCCATACATTACAGACGTATATGCACGTGAAGTGTTAGATTCACGAGGAAATCCAACAGTTGAGGTTGAAATTTACACGGAATCAGGAGCATTTGGCTCTGCGATGGTACCAAGTGGTGCTTCTACTGGAGAATATGAAGCAGTAGAACTACGTGATGGTGACAAAGGCCGTTATCTAGGAAAAGGTGTAGAAAAAGCAGTTCATAACGTAAATGATATAATTGCACCAGAAATTATCGGCTTAGATGTGACTCGTCAAAATATCATTGATGCGCTTATGATTGATTTAGATGGAACAGAAAATAAAGGTAAACTAGGAGCAAACGCTATCCTTGGCGTGTCGATGGCAGTAGCTCATGCAGCTGCAAACTTCTTAGAAGTACCTTTATATAACTACTTAGGTGGGTTCAATGGTAAAACTCTTCCAACACCAATGATGAACATCGTTAATGGTGGAGAGCATGCAGATAATAATGTGGACATTCAAGAATTCATGATTATGCCTGTTGCTGCTCCTACGTTTAAAGAAGCGCTTCGTACTGGTGCAGAGATTTTCCATTCATTGAAAAAAGTGCTAAGTTCAAAAGGATTAAATACTGCTGTAGGTGATGAAGGTGGGTTTGCGCCTAACCTTGGATCAAATGAAGAGGCTTTACAAACAATTGTGGAAGCTATCGAAGCAGCTGGTTACAAACCAGGTGAAGAAGTTAAATTAGCAATGGACGTTGCTTCTTCTGAATTCTATGAAGATGGTAAGTACGTTCTAAAAGGTGAAGGTGTAACTCGAACTTCTGCAGAAATGGTTGACTGGTATGAGGAAATGGTAAATAAATACCCAATCATCTCGATTGAAGATGGTCTAGATGAAAACGACTGGGAAGGTCACAAGCTACTAACCGATCGTCTAGGCGGAAAAGTGCAACTAGTTGGTGATGACTTATTCGTTACGAACACGAAGAAGTTAGCACAAGGTATTGAGCAAGGTGTAGGAAACTCTATCCTAATTAAAGTAAATCAAATTGGTACATTAACGGAAACATTTGATGCGATTGAAATGGCAAAACGTGCTGGCTATACAGCAGTCATCTCACACCGCTCTGGTGAAACAGAAGATGCAACGATTGCTGATATCGCTGTTGCAACAAATGCTGGCCAAATCAAAACAGGTGCACCTTCTCGTACGGATCGTGTAGCTAAATATAATCAATTACTACGTATTGAAGATGAATTAGCAGGCATGGGTGAATATGCTGGACTAAACGCATTTTACAATTTGAAAAATAAATAATACAAAAAAAGAGGCTGCGAATTTCGCAGCCTTATTCTTTTGTGAGTACATAAAGTAGTGTTACTACTGATGGCACTCCTTCATTCACTCAAATTAAAAGCACTTGTTACAACAAACTTATCAGGCAGAGGTATTTCCTCTGGGAACTCTTTAGGTAGCTCAGTGCCACTATTCATAGAGAATGACTCACCATCTTCACCTTCACCAGTTATAGAGACATTTCCATCTTCATCCTCTGAATAAGATACTGATTCCCCTTTTTCATTGGTGATAGTAAAATCTCCATCATCTTCGTTAAATGAAATAATTTCTGCATTTTCACCAGATATGGTGACTTTGTCTTTTCCGCAACCTGTTATAGTAAGAACTATCGTCAGTATTCCCAGTAATAACAAGTATCTTTTCTCATAAGTTTTCCTCCATTAAATGTAATAGTCTTATCTATATTACTGGAGGGACAAACTGTTAGATAAGTTTACCTAAGTATACAAACATTGTAAGTTTCATCATTATATCGTCACAGGACAACATCGGAATGAAATAGGCTATAGAGACCAAATGTTTTCATGAAGGGAAGAGACAAGTTGGCAAAAAAGGTATTGTTATTTGGAGATATAGGAATCGATGATATTGTTGCAATTATGTATGGGTACTTAAATGATGAGATTGATATTGTTGGTGTAGTGACGGAATATGGAAATATAACGAGGGAAAACGCACTTGCAAGTGTTCAATATTTAAAAGAAGAGGTTTTAGTTTCAGATGAATCACAGGAACAAGTAATTATCGCAGGTGCGGAAAATCCCATGACTGCAGATCCAGTTGAAGTTTTTCCTGAAATTCATGGAGAATATGGGCTAGGACCCATTACTCCACCAGAAATTGAAGACGGCATCACACTAGAAAACTTTTTTACGATAATTGATATTATTGAAGAATATGGAGAAGACCTCTATATCGTGAACGTAGGAAGATTAACATCACTAGCAACGATGTACTTGCTCTATCCAAGAACAATGGAACATATTAATAAAATTTATATAATGGGAGGAGCTTTTTGGGTACCAGGAAATGTTACGGCTGTATCCGAAGCTAATTTTCATGGTGACCCTGTTGCTGCACAAATTGTATTAACATATGCTGAGCAAGTGACAATTATCCCACTAAATGTTACTCAAAATGCGATTGTTACACCGGATATGGTCAATTATATTGATCAAGTTGGGTCAATTGAAATATTTAAACCAATGGTTGACTATTATTATGATTTTTATAGTAAACGGGACCCGAATGTACAAGGAAGTCCATTACATGATGTCTTAACTTTAATGGCTGTAAATAAGGAGGAAATGTTTACATTTGAAGAGTATCCAGTTCACATTGTTCAAGCAACTAGAGGGACAGAGCGTGGGCAGAGTATTGCAGATATAAGACCTTTTGGGGATTTTGAAGAAGAAACAGATAAAGAAATTAAGAGGCACCGCATTGCTTTTGATTTTGATTATAGAGAGTTTTTCATGGACTTTATGACAATCATGTCAGGCCAGCGGTTTGAGTATAAAGAATGAGAAGATATTATTTAGCGCAGTAAGATAGGTACTTACTGTGCTATTTTTATGTTCAATTCTTCAATTTATAGAACCATTTTTGTGGTAACATAGGAGGGAAATTGATATTATAATTAGAATTAATAAATTGATAATGAAATAGAATTGGAGAATCATCATGGGCATTAACGATATTATTGTATTCATTGTTATTGGCTTTTTTTGTTTGGGGGCCGTTGATAGGTTATTAGGTAATAAATGGGGATTAGGGTCAAGGTTTACGGACGGTATTATGACGATGGGTTCTTTGACGCTAGCAATGGTTGGGATTATTTCACTGGCGCCAGTATTGGCTAATATTCTCACTCCATTTGTAACCCCAATTTATGAATTAGTTGGTGCAGATCCAGCAGCTTTTCCGAATACGATTTTGGCACTTGATATGGGTGGGTATTCTTTAGCAACGGAAATGTCTCAAAGTGCTGAAGCTGAATTATTTGCTTGGGTATTTCTTGGAACGATGACGGGCCCTACACTAGCATTTACGATTCCAGTTGCACTAGGAATTATTGAGAAAGAGGATCGAAAGTATTTTGCACAAGGGATTCTATTAGGTTTAATTACTGTTCCTATTGGATGTTTTGTGGGTGGGATAATTGCTGACCTAAGTATTCTATTAATTATAAAAAATCTTATTCCCACCGTTATTATTTCCATACTAATCTCGATTGGTTTATGGAAATTCACGGATAAGATGATAGCAGGTTTTTCCATTTTGGCAAAGTTAATTGAAGTGATGGCGATTGTTGGATTAGTTGCTATATCCGTTGAAACATTTACAGGTTTTACGGTTATCCCCAATCTGACACCGCTAATAGAGGGAATTGAGATTGTTGCAATGATAGCTGTCTTTCTAGGTGGAGCTTTCCCGATGGTTTTACTTATCTCTAAATTACTAAAAAATCCGCTTGAGAAATTCGGCTCAATGCTGGGCATTAACGAAACCGCCACTGCAGGGTTAATAGCAACACTTGCCCATAATATTCCAATGTTTGCGATTCTAAAAGATATGGATTCGAGAGGGAAAGTCATAAATGTAGCTTTTGCAGTAAGTGGTGCTTTTGTATTTGGGAGCCATCTAGGCTTTGTAGCCGGGGTGCATAAAGAAGTTGTATTTGCGATGATTATTGGGAAACTTGTCGGGGGCATTAGTGCTGTTTTGTTAGCTGTTTTGGTAACTAGAAAAAAGCCTGAGCTGACTAGCTAGTATTGGGGGAGGTCAAGTAGTGAGCGTACTGGATACAATACGAAATCGAAGAAGCATTCATACTTTCAAAGAAAACGAAGTGGATATCGCAACGTTAAAAGAAATCTTTACCTATGGCTCCTATGCGCCAACACATTATATGAAAGAGCCATGGAGAATTAAACTCTATCAAGGAAAAGGAAGAATAGCTTTTGTGGAGTCTATTCTAAAAAGCTATCAACGAATTGGTTTGATCAGCAATAATCGAGAAGCCAAAACCTTGAAAATGATAGAATCCATGCGTAAATTTTTACTAGATATACCGCATCATGCAGTTATCTATTTGGAGAAAGAGGAAGATCCTGTCCGATATGAAGAGGAGTATTCTGCCGTTTGTGCCTTTATCCAAAATTCTCAACTAGCAGCTTGGGAAAAAGGTGTGGGCATGCTTTGGACGATTACGCCTTATATGCATGATGAGGATTTTTATAAGGATATCGGACTAGATCCAGAGGTTGTCAAAATCGCTGCGGTCTTGCAGATTGGCTATCCAGAGAGAATTCCTAAGGCTAAGGGACGGACACCTATTGAGGAGAGAATGGAGATAATTTTGGATTAGTTAAAATCTAACGGACAAAATTATTGGAAAAACACTTGAAATGTCTTAGAGAAGGCGTCTCACGGACAAAATCCATAAAAAATCATAGAAAATGTCTGAGAGAAGCGGTCTCACGGACAAAATTTATAAAAAAGCACTGGAAATGTCTGAG
>NZ_LDUE01000028.1 GCF_001038485.1 Ornithinibacillus californiensis
CTGCCGAACCCGAAGGAGCGGATTTACAGTCCGCCGCGTTTAGCCACTTCGCTACCCCTCCAGCAAAAGAAAAAAGACATAAATGGTGGCTCGGGACGGAATCGAACCGCCGACACACGGATTTTCAGTCCGTTGCTCTACCGACTGAGCTACCGAGCCATTTAATATAAAGTTAATAATTAAAACAAGTTCTCCAGCCACGTTTTTGACCCCTGCATCTGCTAGCATATTCAAAGATGTTTATGCTTCGGGGTTACTTGTAGCAAATTCGGTGGATGTTAATGCTTGTTGCTCTACCGACTGAGCTACCGAGCCATAGTATGTTTTATAAAAATATAGTGGCGGTCCGGACGGGACTCGAACCCGCGACCTCCTGCGTGACAGGCAGGCATTCTAACCAACTGAACTACCGGACCAATTAAAAATAAAATTGGTTGCGGGGGCAGGATTTGAACCTACGACCTTCGGGTTATGAGCCCGACGAGCTAC
>NZ_LDUE01000029.1 GCF_001038485.1 Ornithinibacillus californiensis
CAGCTGGCGAGAGCGTACGGTTCATACCCGTGAGGTCGTGGGTTCGATCCCCTCCGCCGCTACCATTTACTTTTAAACAAAAACATCATGGCGGTCGTGGCGAAGGGGTTAACGCACCGGATTGTGGCTCCGGCACTCGTGGGTTCGATTCCCACCGATCGCCCCATATTACATTAGGACCCTTAGCTCAGTTGGTTAGAGCTATCGGCTCATAACCGATCGGTCGCAGGTTCGAGTCCTGCAGGGTCCACCATTTAAAACTCGGAGGTATACCCAAGTCTGGCTGAAGGGATCGGTCTTGAAAACCGACAGGCGGGTCAAACCGCGCGGGGGTTCGAATCCCTCTACCTCCTCCATACATATTTATTAGTAGCTCAGTCCGCAACTAGTAACCCCGGAGCATAAACATCTTTAAATAAGCTTGCAGATGCAGGGGTCAAAACGTGGTATGTGAAACTAATTATACTTATTAACTTTATAAAATATTGGCTCGGTAGCTCAGTCGGTAGAGCAACAAGCATTACATCTACCGAATCCGCTACGAGTAACCCCGAAGCATACACTTCCTTGAATAAGCTAGTAGATGCAGGGGTCAAAAAGTGGTATGTGTAACTAATTATACTTATTAACTTTATAAAATATTGGCTCGGTAGCTCAGTCGGTAGAGCAACGGACTGAAAATCCGTGTGTCGGCGGTTCGATTCCGTCCCGAGCCACCATTAAATGTACAAGCTATCATGCTTGTTATTTTTTTGCATATTTTTCTATTTCGATATACTACACAACTCATATAACCACTATTATAGGGCAAAAAATTTGCAAGAACTGGAAACCTCTGATAACCTTTCATGTAAAGGGTATTATATCCTTATATAACATATTATTGAAGGAGGATTTCTTTATGGCTAAATTTGAATTACCAGAATTACCTTATGCATATGATGCATTAGAGCCGCATGTTGACAAAGAAACAATGAACATCCATCATACAAAGCATCATAATACTTATGTGACAAATCTAAATGCTGCACTAGAAGGGCAAGCAGATCTTGCAGGAAAATCTTTAGAAGAGCTTGTAAGTAATCTAGATGCACTTCCAGAGAATATTCGTACAGCTGTACGTAATAATGGTGGTGGCCATGCTAACCACAGTCTATTCTGGAAGGTATTATCGCCAAATGGAGGCGGAGAACCAACAGGAGAACTAGCTGAGAAAATCAATGCTAAGTTTGGTAGCCTAGACAAATTCAAAGAAGAATTTGGGAATGCAGCTAAAGGTCGTTTCGGCTCTGGTTGGGCTTGGTTAGTAGTTAATAATGGTGAGCTTGAAGTAACAAGCACTCCGAATCAGGACTCTCCTTTAATGGAAGGTAAAACACCAATCCTAGGCTTAGATGTTTGGGAGCATGCTTACTACTTAAATTATCAAAACAGACGCCCTGACTATATTTCAGCATTCTGGAACGTAGTTAACTGGGATGAAGTTGCTAAAAACTTAAACGAAGCAAAATAAGTACTTTGTAAGATGCCTCATGAGGAATAAACTCATGAGGCATCTTTTTTCTTTTCGTATATCTCAAATTGAATTGCTTACACTAATGAAAGAGAGAAAAGGAGCAATTCAATATGCATAAAACCTTACAATATGTAATTGGTAAGACAGAAATTAACCGAGATCTTATACTTTTATTAGTCATTGGCGGCCTATATTCTTTAGGGATCTATTTATCCAATACATTTGTAAACATTTATCTTTGGAAACAAGCAGAAGGAAATTACTTTACGATAGCCTTTTATAATCTGGCTATCTTTGTTTTGCAGCCACTAACGTTTATTATGGCAGGTAAAATAGCGAAAAAGGTTGATCGTGTTGTTGTTTTAAGGTTAGGTGTTACCTTTTTATCCTTGTTTTTTTTGAGTGTATTAATGATTGGAGAAAGTGCAGCTTATTTTAACATCTTATTAGGCAGTTTGTTAGGAATTGGTTATGGGTTTTATTGGTTGGCTTTTAATGTGTTAACATTTGAAATCACAGAACCTGAAACGAGAGATTTTTTTAATGGATTTCTCGGAGTTCTGCAATCATTAGGTGGGATGATAGGACCTTTTTCTGCCGGGTACATCATATCTAAAATGCCAGCTAATATTGGCTATAGCACCATATTTACAGTCTCATTTATATTATTTATTTGTGCGGTAGCATGTAGTTTCTTCTTAAAGAGAAGACCTGCTGAGGGGATATACTTATTTAAACGAGTTGTAGAAGAAAAGAAACATAATAAAAACTGGAATCGTATATTGAACGCGCATTTGTTTCAAGGACTACGCGAAGGTATATTTCTATTTGTTATTACTATATGGGTTTATATTGTAACACAAAGTGAACTATCGTTAGGGATGTTTAATCTTTACTTCTCTGGATTTTCTTTTGTTTTTTATTTTCTGGCTACCAAGTTTATTAAACCGACAAAGAGAAAAAATGCCATCTTAATAGGAAGTTTAATGCTTTACCTTTCTTTATTTATCATTCTTACCCATGCAAGCTATTTTACATTAATTATATATGGAATTATCATTGGAATTGCTTACCCAATAGTAAATGTGCCGTACATTTCGTTGACATATGATGTGATTGGTAAGTCATGGAAAGCGGGTGAATTGCGAATTGAATATATCGTGGTTAGAGAGCTATTCACTAATATAGGTAGGGTAACGTCTATAATTATTTTTATAGTCGGCATTACATTTTTTGATTCGGAGACCATTATTCCAATTCTTTTAGTAGTATTTGGTGCTCTGCATTTAGGCGTATACTTATCAATAAGAAAGATCTTTTTACCTAATACGGGAAATAAAAAGGATGTACTGATTAAGGATCAAATCTCAGATGAAAAAAATCGTTAAACTCCTCAATAATTAGTGTTATAATGAACAAATAGATGAACGTAAAACATTATTTTGGGGGAGAAGAAATGAAGAAGAATAAAAAGAAAGTAGCACAACTTCCCTTTCGATTAAACATTTTATTTTTCGTCGTATTCCTATTGTTTGCTGTACTTATTTTACAGCTTGGGGTAGTTCAAATCCTTAATGGGGAAGATTTCCAAGAAGAGATCAATCGTACAACGCAGGATACTACTAAATTACCGGTACCACGTGGAGAAATTTATGATAGAAATTATAATGTGGTCGCAAAGAATAAACCTATGTATGCCATTACGTATACCCCTCAAAAAGGTGTGCAGGCAAAAGACCGCTTGGAAGTAGCTGTGAAACTTTCGCAGTATATTGATATGTTTCATCCAGACCCTATCGAAAAAGAAAAGCAAATAAACAGAATTACCGATAGAGATAAAAAAGAATATTGGTATCTCCTAGATGAGAATCAAGATAAAGTGAAAGATAAATTATCGCTCCAAGAAGCTGCTGATATGAAGCCAGCTGAGCAATATCAGACTATACTCGACCGAATTACGGAAGAGGAATATGATAATCTGACTGAACAGGATGAAGAAATCATCTTAATTAAGAAAGAATTAGACCGTGCTTATGCATTAACTCCACAAATTGTCAAAAGTGAAAATGTAACACCAGAAGAGTATGCTAGAGTAGCAGAACATCTGGCTGTACTCCCAGGAATTAACGCAACAACCGACTGGGTTCGAGAACATCCTTATGGGAATACAATAAAGAGTTTAATTGGTGGCATTACTACTGAAAAAGAAGGGATACCTGCTGAAAAAGTAGATTATTATTTGGCAAAGGGGTATAACCGAAATGATCGAGTGGGATCAGATGGTTTGGAATTACAATATGAAGATATACTTAGAGGCCGTAAAGAACAAGTAAAATATACGATGAGTAAAAGTGGCGTGATTTTGGACTCAGAAGTGGTTGTTCCAGGTGAAAGTGGTAAGGATTTAATTCTAACACTTGACATGGAATTTCAACAAATGGTAGATGATATTCTTCTTTCTGAATTGAAGGCTGCAAAGCAAGGTGGAAATAATCGTTATTTAAAAGATGCCATAGCGGTTGTAATGAATCCGAATACTGGTGAATTACTAGCTGTAAGTGGGCAAAGTTATGATGCAAAAAACGAAAGATACTATGACGCTCCTTATCGAGCCCTTTATGACGCCCATATACCAGGGTCTACCATAAAGGGTGCAACAGTACTTGCAGGTTACGATTCTGGTGTAATTAGTCCAGGGCATCGGGAATATGATACGCCAATTAAAGTTGCAGGATCACCTACTATGAGTTCATGGAAAAACCTAGGTTGGGTAAATGATTTAGATGCATTAAGGCAGTCTTCAAACATTTACATGGCGTATATTGCCATGAGGATGGGTGGCGAATATAATTACCAACCAGGAGAATCGATAAGATTTAACCCACAGGGATTTTATGATATGCGGTATTATTTTAATCAATTTGGACTTGGTGTTAAAACAGGGGTTGACTTTCCTCAGGAAACTGTAGGTGTGGTTGGTGAGGTTCTACCTAATGGGGCTGGTCAACTGATGTTTCTTGCTTTCGGCCAGTATGATACCTATTCCGCATTGCAATTGGCACAGTACACTTCTACCATTGCAAACGGAGGTTATCGCGTTCAACCACGATTTGTTAATGAAGTTCGTAATCCAACATCGGAAGAAGATGGACTTGGTACAGTTTATCGAGCAATGAATCCGAATATACTCAATAAGATTGTTATGGATGAAACAGAATTAAAACGGGTTCAAGAAGGTTTTCGCCAAGTGTTCCAAGGGCCCGGTGGTACCGCTTATAGCTACTTTAAAGACACTGACTTTAATGCTGCCGGAAAAACAGGAACAGCTCAGAATGTATTCTATGAGAACGGAGAACAAATAGAAAAAATTAATTTAACCATGGTTGCCTATGCACCTTTTGATAATCCTGAAATCGCCGTATCTGTAATTGTTCCATATTTAGATTTAGATGAGACTTCGATCAATAGCGTTATTACACGACAAATTTTTGAAGCTTATTTTGATTTAAAAGAGAAACGAGCAAAAGGAGCGGTGAATGAGGTTAGTGAGGAAAGTGAACAAAACGAGCAATTGGATGATCAAGATAGTGAATAATAACATAACAAACCCTAATCCAATACGGCTTTAGGGTTTTTCTTTACGTTAAATTTACATTGTTTTAATACTTACTACATATAAGAACTTTACCATATAGATGATGGTAAACATTGTAGGGGAGCGATATTATGCGTAGTAGAGAACAGTTTCATTCCGAATTAAAGGAATTAGATAATGATATTATTCGACTAGCAAAGCGCGCTAATAAGGGGCTAAAAGAATCAATCGATGCATTATTTAATCAAGACATCAATTTAGCAAAGAACATTGTAAATGATGACAAATTAATTGATAAGGAAGAAGCGGCAATTAATGACAAGGTAATATTATTAATTGCTAAACAGCAACCGGTGGCAACCGATTTACGTAGATTAATTATAGCACTTCGAATTGTAACAGACATTGAGCGGATGGGAGACAATGCAAAAAATATCGCAAAATCAACTATCCGATTGGGAAGTCATTATCAGACTGAATTACCAATGGAACTACTCACTATGCGTGATACGACATTAATCATGTTAGAAACAGCTATTAGTGCTTTCCAGAATGAAGATATATCAGTTGCACAAAAGTTAGCAGAGATGGACGACAAAGTTGATAAGCTTTATAAGCAGGTAGTAACAGATATGCTAAGTAAAACTGCAATAAATTCTGAGCAAATACAGTATGTAATGCAAATTGCTTTTTGTGCACGTTATATCGAGAGATTTGCAGACCATATTACGAATATAGGGGAAAGTATTTTGTTCTTAGTAAAAGGTGAGATCGTAGATTTAAATGATTAAATACGTAAAAAGGAAGAGGTTGTAAATAACCCCTTCCTTTTCTTATTTAGTAAGAGCCTCAGCTATTTCGAAGTGGCTCATATCACTCGTTAGGGTGAAGTCACCAAGCTGAATACGAACGACATAGCCCTCATCCTCTAAGTAGGAAATAAACTCATCAGCATCATTAACTATACCGTTTGCTTCAAGTTCGTTACTAATAGTAGACGGCGCCATACCAGATTGTATTGTGACTGTATATGTGTTTACTGACTCTTCTTGTTGTTCTTCCTCGTTTGAAGTTGATGTATCTCCTATGGAACTTTCATCATCAGAATTAGTTTCTTCCTGATTCTCTTCAGAGGTTTCTTGTGTTGACTCTTCAGTTGAAGTTTCTTCCGTTTCTGAAGCAATCTCTGTTTCGTTCTTTTTAACTTCACCATTCAAAGATAAGGAAATATACTCTGTCTCTGAAAGTACTCGGTATCCTTTATCCTTTAAATCCTCAATAATATCCTCTATAGGCATTTCGGATAAATCTTGTGTGGAGCCATTGGAAAAGTAATTAACAACTAGCATAATTAGTGCAGCAGTTAATAGTCCAACAGCAAATGCTCGTATGGTATGTTTCATTTTATTCTCCCTGCTTTACTAGATTAATAGAAATCAGCCTCTTGATATTCTTCCGTTAGTAATTCTTCCTCTAAAACTTTTACTTTTTTCTTTAATTGATACGTATCCTGCATCGTTGACATAGACAGTTGCTCAATTTCACTTTCGATTTTTTCGAAACGATCGTTCATGAAAAAGGAAAGAATAAACAAAGCAATCGCTATAACGGCAATTGTTACTCCTGCGATAATCATCTTATTTACCTCCATTCATATACATTACTAGTTATATCACACAATTCGACATGAGGGAACCATAAATTTTTTCCATGTACTTGATTGATTGCCAAACATCTGCTATTATTAATAAGTCTGAAAAGAACTAATAGCATGCGATTAATGCAAGTTTACTATAAGTTTGGAGGGAAAAACATGCGCGTAAACATTACTTTAGCTTGTACTGAAACAGGAGAACGTAACTACATTACTACAAAAAATAAGCGTACAAATCCTGAGCGTATTGAGCTTATGAAATATTGTCCACGTCTAAAAAAACATACGTTACACCGTGAAACAAAATAATTGTTCACAATTAAAAGCTTGCTCTTACTATTATAGAGCAAGCTTTTTCTACATTCTTAAATAGAAGGAGGTAGCGATTTTGCGAAAAGAAGAAATTAGAAAGCAGGTTATAGCTCAACTAAAGAAGCTATCCAACGAGGAAAATCATCAAGTTGAAGAAAACCTATTGAGAAACTTAATTAGTTCCATTTACTGGAAACGGGCAACTACTATTGGTGTGACCATTTCAAGAGGCTTCGAATGGGATACGAGGAGAATAATAGAAGCGGGTTGGGAACAAGGTAAAAAAATAGTAGTTCCCAAATGTTTTCCTGACGACAAGAAACTTGTTTTTTACCAATTACATAATTTTGATGAATTAGAATCTGTCTATTATAACCTTTTAGAGCCTAAACCTTTAGAAGAAAATAAAGTTGCTAAAAATTTGATTGATTTAGTAATCGTACCTGGAATTGTTTTTAATTTAGATGGTTACCGTATCGGTTTTGGTGGCGGTTATTATGATCGATTTCTCCAGAATTATTCAGGGGAAACGCTATCCCTATTAAGTGATAAGCAGATTATGGACCATATACCGGTTGAATCTCATGATATAGCGGTTCATCACTTAATTTCAGAGAGTGGCCAGTTGAAATAAAACTCTTGCACCGAATATTTTCTATGCCTATTGAAAAGACTATAAACACCAAACCTTTAAAAGGGGTGTTTAAATGAGAGTTCTTATGGTAATTACAGCGATGATAGCAGCCCTCTCCATGGTTTATAAGTGGCGATATAAGATTATGAATGCTATGCTTGCTGTTAGTTTTTTAAGAAAATTGGCTGTTTCCATCTCCATGAATTTACCATCGATTAGAAAGAACATTCTACCGAGTATATTTAAAGAGACTACAGACTCAACTACCTAAACACTTGCACAAAGAGGCTGATTAAACAGCTTCTTTTTTTATGTGTAGATTTATAAGAAAAGCAATTATCAATAGTATTTGATATGATAAATAAGGGAGGGGAGCAAATGGAGCAAACTGAGCAAACAGCAAAATATATTATGTACACGTATGCACATCAATTAGTTACAGAAAGCGATTTTCAAATCTTATATCTAAACAATAACATGGAAGAGATTTGGCTGGAAAAGTATGCGGACAAAACATCAAAAATTGTAAGAATCTCAACCATAGGATTCGATTGGAAAAACCACTTAAAAAAAGATATAGCCATTGTATTCCAAAAAACTAGTGCCATGCGTAAATTGCTTAAAGGAAAAGATGTAACGGTACATAATGTTTATATTTCCCCACATACACCTATCGATGACTGGGAAATTCTTAAAAAACCACTGGTCTTTCAAGAGAAGAACCCCATCCGTATGATGACGTATTATTTATCTGGTGAGGAAGTTTTTCCTGAGCGTAATAGACTAGAGAAAAATATTCATGTCTCCTTTGTAGATGATTCGGAAACAGTTGCAGTGGATCAAATGGAAGAGACAGTTAATCGGAAAAAGTTAGCACTATACAAATTAATGCAGGAGAAAAAGAAAAAAGAAGAAAGTATTCTAAGCTATGGTAAACCAATTGTTACTTATTTATTGATAGTTATAAATGCTATCCTATTCCTACTTCTAGAATTAAATGGAGGAAGCGAGAACCATACTACATTGATTGAATATGGGGCCAAGTATAATCCACTTATTATCGAAGGTGAATGGTGGAGAATAATAACCTCTATGTTTTTACATATTGGCTTGATTCATTTTGCTTCCAATATGTTATTTCTTTTCTATTTTGGATCACTGGCCGAAAAAATCTACGGTTCATCACGATTCCTTTTTATCTTTCTACTAGCCGGAATTGGTGGTGGAATCACCAGTTTTACATTTGTCACTAACCTATCTGCTGGAGCATCTGGAGCACTATACGGATTATTTGGTGCCTTTATATATTTTGGACTATTCCACAAACGAATCTTTTTTCAAACAATAGGCAAGGATATTCTTATCCTACTTGGAATAAATGTCATTTTAGGGTTTGTGTTGCCTCAATTGGATGTTGCTGCTCATTTTGGCGGTTTAATTGCTGGTTTCGTTGCTGCTGGTATTGTACATTTTCCAAAGAAAAGAAAAATGGTAGTGCAGGTTGTTTCCTTAATTGTTTACTTTGTATTAGCAAACGGTCTTTATACATTTGCAATTCAGTATAATAATGCAGATGCAAGTTATCATTTGATGAACATTGATAGACTCTTACTAGAGGAACGTTATGAAGAAGTTGTAGAGAGTGCCTCAAAAGGATTAGAAGACCCAGATGACATGGAAGCTATCTTACTGTTTCAACGTTCTTACGCCTACATCCAGTTAAATGAAATTGAACTAGCTGTCGTAGACTTAGAACAATGCATTCAAGTATTAGAAAATCCAAATGAGCTTCCTGAAGCTTTTTATAACCTGGCGATACTTTATCATGAATTAGGCGATAGCAAAGCAGAAGCGATGATTAAACAAGCTTATGAATTAAAACCAAGTGACAATAACGTTGAAGAGATGTATGAAACTATTACAGGTGAAAAATTAAAAGGTGATTAAGTACATTTGTACTAATCACCTAATTTTTTGAATAAGTTTTTCCTTCTTACCGTTTATCTCGTATATTACAAGAAGTGATTCTCCGTTTTTATCAATTAGAATTAGAGGCATAAAACTGTTGAGATTTTCTTTGGAATCAATATTTGGAATAATGTAGTTTTTATATAGACCTTCCCATAGCTGACCGATAACACGGTCTGTATTTTTTTGATTTAAAGTAGGAAGCGGATTCTCCTGGTATCGATAGAGACTGGTAAGCGGAATACTATAGTAATTATTAATATCTAGGTGAAAGTGAAATAGTAGATCTTGCCAATGTGCCAGTAAATTCTCTTTCATTGATTCATCTAATAATAGCTTCGTAATCAGATTGGACTGATTACTATGAAAACCAATAAAGCGTGTGTGTTCTTTAAAAACATAGAGTTGATCGTGGGACATGTGCTGAATACTATTAATATCTTCATTCGTATGGATTTCTCCGTAATGAAATGTAATAGTCTCCCATTGATGATTCTTATCGGAAGAAAACTTCTCCCTAAACTGAATCGTATCTGTATTTTCTCTCCACTGGCTACGCATCCCCATTAGTTTCCCATCTGCAAATAGTAGAGACACATCTTGTCTTAAATACATCGGAGTCTCCGACTTAGATTTTACATGCCACAGAATCTCATAAGCATTATTGTCATCTGAGGAATATAGTTCTAAGTTGGTTTTAGCTGAATCAAAGCTTGTCCGATAATCAATGGGGAAATACGTTATCGTAGGTGTGCTTTTTACTTCTTGTGCGTAATAGATTCCGGCGGTTGTAATCGATATAAACAGTAGGATAATTAATAATTTCTTCATCTTTTCTCATCCTTACTAGAAATAGTTTATTCATTATATGAAGTCAAATAATAGATTATGAATAAGGAGAGTGAATAGAAATAGTAGACATGCAAAAAATAGAGTAATGAATAAATGTTTGCATGGAGGAATTATGGAAAAAGAAAAACAACCTTTATTTTCGACCTATGAACAGAACAACTCCTATATGCAAGACCGTTTACAAGTGGATAAGAGCTTTGATATCGTCAATTTAGACTTAGAGTATGCAGACAGAAAGATGTCCATGTTTTTTATCGATGGATTTGCTAAAGATGACATTTTACATTTACTCATGAAATTTTTAGCAAAACTTGAACCCGATGATTTGGAACCAGATGCACTTACTAAATTAATGAAGCGATATATTCCATATATTGAATTAGATCAAGTTGATGATCTGAATCAGGCAGCGGACACGGTATTAGGCGGGCCAACTGCTCTAATAGTGGAAGGTATTAATAAGGTTATTATTATTGATGCTAGAACGTATCCTGTACGTTCACCTGGAGAGCCGGATTTAGAGAGAGTTGTCAGAGGTTCAAGAGATGGATATGTAGAAACAATTGTTTTTAATACTGCTCTTACCAGAAGAAGAGTTCGTGATCGTTCATTGCGAATGGAATACATGCAAATTGGTAGAAGATCACTTACTGACATTTGTATATGTTATTTAGAGGATATTGCAGATGAGAATAGGGTAAAAGATCTTAAAAGTAAATTGAAAGAAATCGATACAGATGGTTTGCCAATGGCGGAAAAAACAATTGAAGAGTATATTAGCGGTCGACATTGGAATCCATTTCCGACCGTTCGATATACCGAAAGGCCTGATACAGCGGCTGCACACTTGTATGAAGGACACATATTACTGTTTATAGATGGTTCTCCAAGTGTCATGATTACTCCGACAACCTATTGGCATCATCTACAGCATGCGGAAGAATATCGACAAAAGCCAATAGTTGGAGCGTATTTACGATTTGTACGATTCATTGCAGTATGGTTATCTATTTTTATTTTGCCGTTATATTATTTGTTCTCTGTCAATCCAGAACTCCTGCCTAAGGGGATGGAATTCATTGGCCCTAATGAGCTTGGGACCGTTCCAATCTTACTTCAATTTATTATTGCTGAATTAGGTATTGATATTCTACGGATGGCCGCCATTCATACGCCAACATCGCTAGCTACAGCGATCGGATTAGTTGCAGCAATCTTAATTGGACAAGTCGCAATTGAGGTAGGTTTAT
This sequence comes from Ornithinibacillus californiensis, assembly GCF_001038485.1. Taxonomy (GTDB): domain Bacteria; phylum Bacillota; class Bacilli; order Bacillales; family Amphibacillaceae; genus Ornithinibacillus; species Ornithinibacillus californiensis. The sequence goes on from NZ_LDUE01000029.1 coordinate 11,782, forward strand.
TTTCATATGAAGTTATCTTATACCTTGCGATTGCAGCAATTGGAACATATGCAACACCTAGTTACGAAATGAGTCTAGCCAATCGTATGGTTCGCCTCTTCTTATTACTGTCAGCTGCTGCATTTGGTGTGGAAGGGTATCTGATAGGAACCCTTTTATGGATTTTATATACTGTTCGCATGAAGTCATTTGAGATACCTTACTTTTGGCCAGTTTTACCATTTTCATTTCGTGCCTTTCGTGATGTTTTCATTCGCACACCTATACCTCTTAAAAGGAAAAGGCCATCTATTCTACACCCACAAGACCCTGATCGCTGAGATTTGGGTCTTTTTTCATGGAGAAAAACTATATCACTTTATAGAAAATTTGGTATAATAAAATTTGGTGATTGAAATGAAAACAGTGTATGATGTTCAACAGGTGTTAAAAAAGTTTGGAACCTTTATCTATACAGGTAATCGACTAACTGATTTGGAACTTATGCTAGATGAGATAAAGGAAATGTATAAATTTGGTCTAATCGATGTGGAAGAGTATCGACTTGCAATCCTTATTCTCCGTCAAGAAATGAACAAGTTAAATTCATAAAAAAGGTGATAAACAATGAATAAAAGTGTAATCGTTGGAGTAGATATAGGAGGTACTACAGTAAAAATTGGTTTGATCACGATAAGTGGTGAAATTATTCAGAAGTGGGAAATTAAAACAAAAAAATCCTCAGATGGGACCTCTGTCATTAATGATATTTGGGAATCTGTATTATCGAAAATAACCGAAATATCTATAAGTAAAGAAGATATTCTTGGGATTGGTATCGGGGCTCCAGGTTTTATAGATGGTGTAAACGGGTATGTTTATGAAGCAGTAAACATTGGATGGAAAGAAATGAAGCTAACGGACTATATGTCTAATAAAACCGGTTTACCCGTATTTGTTGAAAATGACGCGAATATAGCTGTGCTAGGAGAGAACTGGTTAGGTGCCGGTCACGGAGCAAGTGATATCATTGCCGTTACCCTCGGTACTGGTGTTGGTGGCGGTATTATTGCTGCAGGTTCTATTCTAAATGGAGCTAACGGTACAGCTGGAGAAATAGGTCATATTACAGTTGATCCTACAGGTTATTCATGTAATTGTGGTCGTATAGGTTGTCTTGAAACTGTTGCATCAGCAACCGGTATTGCACGCCAAGCGATGAAGGTGATTGAGGGAGAACCTAACTCTAAATTAGCTGAAATCTATCAATCTAATAGAGAAATTACGGCAAAGCACGTATTCGAATTAGCAGAGCTAGGGGATGAAGAAAGTAACCGAATTATAGTTGCTACCGCAGACACCCTAGGATTAGTTTTAGCAAACTTAGCTGCTACACTTAATCCATCAAAGATTTTAATCGGTGGGGGAGTTTCAAAAGCTGGGGAAACATTGTTACAACCTATTAAAAATTCCTTTACAAAATATGCGCTCCCACGAACCAGTGAAGTATGTGAAATAAGAATTGCCGAGCTTGGAAATGATGCTGGAATCATTGGTGCTGCTTATTTAGTCAAGGAAAAAATGAACCTATAAATTTTATTTCTCCTAAAAAATGTCATGATTTTGAAACCTTTTTGTGTTTTAAATCGTCTTATTGGATAGTATGTTTTTCAAGGGTTACATTTGTGCCGTTACAGTATGCACAAGTAATCATATATTAAAGCAACAGTTTCTTAGGAGGAAATGTTATGAATATTAAAGGAATAAAGCTTCCTTTATATGTAATAGCTACGCTAATATTTGGAATTAAGACCTATATTGTATATCGTTTTCTATTTAGTCTTGAATTGGAAAATACGGTGCAGGAGTTCATCCTCTTTATCAATCCATTCGTCTCGGCTTTTTTAATATTTGCACTGAGTGTGTGGATTAAGAAACCCGAAAGACAAATGAAATATTTACGGTATATGGCTTTATTTGGAACGTTAGTGATTTTTGCGAATCTAGTATTCTATCGGTCGTTCTCAGATTTTATTACCATACCTCAGTTAATGCAAGGTGGAAATGCTGGAGATTTAGGGTCTAGTATCCTATCCCTAATAAAATTTTACGATATTTTACTATTTGCTGATGTTATAGCTATTTGGTATTTAAGTAAAAAACAACAAGAAAATAGCGTTACGAGTTACCCAAGGAGTGGGAAGGTTTTTGCTTTAGCTCTATCGTTAGCCCTAATGGTAGGAAACTTCTTCTTAGCTGAAATGGAAAGACCACAATTATTTACACGTGCATTTGATCGAGAATACCTTGTTAAGTATATTGGGTTATTTAACTACCATGTGTATGATGCTGTTCTTCACTCTAAGGTAAAAACTCAGCATGTATTTGCGGATGGCAGCGAATTACCTGGTATTAAAGAATATGTTGATACAGTTATTGAACTGGATGGGAAATCAGACTTATTTGGAGTAGCGGAAGGTAAAAATGTTATATTTATTTCTGCTGAATCTATTCAAAGCTTTGTTATTAACAATACAGTCAACGGACAGGAGATAACGCCTTTTTTAAATAGCTTAGTAGAAGATGAGGATACGTATTATTTCGAAAACTTCTATCATCAAACCGAACAAGGCAAAACATCAGATTCTGAGTTTTTAACAGAGAACTCGTTATATCCTTTACCAAGAGGTGCGGTATTTTATACACATGCCCAAAACGATTACCATGCGCTTCCTGAAATGTTAGGAGAAAAAGGATATTATACTACAGTATTTCATGCGAATAATGATAGCTTCTATAATCGAGACCAGATGTATCCAAACCTAGGTTTTGATTACTTTTATGACGTAGAGGCATATGAGGTAAATGAGAATAATAGTATTGGTTGGGGCTTAAAGGATAAACCATTCTTTGAGCAGTCCATGAAATATTTACAAACATTAGAAGAACCTTTCTATGCTAAGTTTATTACGTTAACTAACCATTTTCCTTTTGAGTTAGATGAGCAGGATAAATCAATTGATCGTTATGATTCAAATTCTAATACATTAAATAACTTCTTCCCGACTGTTAGATATATGGACGAATCTATTGAAGAGTTTTTTACACTATTAAAAAATTCTGGAATGTACGAAGACTCTATTATCATTATTATGGGTGACCATTATGGAATTAGTTCTAACCACAATAAAGCGATGAGTCAATATCTAGAAAAGGAAGAAATAACTCCGTATGATCATGTACAGTTACAACGAGTACCGTTGTTTATTCATATACCTGGACATGGAAAAGGTGAAGTTAAATCAACTATCTCCGGTCAAATCGATATGAAGCCAACGATACTTAATCTGTTGGGAATCGAATATGATAATGACATTTACTTTGGAAATGACATATTTAATTCTAATAGGAAAGATTATATCGCACTTCGAAATGGTGACTATATAACAGAGGATTACATTTATACGAATGATAGCTGTTATGACTTTAGCAGTGGAGAGCTTTTGGAAGAGGTAGATGCAGAAGCCTGTATGTCATTGAATGAGACTGTTAAGGAAGAACTTACTCATTCAGATGATATTATCTATGGTGATCTATTCCGATTTGTTAATTTCAAGGATGAAGAATAGGCAAGTCTACTTTGGAGAGAGTAGTTCGTTTTAGTCTAGTCGTTGGTATTGCCAGAAAGCAAATAGAAATAAAGACAAATAAAAAAAGCTGCCGAAGCAGCTTTTTTTATTATAGAGAATCTTTTAATACGGAAATAATAGTACTTATTGAGAAAAATCCAAAAGCAAGAGCAGTAAGTACAGAGAATCCTAGTGCTAAAAAGTTTCGGTATTTTAGCTGACGAATAACAGATACTATTGCCACGATTGCTACAACTAAAAAGATGATACCTAATACTATATGTGGTGACATTGTAACTATTTACCTCCTTAAGAATGCTGAAATTCTTTGTTTGTCTAATAAAATCATTTATATTAATATGTATCATACTACCACATTTATTCTAGTATAAATTTTTAGTTTTGTCGAGGATATCACTAAATATTTCTAATTTCTTCACATTCTTAGGAAGAAGGGGGTATACGTATGAACATCAAACAATTTTCATTAGGACCATTAGGGACAAATTGTTACATAATATATAAAGAGAACAAGGCCATTATTATTGATCCTGGTGGTGAAGCTAATAAAGTTATACAATGGCTATCACTAGAAAAAATTGAACCCATTGCCATTTTATTAACTCATGCACATTTTGACCACATCGGTGCAGTGGATGAATTGCGTCATCATTATCATATTAAGGTTTACATGCACCGTGAGGAAGCCAGCTGGTTAATGGATCCAAGTCTTAATCGGTCTACATTTTTCATTGGGGCCGAAACCAAAACAGACGCACCAGATTATTTATTGGAAACAGGAGGGTTTTCGCTAGGGCCGTTTGACTTTGAAGTAATATATACTCCAGGTCATTCTCCAGGGAGTATAAGTTTTCTAGTAAAAGAGGAACATATCATCTTCAGTGGTGATGTATTATTTTATCGAGGGATTGGTAGAACGGATTTACCTGGAGGAGATTATGCTATTATAACTGATTCTATCCAAAACAAACTTTATAAACTGGAAGATGAAACGGTAGTTTATCCTGGGCATGGGCCAAAGACAGTAATCGGGGAAGAGAAGCTTCATAATCCGTTCGTTTCAGAAAAATAAGCAAAACAAAAACCCTGCAGTTGAAAAGTATGTAAGCAGGGTTTTTGTTTTTTAATGCCCGAATCCAGGCACTAAGATAAATTCTGAATACCAAGTAAAACCTATCATGAAAACAGTACAATAAGCTCCGAACAAGTACATGTACATACGCTCAGATAATTTTAAGTAACTTACTGTTAGGAAAAATACCGTTTGAACTAGGAATAGTAATGCGGTGTTAGTCATTCCACCAACATAAAACATTACAGTAAAAATACCAGTCCAAAAGGCAAGGACTCGAAACATTCTGTCCATCCTTTCCCCTCCTTTTTGGTGACGTCATCATTGTTATTATATACAAGTAGACGAATATTGTAAATGAAACATATTATTAGTTTGAAATTTGTTAACAATTGGCTTCATTTTTTTAGAAAAATAGTTAAGTAAAGTAAAGACTACTCATCTGAATATACCTTCATTGACTTTTGAAAGGAACCTTTATAGTTCCGGTGAGTCTGTATATTGATAGTTAAATGAAGGAAATCTTCCATTAGGGTTGGATGTACTACAACTTTTCCGTTTGGGAATTGGTACTCGGTGTTTTCCTCAACTATAGTATTAGAAAGGTAATCATTTTTATACGATGTATAACCCATTTGGTACAATGTTTGTGCATTTACTTGCTCGATTAAGCTGCTCGTTATTTTCAAATCATGTTGATAGGCGGTTAAATTAGATGTGAAATTAATTAAGACAAATGCTGTTAAGAATAGAACAGAGGGGAGGATTATACCTGTTTCACTAGTCATAAAACGCAATAACTTTTTCATAATGCTCTCCTTCTAAGGACTGTATTTTAATTTTAAGACCATAAGGTAAAGGGAGGACTTGAAATTGTTGAATATCACGAAGGTAAATTTCATGACCTTGATGATTAACTTGTCGTCGTATTAAAGCCCCATAAGCTTCGAAAGTAACGATGTCTTCATTGGGCAAAGTAAGAATTATTTTGTTACCATCGGATTGATAAGTTGTTGCTTGATTAACATCCATTTGAATATAATGGAAAAATTGCTGTATCGAAATTTGTTCATAGTAGGTTACTTCCGTTAAGGTTTTATAAATAACTGTTTGAAGCGGGATGCAAAGTAGCAATACAGCAAGAACAAATAACTGATTTAGTAAAGTAAAGCCTTCTTCATTTCTCGTGGATTCCATAAAGACATACCTCTTCCTGCCTATTTCTACTATTAACCCATGACGCACAACCCTCGATTAACCCACCTTCTGATGAAGAAAACGTAATGGTTACTAATGCGAATCCTACGTTTCGTTGAATAATGTCTTCATTAATTCCATCCCATAATGCAGTTTGTAATTCATCATGTAATTGGTAGATTACGATCCTTTTTTGACTTAAAACATTTCTTTCTTGGGAAACAAGTGAAGACAGTGGAAGGAGGGTTATACAGAGGACCATAACGATTGTAAAAGATACTAATGCTTCGGTTATGGCAAAGCCATTACTGTTTTTCAATATAACCACGTCCTTTGCCAAGTGGGAAAACGACATTGTATTTGTTGGTAGGAGTAATTATCTGTATCGTTCCAGCTTTTCTAATCGATCCTTTTTCATTAAATGAAATATCGGATAAGGTTCGTCGGTCGATTTCCCAGCCAATTGGAAGTTCTCGCTCAATAGTTTCATTATTAATCCCTACTATGGTGTATTTTTTCTTGTAAAGTGCTATTCGTAAATATTGTTCTTCTGTTAAAAGGGATTGATTTTGTAGGTAAAGAATGTCATAGAGAAATGTATGAAGTACCTTTTCCTCCGTTTTTTGCTGCAACAAATGTTGAGCTAGTGGGACTGCTATTGATAGTAATATTACCGAAATGGATAGTACTATTAGAACTTCCAATAGAGTGAACCCTGATTGTTTACGTGTTTTCTTCTTTTGGCGCATACACTTTTCCCTCACTAGGTCTATAATCTAGGTTTTTATTAGAGCATTGCATTTGATTTTCGCGAATATAATCTTTCTCCACCAGCTCTTCTAAGCTAACTGGATACGTATAGGATTCTAAGTAGAAGGCGTCTATCTGAGTCTGTACAACGGACACAAGCGCTTCGCAGCCTTTGCTTTGTACATCCTTACTTTTACTGCCTAGATTAGGGATAATGAGTATCATTAAGACAGATACAATCATTAATACGACTAACATTTCAATTAAAGTAAATCCTTTTTGGTTTTTATACATGTGATATCTCTCCTTAAATGGTTTCTATGAATTGATACATTGGTAACATTAGTGATAAGTAAATCAATATAATAATTAAACCTAATAAAATGAAGAAGATTGGCTGAACATAAGTAATTACCTTCACAATTCTTTCATTTAGCTCATCAGTTAGAAAACTGGAATAGGTTGCTAAATCTTTTTCTAAGGTGTCACTATTACTGTTTTTTTGAAAAATGGAAGCAAGTTGTGGACTGATAAAGTTAAGCTGTCCCATTATATGTCCAAGAGGAATCCCTTGATTTAGTCCCTTGGTTAAGTGCTTTGCATAGTACATAATAATTGGTAGTTTTTGTTGTGTGGAGAGGACTGCAATTACATCTTTAATCGACAACCCTGTTTTTAGTAAAGATTCAACATGAGTAGAAAATAGAAAAGAAGTGTTTAGTCTTACATAGCTGCGGTAAATGGGGACTAGACGATAGATGTGGATTTGCGTTTCTATAGGTACTCTTTTTTTAATGAAATGCCAAATCCACATTGTCAATAAGCAAACAAGTATTAACATAATGACGCTATAATACGATATAGAGGAAATATTGATTACAAGTTGAATAACTGAAGCGTCTTGTTCATTCTGTTGAAAGAGGTTTAAGAGATTGGGAAGGACCTGATGTTGAATAAAGAAGAAGGCTATGGAGAAAAGGATGATAAGTATAATGGGGTATCGAATAGCTTGCGTGAACTTCTTCGTGTTTTCTAATCTTCTTTCATAGAGTACAAGACACTTCTCAATACTTTCTTCTAAGTTACCGTAATCCTTAGCAAAATAAAGGTAATTCGTAATAATAGGATGAAAATGCATCTTATCTAAGGCGAAATCCAAGCTGTGCCCATTTTTAAGATGTTTGCTGACCTCATCTGCGAGATAATATAGATTTTTATCCCATTTTAATGTTTCTAGCGCAGATAACATGGAATATCCATTTGATAAAGATCTAGAAAGTCTCTTTAAAAAATTTAATTGGATAGCCGCTCGTACTCTGGGCTTAAAAATTTTCGTACGTAGATTTTGAAATAAATCCATATCGCAATGCCTTCTTTCGTAAATAATCAAAGGAATGTATATATTGATTAAGATTGATTTCTTTTCCCCTAATGACTTGTTTTAATAGTTCTCCATCTAGTATCTCTAAGATAGCTGCTCGTTGTGCTTGAGGTTTATTTGTACGAATAGGTAGTAATTGAATCGAGGAAACCCCGATAAGTGATTGCTCTAATTCCATCGGTGTTATTCCCATGTCTAAAAGCCTATAAATGGTACCTTGTGTATTCTTTGCATGAATGGTACTTAGGACTAGGTGTCCCGTTAACGAAGCCTCAAAAGCAAATTGTGCAGTTTCTTTATCACGTATCTCACCTACCATAATAATATCCGGGTCATGTCGAAGAGCGGCTTTTAGGCCGGCTTGATAGGTAATGCCAGCTTTTTCATTCACTTGGACTTGGAGGATATTTTGAATGTTCTTTTCTATAGGATCTTCAAGAGTGATGGTTTGGAAGGCTTCCTCTTTCAAGGCTGACTCCAGTAATGCATAAAGTGTAGTTGTTTTACCACTACCAGTAGGACCAGAGAACAAGATTAATCCAGCTTTCGTATCCATCCATTTTTTTATTCTATTTAATTGATGCTTAAAGAGAAAGAGTTGATCAAGTGAAAGGGTTTGATCCTGCGGAAGAATACGGATAGCAAGGCTTTCCAAATGGTTGACAGGGAGCGTGGATAGACGTAAGGAGTATTTTGTTGATGCTGTAGGGTAAGAAATTGTTCCGTTTTGTGGTTTTCTTATTTCACCAATATCCATTCCTGATGTAAACTTATAATAAGTGAGCAATGAATCGTAAAGTGATGTGAGGATGGACTGATATAGTATTCGCTTACCATGAATTCTGAAATAGATGTTTGTATCTGATTCGAAGGGATAGAAGTGGATATCAGTGGCTTGTCGGTTAATGGCAGTGGTAATGATCTTTTCTGAGAGACTCTCAACTGTGTTCAATATAAAACACCTCCCAATTTGTTTATATATTTCTTTCGACACTAAATTGCTAATTCCTTCTTTTTTTTACAAAAAAATTTTTTAAGGGGTATTTTTTATGAAGCAATTGTTTTTAATTGGCTTTATGGGTAGTGGTAAAACAACAGTTGCCCGACATTTGAGTAAAACACTTAATATGAACTATATCGATATAGATAATCTGATTGAAGAAATGAATTATAACATATCAGATATCTTTAAAGAGGAAGGGGAAGATGCATTTCGGTCGTATGAGACAGATGCCCTAAAATTAACAAGGCAGGCTCCTATTATTTCAACTGGCGGGGGGATTGTAGAACGTAGTGAAAATATACACTTCATGAAAAATAACGGCATTATTATTTATCTGAGAACTTCTTTAGATATTATAAAAACTCGGCTTGCAAACGATAAGTCGAGACCGTTGTGGAAAGAAGGAAGTCAGACCGATGTTTTGTTTTCTATCCGGGTAAAGATGTATGAAGCGTGTGCTGACTATACCATTGACTGTGATAATCGTTCTGTCGAAGAACTCGTTCAGGAAATAATAGACATATGTAGGTATAAAGGGATTTTGGAAGGTGAAGAATAAAAATAATCCTTGCAAAAAGAGGTGATAAGTATCAAAGGAAATGACTATGTAAAGTTTATGACACAGCAAGTTGTTTCGTATATGGATCTCCCTAAGGATGAGCGTAAACAAAGGAAAATGGAACAAAAAGCTCAACGACATAGTCCTACAATTGGAAATAGATGGTTTGGTGTTTTGCCTGTAGCGATTAAGTCAATGTTCAAGCGAGCAGAATGAGGGTGTCTCAAGCGAGAAGGGTCTGACATAACCCATGTAATGAATTCGTCAGACCCTTGTGAGACATCCTTATTTTGTTGAGAGATAAAAAATACCACCATTAATAACCTTCAATTGTATCTTAGGTTTATATCGTTCATTTAAGTCTTGCAATTCCTTTTCCATCTGATCTAGATCTTCATCACGATCACCCTCGTAAAAGTGCTTTAGTAAATCAACTTCCGTCTCCAACTCTTCTAGGGACTCTTTTGCCCATTCGTGTTCCGTGTCATGAATATATTGATTTATGACAGAGAAGATTCGGTTATAACCACTCTTCAGTTTAATAAGCGGCGTGATTGTATAGCAATAATCGGAAATCTGCGCTTGAAAATCTTTGTCCAGCAAGGAATCCATCATTTCTGTTTTCATGATTCCGTTAATTAAATTGAGACCAATCGAAAATACCTCATCCTTTTTAAGTTTACCAATGTAACTAATCTTTATATTAACAACTAGCCACGGATGTAAGGCTGTATTTTCGTTAGCGTGAACAACTTCGAATAATCTGGTATACCGTTCATGTTCCTTTAAATGGTTTAAAATCTGTTGTAACCTAGGGCTTCCAAAGTGTATACGTTCCCCTTGTTCCTCAAGTGAATCTTGATTCGTTATGAGAGTAAGCGGCATCGGGTCGCCATCCCGTCCCATTTTTTTAATATAATGCCAATAAAACGGTCTGTTCATTAGTGCTCGATCCATTTTTTCATTTAGTTGAACTTTAAGAACGCCATCTTGATTGGATAAGATTTCACAATGATGAGCTGTAAAATAGTCTTCTAAGAAGGAATTGAGATTAATTGCCATAGTGAGACTCCTCTTGGAATGTATTCTGATGCGTGTGTTGAATAATAGATGCCAAATTATCCAATTTAATCTTCACTTCACCTGTGGAAGAAGATTCATTCATGATGGCTTTTACTTCCCCCTCAAAGCTATCAATATTTAATTCAGCTAGAATGTCATCTAAATGTCCAATTACTTTTTCAAACAGAGCAATTTTCTCATAAAGTAGTTTCATGATGTGTTCCTCAAGCGTGTGTCGAATAGCAAAATTATAGATGTAAACATCCTTTTCTTGTCCATATCGGTGGATTCTTCCAATACGTTGTTCAAGTCGCATTGGATTCCATGGAAGATCATAATTAATCATATAATTACAAAATTGCAAGTTAATACCTTCTCCACCTGCTTCTGTCGCAATTAATACTTGTGCTTTATCTTTGAACAGTTGCTTCATCCAATCTTTTTTCCCTCGTTTAAAGCCTCCACGAAATGGAACAGAAGTAATTCCATGCTGTTGTAAATACCATTGGAGATACAACTGAGAGGCGCGATATTCTGTAAAGATAATTACTTTCTCATCCCCAATTTGTTTAATTAGTTCAACAACTCTTAGAGCTTTTGCATGATGAGGCAACTGGCCAATTTTATCAATGATTGGCAGTAACACTTCTCTTCCTTGATTTTCCTCGTCATTCGCAAATTTCTGTAAGGAAAGAAAACATGCCTCTCTCGATGAACATAGCTCTCGTAAAAATGTAATCTTAGAAAAGGACGAAAAGGGTTGAAAGGTTCGATCTAGCTCGTTATATACTTCATATTCTTCTGGCGTGAAATCAACCCAGACGGTTTCGATGTGACGTTTCGCATTATCTAGCATTGTATCTTTTCTTGTATTTCGCACCATAACTTTCTGTACTAACTGCTTTAAATACACATCTTGATTGATTTTCTTACGGTCTCTACCATATTTCTCTAAGAATGATTCATAATTTCCTAAATGACCAGGCTTTAAGATAGAAACTAAGTTAAAAATTTCGATTAGCTGATTTTGCACAGGAGTTGCAGTGAGTAATAGACAATATTTTTTCTTCAGTGCGCGAACAAATTCATAGTTTTTCGTTTTATGGTTTTTTATCTTATGAGCTTCATCAATCAATATTAAGTCATAATTGATATCTAAAATTGCTTCTCGATGTGGCGAGCGTTTAGCTGTATCAATAGAAGTAACAATAATATCATATTGATCCCAAGGATAATGTTTACGAAAGGTGGCAGCAGGTATAAAGAATTTTTCATTTAGTTCTTTCACCCATTGATTTACTAAAGAAGCAGGAACAAGGATTAAGATCTTTTTCACTAAGCCACGAATCATATATTCTTTTAAAATAAGTCCTGCTTCAATTGTCTTTCCTAAACCAACTTCATCAGCAAGTATTGCCCGACCATTCATCTCTTCTATAGCTTGTTTTGCAGTTTCTATTTGATGTGGTAGAAAATTCATATGTGGTAAAAACTCCAAAGCTCGTAAACCATGAAAATCCTTCGTAATGGTTGTTAGTTCAGCATCATATGCCATTTTAAAAAGTTCCCAAGACGAAAAAGGACCATCTTGGTCTAACTTCTCCTCTAGTGTGTCAATAAAGCTTGTTTCATGAATAATATCTATATTTTTCATTCTATTCTTCCTTTATCAGTAGTTTCATAATCGAATAAATATAAAGGATACATTTTAATAGTTGTATGGTATAATGGTAGCGAAATCTAAAGTAACAAAAGCGTTTTGATACATAGTATAACCAAAAGTGAGAATTTCATAAAAGCGAATGATTACAAGGGGAGAGATTACTAATCGTTCATCGATTTAGTAACGCCGAAGGAGCAAGCAGATACGCGAATCTCTCAGGCAAAAGAACTCTTGTAGGACGCACCTCTGGAGAGTGTTTACATAGTAAACCACCCACGATGCACGCATCTTTCAATATAAAAGGTGCTAAACTTTCTGGTTACAGGACAGAGGCAGTATTTTTAAGGATAGTTTTCCTTTAATACTGTCTCTATTTTTATGGTTAAAAGTTAGAAAATTTAAAAAGGGAGTGGGAAATGTGAGTGAACTAAAAAGAACCCCAATCTATCCTGAATATGAAAAGTTTGGGGCAAAGACAATTGACTTTGGAGGATGGGATTTACCTGTCCAATTTTCTAGCATCAAAGAAGAACATGAAGCTACAAGAACAAAAGCAGGTTTGTTTGATGTCTCCCATATGGGCGAAATCATGGTAACAGGACCAAAAGCCCTTGATTATTTGCAATATGTGACTACGAATGATGTATCCAAATTAGTACCAGGCAAAGCACAATATGCGTTTATGTGCTATGAAGATGGGGGTACAGTAGATGATTTTCTAATCTATATGCTTGATGAACAGCGATATCTAGTTGTTGTTAATGCTGCTAATACGGAGAAGGATTATGAATGGATGGTAAAAAATAATCATCTTTCGTCTGATGAAGTAACCATTCAAAATGTATCATCAGAATATGCACAGCTTGCCTTACAAGGTCCAAAAGCAGAAGAAATATTACAAACAATTACTAGCACAAATTTAAGTGCAATTAAGTTTTTTAGATTTGAACAAGAAGTTCAATTTAATGGAATACAATCTCCTGCCTTAGTGTCTAGGACTGGATATACAGGTGAAGATGGTTTTGAGTTATACATCGCGAAAGAGGATGGACCAGGTCTATGGAACCTTATACTTGAAGCTGGTAGTGATAAAGGGCTCCTACCTGTAGGGCTTGGGGCAAGAGATACGCTCCGGTTTGAAGCTAACCTACCATTATACGGTCAAGAATTATCTGCTACAATCACACCAATTGAAGCTGGTCTTGGTTTTGCGGTAAAGGTAAATAAAGAAGCGGATTTCATTGGGAAAGACGTTTTAAAAGAGCAAGTAGAAAGTGGTACAAAACGTAAAATTGTTGGTATAGAAATGTTAGATAAAGGAATTCCTCGTCATGGATATGAAGTATTTGCTGGCGCAGAGGAGATTGGTGTTGTAACCTCAGGCACGCAATCCCCAACCTTACAGAAGAATATTGGTTTAGCATTTATTAAAACTGAATTTGCTAAAGAAGGCACAGAACTTGAAGTTCAAGTAAGAAAACGTCGTCTTCGTGCTAGTGTTATTCCTAGAACATTTTTAAAGAAAGATTAATAGGGAGGGAATTATTGTGGATTTTCGTTATTTACCAATGACTGAAACAGACAAAAAAGAGATGTTGGATACAATTGGTGTTTCTTCAACAGATGAATTGTTCTCTGATATCCCTGAAAAGGTTAGACTAAAGCAAGACTTAAATTTAAAGACACCAACTAGCGAGCATGAGCTTAAAAAAGAACTTGTTCAAATGGCCAACAAAAACTATAACGTAAAAGAATATACATCATTCCTTGGGGCAGGTGTATATGATCACTTTATACCTTCTGTTGTAGACCATGTAATTTCTAGATCTGAATTTTATACGGCTTATACACCTTATCAACCTGAAATCTCTCAAGGGGAATTACAAGCAATCTTTGAATTTCAAACGATGATTTCCGAATTAACAGGAATGCCAGTAGCAAACTCTTCTATGTACGATGGTGGTACATCGCTAGCGGAAGCGGTTAATTTAAGTGCTGGCCAAACGAGAAAGAAAAAAGTATTAGTTTCAAGAGCTATACATCCAGAATCCCAAGCTGTTATTGAAACATATGGAAAAGGTCAAAACTTAGAAATCGTTTATATTGATCATGTAAACGGTCGCACGAATTTAGAACAATTAGCAAGTGAACTAGATGAGAATACAGCTAGTGTTGTCGTTCAATATCCTAACTTCTTTGGTCAAATTGAACCATTAGCAGAGCTCAGAGCCTTACTAGATGAACAACCAAAAGCGATGTTCATCGTATCTAGTAATCCACTAGCACTAGGATATTTAACACCACCTGGGAAGTTTGGTGCAGATATCGTTGTAGGGGATACGCAAGTATTTGGTATTCCAGCTCAATTTGGTGGACCACATTGTGGTTATTTTGCTACAACTGAAAAATTAATGCGTAAAGTTCCAGGCCGTTTAGTTGGTCAAACGAAAGATGAGAATGGTCTACGTGGATTTGTATTAACCTTGCAAGCTAGGGAACAGCATATTCGCCGTGATAAAGCTACATCAAATATTTGTTCCAATCAAGCGCTGAATGCATTAGCAAGTGCTGTTGCTATGAGTTCCATCGGTAAGCATGGAATAAGAAAAATGTCTGAGCTTAATATGCAAAAAGCACGATATGCTAAGAGAAAATTAGTTGAAGCAGGATTGGAAGTTGTAGCGGAAGGGTCATTCTTTAATGAGATTGTTGTAAAGCTTCCTGTTTCTGTCAGCGTTGCGAATGATCAATTATTGGAGAAAGGCTTCATTGGAGGTTACGATTTATCGACTTACTATCCGGAACTTGAGGGACATATGTTAGTTGCTGTAACAGAAATTCGTACAAAAGATGATATTGATGCTTTTGTGAAGGAATTGGGGGATATCCATGAGTAATCAAGACTTTCCATTAATTTTTGAACGAAGTAAAGAGGGAAGAGTTAGCTTTAACTTACCAGACATTGATGTTCCAGAGGTGGATTTGGAAGCGGAGTTAACGGATGATTATGTTAGACAAGAGGCTCCTGACTTACCAGAAGTGAGTGAACTAGATATTATCCGTCATTATACAGGATTATCGAACCGAAACTATGGGGTCGATTCAGGCTTTTATCCACTAGGTTCTTGTACGATGAAATATAATCCAAAAATAAATGAGGATGTTGCACGTCTAGAAGGATTTACCCATATCCATCCGTACCAAGACCCTAAGACGGTGCAAGGCGCTCTTGAAATGATGTATGACTTACAGGAATCTTTAAAGGAAATTACAGGAATGGCTGGTGTTTCTTTACAATCAGCTGCTGGGGCTCATGGTGAGTGGACAGGACTAATGATGATTCGTGCCTTTCATGAAGCTAATGGAGACTTCCATCGTACAAAGGTAATCGTTCCTGATTCAGCACATGGTACGAACCCAGCCTCTGCAACTGTTGCCGGCTTTGAAGCTGTCACAGTAAAATCAAATGAAAAAGGATTAGTTGATCTAGAGGACTTAAAGCGGGTAGTAGGGGAAGATACAGCCGCATTAATGTTAACAAACCCAAACACATTGGGATTGTTTGAAACGGAAATTCTAGAGATGGCAGAAATTGTACATGAAGCTGGAGGTAAGCTTTATTATGATGGAGCAAATCTAAATGCGATTATGGGCTATGCCCGTCCTGGAGATATGGGATTTGATGTTGTACATCTTAACTTACACAAAACATTCACTGGTCCACATGGTGGTGGAGGTCCTGGTTCAGGTCCAGTTGGGGTTTCAGCGGAATTAGAACCATTCTTACCAAAACCATTAATTATAAAGCAAGATGATTTCTATACATTTGAATATGATCGTCCAAAGTCAATCGGGCGAGTAAAACCATATTATGGAAACTTTGGTATTAACTTACGAGCTTACACGTATATTCGTACAATGGGTGGCGAAGGCCTTAAAAAGGTTAGTGAGTATGCCGTTTTAAATGCAAATTACATGATGCGTAAGCTAGAGAAAGCTTATGATTTACCATATCCACAACATTGTAAGCATGAGTTTGTTCTTTCTGGTAGAAGACAGAAGAAGTTAGGTGTGCGTACATTAGATATTGCAAAACGTCTTCTTGACTTTGGCTATCATCCACCAACTATTTACTTCCCATTAAATGTGGAAGAAGCATTGATGGTTGAACCGACAGAAACAGAATCGAAGGAAACATTAGATGGATTTATTGAAACGATGTTAACGATAGCTAAGGAAGCAGAAGAAAACCCTGAAATTGTTCAGGAAGCTCCTCATAATACGGTTGTGAAGCGGATGGATGAAACAACTGCTGCTAGAAAGCCAATTTTACGTTATTACAAAGGATAAGAAGAAACGCCTTAGGTGAATGCACCTAAGGCGTTATTTGATTCATTATCCTCTTTTAACTTTTCCAGTCCACTTTTTGAATCCGCCTTTTAATTGGTAGATATCTTTGTATCCTTTTTTATAAAGAAGTTGAGCCGCTCTAGCAGAACGCGCTCCACCTTGGCAGTAAAGATATACCGGCTTATCTTTTCGAACTTCGATTAAGCGTTGCTTCATTTGTGTAACTGGAATATTTCTAGAACCTAGAATATGACCATTTTTAAATTCCTGTGGCTCTCTTACATCAATTAATTGTGCTTTGCGATAGCCTTCGCGGAATTGTTCTTCAGTTAATGTTTTTAAGTAATTTCGTTGTCTAAAGTAACGAAATACTTGTATAACAATCAGTATGATTAGTGCTAATAAAAGATACTCCATCTATAAATCCCCCGTCTTTCACTTTATACTATCTTATTATAGGATGAATGCTTGTTTTTATCAAAGTTTTTCTATAGATATGATAGAAGTTTAGAAGTCGAAAAGTGTCGACCGGTTCTTCAATATCATATAGGCATTCAAAATGGCAATAGTAGAATTTCTTGGATTTAGTATAATTACATTGTATTTTCTCTTGAAATCATCCGTTTTCTTAGCTTTTTGCTTATTATTGATTATTGACAAAAACGACCTATTATGCCTTTTGTACTATATATTGTGTTTTTTGTAAAATTTACATACAACATATTGTAATTGTTTACCTAAATATGGTATGGTATTACTAATGAAAATTCTAGTTTAATAGAATTAGTTATATGTCAAAAGGAGAGATAAAATGTCTACGGTTGTCGAATCAAAAACGAATATTAATGTGGATATGCTTAATGAAGACATCAAGGAATTTCCACAGGTACACCCTATTACACCAGATATGAAATTACTACATAAGGGTGTATCAAGGTTGGTCATGCTAGACCGCTATTCCTTTAAAGATACAGAGAAAAAGACATTAAAAGAAGGAGATTTTGTTGTTTTAACGGTTAAGGCGGATCCAAAGTTTCCAGCTAGAGGATTAGGATTTATCAAATCTATTGATCGTATAAACAATGAGGCACTTGTTCAAGTAGAACCGGATTATGCTTCTGTATTAGATGGCGAGGAAGCAGAGACTGGCGTTGTTAAAAGAGGGTTAGATAGTATTGATAAACCTCTAGAAGTATTCTATGAACAGATTGCTAAACGTAATGCGACAGGTCTTGCAAGTGTTGAGCCAACGGAAGATCTTCGTAAACGCTCGTTTGAAAAGTTTTATAAAGAATTAGCCAATTTAAACTTCATTCCTGCAGGCAGAGTATTATACGGTGCCGGGTCCGACACGGAAGTAACGTACTTTAACTGTTATGTTATGCCATATGTAAAAGACTCCCGTGAAGGTATTTCAGAGCATCGTAAGCAAGTAATGGAGATTATGAGTAGAGGTGGAGGAGTCGGTACCAACGGATCCACACTTCGTCCACGTAACGCGCTAGCTAGAGGAGTAAATGGTAAATCATCTGGTTCGGTATCTTGGTTAGATGATATTGCAAAATTGACTCATTTGGTTGAGCAAGGTGGGTCACGCAGAGGGGCACAAATGATAATGCTGGTAGATTATCATCCGGATATTATCGAATTTATTATCTCCAAGATGCAAAACCCTAGAATATTAAGATACTTAATTGAAAACACAGAAGATGAGCAAATTAAAAAACTTGCACAAGAAAAATTGAAATTCACTCCTCTAACCGAAACAGAGTCCGACCTATATCAAGGCATATTAAACTATAAATCTATTCCTGGTCAGGGCGGATTTACTAATCAAGTGATAAGGGAAGCGGAAGACAAGCTAAGAACTGGTGGAACATATTCTGTTCACAATTCAGAATTCCTTACCGGTGCTAATATCTCTGTATGTATTACGAAAGAATTTATGGAAGCAGTAGAGAACGACACATGGTATGAGTTGAAGTTCCCTGATGTGGAAAATTACAATGAAGAAGAAATGAAAGAATATAACGAAAACTGGCACAATGTTGGTGATGTACGTAAGTGGGAAGAAATGGGTTATGGTGTCCGTGTATATCGTCGTATCAAAGCAAAAGAGCTTTGGAATTTAATCAATATTTGTGCTACGTACTCTGCAGAGCCAGGGATCTTCTTCATAGACAATGCAAATGACATGACTAATGCTAAGGCATATGGTCAACAGGTGGTTGCTACAAACCCGTGTGGTAAAGTTGCTTAGTTTGCCTCACGTTAATCATTGCGGGATAAAGCGGGAAGGCTGAGACGTGCTAATCCGAACCGAAGGCTAAAAGTAAAGTTTTAGTCAGGGGCAACGCATAGATGGTGAACCTCTACTAGAGAATATAATCCATCCACGAGACCGCAACATTACACATGATTTTTTTACTTTCATGAATATAGAAATAAAGGGTTGGGTATTATCATGAATCGAGGATATTCCGGCTACTATAAAAACTACTTCTTAAGAAGTTCATATGAGTATGCATATGCAAAGTATCTGGATTATTATTGCATTCCTTGGGACTATGAAGCTGAGATTATTGATGTAGGTTATAAATTATATAAACCTGATTTCTTCATTTATGATGAAAAGGGACATCTACAGAAAATAGTTGAAGTAAAATCACGAAATAAAAATGCAAAAACTGAAGCAAAAAGAGCTCTTAATTCTATTGAGGAAAAACTGAATATTTATTGTGAATTAATCTCTTACGAAGAACTACTCGAATTATATAGAGAGTTACCTTTTTCTCTTACTTCAACAATCCATGAATGGATAAACTCCAATGAAACAACAATTAGCAAGTCTTTTGTTGGTAAATTAAATGGTCACTTTAACATGACTCATAGTGAGAAAACGAAAAAGTTGATAGGTGATCATACGAAAAGGTTATGGGAGTCAAACTCAGTAGCCAAGCAAAAGATGCTAGAAGGATTAAGAAATTCTGGATTAGCTCAAAAAGGGAAGATTAGAACCCCAAGGGAAAAAAGAAAATGCATAGAATGTGGAAAATCCTTTATTGTTTTAATTACTTCAACCAAAAGATACTGCAGTCGTGAATGCTCAGGGATTACTGCTATTAAAAGAGCTACTAAGTCATACATGACCAAAAGAAATGAAATCCATAGAAATATTAAAAAACATATTATTTTTTGGTCATTAAATAATATGGACATAGTTCTTAGTACACCATATAATAAGATCAATTCAAATCTAAAGCCTCTATTAGATGAGATCAAAAGCTTGTATGGCGTTCAAGATAGTAGAGTTATTTCTAAAGCAGTATTTGGCGAAGATTGCGGTAGGAAAGAATTACTAAAATTCATGAAACAAGTGTGTAATGAAAATGTATGCTGAACTTGCAGGAATTCAACTGTAAGAACTATTGGATAAAAAGCCGATAGGATAACAAATTGGAACAACCTCTTGCTCCATTTTCTGTCTGTAATTTAGCAGCAGTAAATCTTGGAGAAATGGCAAATAAAGTTACTAAGACTGTTGACTTTGAAAAGTTAAAACAAACAGTAAAAACTGGTGTGCGTATGCAAGACAATGTTATCGATGCGACACCATACTTCCTAGAAGAAAATAAGAGACAGGCCTTGGGAGAACGTCGCGTTGGGCTTGGCGTAATGGGACTACATGATTTACTTATCTATTGTGAAACAGAATATGGTTCTGAAAAGGGTAATGAATTAGTAGATAAGGTTTTTGAAGTAATAGCTACTACAGCTTATAGAGAATCTATTGAGCTTGCGAAGGAAAAAGGAAGCTTTCCATTTTTAGTAGGAGAAACGGAAGAAGAAACTCTAAATTTACGAGAAGCATTTATCAATACTGGCTATATGAAGAAAATGCCAGAGGATATTCGCCAAGATATTCTTAAATATGGAATTCGTAACTCACACTTGCTAACTGTTGCACCTACGGGGAGCACTGGTACTATGGTTGGTGTATCAACGGGATTAGAACCATACTTCTCCTTCTCTTACTACAGAAGCGGAAGACTAGGTAAATTTATTGAAGTAAAAGCTGATATCGTTCAAGAATTTTTAGATGCAAATCCAGACGTAGATTCAAACCACTTGCCGAAATGGTTTGTTACTGCAATGGAATTATCCCCAGAGGCGCATGCCGATACACAATGTGTTATCCAACGCTGGGTAGATAGCTCCATCTCTAAAACGGTGAATGCTCCAAAGGGATATACAGTTGACCAGGTGGAAGGCGTATATAGAAGATTGTACCGTGGTGGTGCAAAAGGTGGCACGGTGTATGTAGACGGAAGCCGTGACTCTCAAGTACTGACATTAAAGGCAGAAGAAAACAACTTCGAACAAACGGAGTTATTCGAGGACCAAGTCGAGCCAAGAAAAGTAGTATTAATGGATACGATTCAAGAGTTAAAATCTACTGACGTAACAATAGGTTCTGAAGTAGGCGATACGTGCCCTGTTTGTCGTGAAGGTAGTGTAGAGGATATAGGTGGATGTAATACTTGTACAAGCTGTGGTGCACAACTTAAGTGCGGCTTATAAACTTAAAAGAAAGACTATCAAACGATACGTTTGGTAGTCTTTTTTATACTTGAAACCTTTCAACTCGACTTTACGTAAAAAGTAATAACAAATAATCCAATTGGAGAGATGGGATAATGAGTAATTGGTGGAGAAGGAAAAAGGAGAACACTCGTAAACATCGTAAAGGAGAACGATACACTTTTGGGGATTTTATAATGGATGTGTTATTTTGGATCCCTGAACTTGTCTTACTACCGTTTCGCCTTCTGTTCTGGCTTCTACGAGGACTATGGAAAATTAATGATCTTACCTAAAGGCTTGTTTCCATTGATTTTTTACTGTATCCTCAATATATAGAAAAAATTTTGCCTATAAGAAAAAATATTCTATGAAACGAGGAGAACAGGATGCCAACACCTAGTATGGAGGACTATATTGAAATCATTTATAATTTAATTGAATCAAAAGGATATGCAAGAGTATCTGATATTGCTGAAACATTAGAAGTCCATCCTTCATCCGTTACAAAAATGGTTCAAAAATTAGACAAAGACGAATATTTACTATATGAGAAATATCGAGGTTTTATCCTAACTGAAAAAGGAAAAAAAGTTGGCGAAAGATTAGTGTTTCGTCATGAACTATTAGAAGATTTCTTAGAAATCATTGGTGTAGAAAAAGAGAATATATACAATGACGTCGAGGGGATAGAGCATCATCTTAGTTGGAATTCTATTGACCGAGTTGGTGACCTAGTTAAATATTTCAAAGAAGATCAGAAAAGGGTAGAGGACCTAAAGGAAGTCCAAAAGCGCAATCAACAGTAAATTAAATGGACAATGTTCTATTTTGTTCACTTATCGCTTACATATAGAGAAAAAGGCGATAAGGAGATAGGGTATGAAAATAGACGGTGTCTTCTCTGGTGGTGGTGTAAAAGCATATGCGTTTATCGGTGCTCTTGAGGTTATTGCTGATAAAAGACTAGAATTTGAACGAGTTGCTGGAACATCTGCTGGAGCTATTTTGGCTGCATTTATTGCTGCTGGTTATAAACCAGAGGAAGTTAGAGAGCTACTAGATGATCTCAATTTACAAGATTTTTTGGACCCGCCAAGTTTAACTAAAATTATGCCAGGTAGTAAATGGTTTTTCTTATACTTTCAAATGGGAATATACAAAGGGGATAAGTTTGAAAAATGGATTTACTACCAGCTAGCAAAAAAGAAGGTCTATACCTTTAGCGACATTAGCGAAGGTTACTTGAAAGTAGTTGTAAGCGATTTATCATTAGGCAAACTAGTAGTACTACCCGATGACCTTGAACGCGTATACGGAATAAAACCGAGTGAATTTCCAATCTCTCGAGCGGTGCGAATGAGTGCAGGATTTCCATATTTTTTTATGCCGAAAAAGATAGCGGGAAAAACAAAAAGCATTGTAGTAGATGGTGGATTACTTAGTAACTTTCCGATATGGGTATTCGAAAGTGAGACAAATAAGCGAATGCGACCAATTCTAGGGCTGAAATTAAGTGACTCACCACAACAAAATAGCCCAAAGCAAATTAAAAATGCCCTTGATATGCTACATGCCCTATTCTCCACAATGAAGCAAGCACATGATGCTAGATATATTGCAAAATCCGAAAAGTCCAACATTATTTTTATACCAGTAGAAAATGTTCAAACAACAGATTTCATGATTAGCAATGATGAGAAACAAAAATTAATAGAAAGTGGTCGAGATAAAGCGGAGAAATTTTTAAAGCAATGGTCCTATTAAAAAGCGAACTTCAATTTGAAGCTCGCTTTTTACGTTTTGATTTATTTCCATCGATTACTCTTAAGTGGGAAGGACGCTTTTTTACTTTCTTTTTAATTGGACTTGGTTGAACATGCCCTCTTACAGTGGATGAGGACTGGTTAGTTGTATATTTTGTTTTAGATTGCTTCACTGCTTGTTTATATTTTTTGGTATCAGAAGATGACCGGCGACCACCTAATACAAAGTAATACAATATTCCGAAGATAGCTAATCCAAAAACGGCAGTAACGAACAGATTTAATATAAAGTTGGTTGTATTACCGAATAACTGCATAACTAATCCTAATGCAGCTAAACCAACAATTGCATATATAATAAACTTTAGAATAGAATTTTTCCTCATATAAAATCTTCCTTTCGTCTATGTAATCTAACTATTACTTTATATCAAGAATCTAATAGATATAACCCCTTCTTATTACTAGTATAATTGTTTCCTTCTTAACTTAAAATATTCAACTCTTTTTTAACTCCTTCTTTTTATGATTTCAAGGATTTTCTGTAATTCATTTTAGGTGGGTGGGTAATACTAAAAGTGGAGGTGGATGCTTTGGAAGATAAAAAATTAGAGCAAAATAAACAGGAAGATTCATCAACGATTTTAGGTAGGTCACTTCTTACCGGATTTATTGGTGGTATTTTTGCAAGTCTATTAGGACTTTTTATGTATTATTTTAATTTTATGGAAGTTTCAGCTAAGTCTTTTCTTCTTCGCTCCTGGACCACAGCAGGGTGGACAGATACTTGGTTAGGTGAATTAGTAACTATCCTCCTAATCGGTATTTTATCCATTGTAGTAGCACTAGTTTACTATGGTATATTCAAAAAAATATACTCCTTATGGATGGGTGTAGTATATGGTTTAATTCTTTGGGGAATTGTCTTTTTTGTACTTCAACCAATTTTTTCGAATGTGCCAAGTATTGGGGAAATGGAAGTTCAATCAATTATATCTACTGCTTGTCTATACATCTTATATGGGACTTTCATTGGATATTCTATTTCATTTGATTACCATGATAGAACAGTTGCCAAAAATGAAGCTAAAGCTACCGCTAAGTAATGTTGATCAGCAAAATCAATATTCAAACTTGTCTACTTATGGTAAACTGTTAAAGTCGTAACAAATAGAAAAAGACTTAGATTTGTTTCATATGAAGCTAGTGAGCAAATGGAAAGGGATGAGATGAAGAGATGGAAAAACTTAATAAGATTAGACAATCACTTCAGGAATTGAACCTTGATGCGTTAATGGTATCAAGTCCAATTAACCGTAGATATGTTACTGGTTTTACAGGTACTGCTGGAATCGCTTTAATTACTTTGGATGAGGCTATCTTTATTACAGATTTCCGATACACGGAACAAGCGACTGAACAGGCAAAAGATTTTACCATTATTGAACATAAAAAGTTAATTGAAGAAGAAGTTAAGGCACAATTAACTAGGCTGAATGTAAAACGACTAGGTTTTGAGAAAAACCACGTTACTTTTGCTACATATGATCGTTATAATGATTTATTAGATGCTGAATTAGTACCAACTAGTGAAATAGTTGAAAAAATTCGTCTGATCAAAACTCCGGAAGAGCTATCAATTCTTAAAAAGGCCGCAGAAATTGCGGATGCTGCTTTTGTACATATACAAGGATTTATTAAGCCTGGCGTGAAAGAAATAGAAATCTCCAATGAGCTAGAATTTTTCATGCGTAGACAGGGAGCAACAGCATCAAGCTTTGACACAATTGTTGCATCAGGATTCCGTTCAGCAATGCCACATGGGGTTGCCTCTACAAAGGAAATTCAAGCTGGAGAGCTAGTAACAATGGATTATGGTGCACTATTTGAAGGCTATGTATCCGATATTACTAGAACAGTAGCAGTAGGTGACATTAGTGATGAGCTAAGAAAAATTTATGATACGGTATTAGAAGCCCAGATACGTGGTGTAAATGGTATTAAACCAGGTATGACAGGAATTGAAGCAGACGCTTTAACAAGAGATTATATAAAGGAACAAGGTTACGGTGAGTACTTTGGTCATTCTACTGGACATGGGATTGGACTAGAAGTACACGAGGGTCCTGGATTATCATTCCGTAGTGAATTGAAATTAGAGCCTGGGATGGTTGTAACTGTGGAACCTGGTATCTATATTCCGAATGTTGGTGGCTGTAGAATTGAAGATGACATCATCATTACAGAATCAGGGAATGAACGCTTGACAACTTCAACGAAAGAACTTATTCAGTTATAATATTGGCTTTATTTAAGGAGGAAAATTATGATTTCAGTAAACGACTTTAAAACAGGATTAACAATTGAGTTAGACAATGATGTATGGCAAGTTATAGATTTCCAACATGTAAAACCAGGAAAAGGAGCTGCTTTTGTTAGATCAAAGTTACGCAGCCTTCGTAATGGTGGAGTGCAAGAAAAAACTTTCCGCGCAGGTGAGAAAGTAAGCAAAGCGCACGTAGAGCATAAGAAGATGCAATATTTATATGCATCTGGTGATGACCATGCATTCATGGATACTGCCACTTACGAACAAATCGAACTTACCTCAACTCAAATAGAACATGAATTAAAATACATTAAGGAAAACATGGAAGTTGCTATCATTACGTACAACGGAGAAATTCTTGGTATTGACTTACCAAACAACGTTGAACTGGAAGTAACTGAAACAGAACCAGGAATTAAAGGGGATACTGCTAGTGGTGGTTCTAAACCTGCTACAGTTGAAACCGGCTTAGTGGTACAAGTACCATTCTTTGTAAACGTTGGTGATAAACTCATCATTAATACAGCAGATGGTAAATACGTATCTAGAGCATAGCTTATTTAAGAAAAGATGATTACCTAACTATGGGTAATCATCTTTTTTGTGTGGTTTATTCATTATTTTTTGAATATTTATGGTAAAATATTTACGGATTAAAAAGTGGATGTACAAAAATTAGAAAGGGAGATTCATTTGCATATGATATCAGCAAATCAGTTGAGCCACACAAAAGAATTTCTGTTAAAAAACTGTCGTCAATTAGAAATTACACGTTTTGAATACTTATTTGAAGATGGTAGTAAAGATGCGGTAATAAGGAGTCTTAAAGAGTTCCAGAATGATGATGGCGGGTTTGGGCATGGTATTGAGCCAGATTTTTGGTTGCCCAGTTCATCTCCAATGGCTACTTGGGCAGCAGGTCAAATTTTGAAGGAAATTGAAGCGGATAAAGAGGAACCAATGGTTAAATCCATGGTAAATTACTTAATCAATACATTTGACCATAGAGTTGGGAAATGGGCTTCCATATTAGAGGAAACGAATAACTATCCCCATGCGCCATGGTGGCATTGGACCGAGGGAGTGCAAGATAATTGGTCATTTAACCCGAGTATAGAACTAGCTGCCAATCTTATCCATTGGTCAAATCCAGATAGTAAGACAGCAGAAATTGGGTGGAAATCCATAAAACATGCAGTTACCTATTTAATGAATCAAAGAGAAATGGACAAGCATGAAATAAATAACTTCCAACAATTTATAAAAATTATTAAGCTAGAACAATCTAAGTTGGAAGCTCTATTACCTTATTCTTTTTATCAAATAGCCGAACATATAATGAATCTAGCTTTTGATTGTATTAATAAGGATAAGTCTTCTTGGGGATCAGGCTATGAACCACTTCCTTTAGATTTTGTACAAAGCCCTAGTGATGCTTTATACAATAGACTAGATACATTAGTAGAGCAAAATTTAGATTTTTACTTGAGTCAGATGTTAGATGAAGGTACATGGGATATTTCATGGGAGTGGGGAAGTTACCCGCAGGAATTTGAAGTTGCTAGGACTTATTGGAAAGGTATTTTAGCTGTAGATAGGTTAAAGCAATTTAGAGCATTTGGTTATTTGGAAGAAGCATAAGGAGGGAAAGAGATGGTCTTACAAAGGGTAAGCCTAGTTACGATTGGTTGTTATGATTTTTCCACCATGCGCGAATTTTATCAAAATCTGGGTTGGCAAGAATCGGGGCATAACTATTCGGATTATGCTGTCTTTCAAACAGCTGGAGTCCTTTTATCTTTATGGACTATAGAAAAATTAGCAAAAGACTCAGGTCTTGAAATACCAAATCCAAATAAGTATTTCAAGGGGATTACCTTTTCAATAAACGTAGATGAACCGGGTCAAGTAGATGAAGTAATTGTAAAGGTGAGAAGTCTTGGAGCTAAAATCCTAAATGAACCAAACAATGGTAATGGAGGGTTCCGTTCAGCTTCTTTTGCAGATCCAGAATATAATATTTGGGAAGTAGCCTTTAACCCCGCTTCTACATTTGATGAACGAGGATCAATGTTAACTATCTAGTTTAGTTAGTGGAAAAACGCTTGAAACAAACAGGTTAAATTACATAAGGTAGTTGAATTGAAGATATAAAATAAACTTCGCTAGACGAGGTTGGGACATAACTCAATCAAAGGCAGTAAAAAGACGAATAAACACTACATAAGCCCCGGAAATATACGGAGACTCCTGTGGGAGGATAGGCATAGGTGAGACCCCGAGAATGCACCTGCGTCTGCAAGTAACGCTACGCAGAAGGCTTCCTCGGTGCAAGGCAGCAATGAAGTAAATTCAAGTAGTTGCCTGGCTTACCAGCCGCCCACGGAAAGCGAAGTATATTTCCGGGGCGTGTTATATGCACTAATAACAATGTCGATTTTACCTTTGATAGATATACTTTTGTCTCACTCTCTCATTTTTTTTATAGGTAATTCCTCCACTAAAACTCCCAAATCTATCACCTGAAAATATCAACTCTATTATTTATCTTCTACCAGTCATAATTTCTCTATTCCCACATACATTTACTTATAGAAAATGAAATTCAAAACATAAACAAAGTGGGGACAAGCTATGGAGGAGATACTACGTTTATTTCCGACTGATATTCAAACTGTAATTAAACGCAAGATCGCCAGTCGTTGGAGTATGCTTCAAGAAATCCGTGTTCGCTTAAACCAGCCGATTGAGCTTATCTTTGACCAAGGAATTGAGTGGATCACACAGGCCAGACCGAATAAACAGGATAATGTTTATATTATCAACCAATTAAGTGAGTTTTCCTTATACAGAATGGAAGATGAACTACGGGAGGGCTATATAACAATTGAAGGTGGACATCGTGTTGGTATAGCCGGGAAAGTGAATACAGTAAATGGCACGGTGAAAGCAATCCAGTATATTACCTTCTTAAATATTCGAATAGCAAAAGAAAAAATTGGGGTTGGACAGAAAGTGATCCCATATCTATATGAAAATGGTTTTTTAAATACCTTATTCGTTGGCTCTCCCCAATCAGGGAAGACAACACTTATTCGTGATGTTATTCGTATCATTTCAACTGGTTGGAACCATATTCCTCCCAAGAAAGTTGGCGTTGTTGATGAACGCTCAGAAATCGCTGCGTGTCTAAAAGGTATACCACAACATAATCTCGGCAAGCGAACGGATGTACTAGATGCTTGTCCGAAAGCAGAAGGTATGATGATGCTAATTCGTTCGATGTCTCCAGAAATATTAGTGGTAGATGAAATTGGAAGCGATAAAGATGTACAAGCATTAACAAATGCGATTAATGCTGGGGTTACGGTTATTTGTACCATCCATGGTCAGTCTTTAGATGAGTTAAAGAAGAGACCTTCCATTCTTCCACTATTACAAAAGAAAGTATTTAGACGTATCGTACTACTGAGTGGTCAATCATCACCAGGAACTATTCACTCCATATACGATGAATTAGAAAAGAATATCTATTTTAAAAACGGGGTGCTTGCCAAGTGAAGTGGATAGGTGCACTACTCTTTATCGGAGTAACGACATGGCTCGGATTCGAGTGGAGTAATAAATTAGCAAAAAGACCAAAGCAAATTCGTCAACTTATCAATGCACTGCAAGTTTTAGAAGCAGAAATACTTTATAGCCAAATGCCACTCCATGATGCATTTAATTCTATTGCTAGGCAAATACCGGAACCGTGCGCTTCATTCTGCCAAACTGTTGCAGATAGAATGATAGGAACAAAAATTTATTTTGATGTCATTTGGGAAGAGTGTGTTGGAGAGTATATAGAAAAATCGAGCTTAGCTGTAAATGAAAAAGAGATCCTTTTACAGTTTGGTAGAACACTCGGACAGCATGATTTTGACCAACAACAGAAGCATATCCAACTTACAATAAAACATTTAGAAAGAGAATTACAAGATGCAAGAGATGAGCAGGACAAGTATGGAAAAATGGCAAGAAACCTTGGTTTTTTAACTGGCCTGTTTATCGTGTTATTGCTCATATAGGAGGAAAGGGGCTTTTCGTTATGCTATCAGATGCATCCATATTATTTCAAATTGCAGGTATTGGGATTATTGTAGCGTTAATACACACAATTCTAAAGCAAATGGGGAAAGAAGAGATTGCTCAATTTGTTACGCTACTCGGATTTATCATAGTACTCGTTGTTGTGATAAACGGACTCTCTGATTTGTTCCAACAAATACGATCCGTATTTCTATTTCAAGGGTAACTTAGATGGATATTATTCAAATTGTGACACTTGGTATTATAGCTAGCATTCTGTATATCTTGCTAAAGGATATGCGCGGCCCCTTTGCTTTTATCATTTTACTTATTACAGGAATCGCTATATTTTTGGCCATTATTAGTCAGATTGGTGCAATCATTCGCTTGATAGAATCATTAGGCCAAAAAGCAGCAATAAATACAATGTATATTGAAACGATATTGAAAATAATTGGTATTGCATATATTACCGAGTTAGGTGCCAGTATTACGAAAGATGCAGGACTTGGTGCTGTTGCTTCCAAAATAGAACTTGCTGGTAAAATATTCATCTTGCTGCTTGCAATTCCAATTATCTCTGCAGTAGTTGAAGCAATTCTTAACTTCCTACCATCTGTATAGAGGTAAGAAGTTATCTGAATGAAGGGAGCATTGATTGCATGAAACGGATTAGCCGTATTGTAAGTATCTTATTTTTACTCCTGTTTCTAGGACAGGCCGTTGTGTATGCAGACAATCAAGTCGAAGCTCCTGTGGAAGACGCACTATTAGAAGAAATCTCATTTGATGGGATGCAGGAATATTGGAATATTGTTGTGGATGAGTATGGAGGATATATTCCAGAGTTACAAAAGACTAGTCTTTACGATTTCATAAAAGGTACGGATGAGTTTTCCATTAAGAATATAATAACTGGTGGGCTAGAGTATCTATTACATGAAGTTATCCTAAATGGGAAGTTGCTTGGCTCTCTGTTATTACTCACGTTATTTTCTGTCTTACTACAGACAATGCATACCGCCTTTGAAAAAACATCAGTTAGTAAAATAGCATACTTTGTAGTATACATTGTGCTAATTTTTATTGCATTAAATAGCTTTTACTTAGCCGTTTCCTACGCAAAGGATGCCATCAGTATGATGAGTAGTTTTATGATCGCTCTTATTCCGTTAGTACTAGGTTTGATGGCATCATTTGGTAGCGTAATATCCGTTTCGTTCTTTCATCCTATTATTATCTTTCTAATTAATTTTAGCGGAGTGTTAGTTTCAAATTTTATCATGCCGTTATTATTTCTATCCGCTTTATTGATTATCGTTAGTAGTCTTAACGATAACCATAAAGTAACAAATCTTGCTGATCTCTTCCGCACTGTTGGTATAGGTACATTAGGGGTATTCCTTACAATATTTCTTGGAGTATTATCCGTACAAGGAGCGGCAAGTGCGATTCAAGATGGAGTAGCAATGAAAACGGCAAAATTTGTAACAGGTAACTTTATTCCAGTAGTAGGTAGAACCTTTACTGATGCAGCAGATACAGTCCTAAGTGCATCATTAATATTAAAAAATGCAGTAGGTATTGTCGGAGTAGCAATCATTATTTTTATCGCATTGTTTCCAGCCATAAAGATATTTGTGATTGCCTTAATCTATAAAGTTGCTGCTGCAATCTTGCAACCAATTGCTGATGGACCAATAATAACCAGTTTAAATACGATAAGTAAATATATCGTTCTAATACTTGCTTGTCTTTTAGCAGTTTCTCTCATGTTCTTCTTAAGCATCGTCATTATCGTAACGGCAAGTAATATTACACTCTTACTTCGATAGGGCTGATATTTGTGGATCTATTAATAAACTGGGTTGCTCAAATTATTATATTTATTTTGCTGGCAACCATTATCGATTTACTCGTTCCAACTGGTGGAATGAAAAAATATATTAAATTTGTTATTGGTTTGATACTGATACTTATATTTCTACAACCGATTTTTTATCTATTCAAAGTTGACATACAGCAAGCGGTTGAGCGCTCTTTTACTAGTTTAGTAGAAGATGATTCAAAGTCCTCAAAAGTAGAAAATTTGATTGAAATTCAAAAAAGTGAAATAGAATCGTCAACTAGCGCATATATTTTAGAACAAATGGCTGTCCAATTAAAAGATATAGCGAAAGCTCCTCTTTTGGACAACTATCAAGCAGAAATAAGACATTTAGATTTTAAGTTCTACGAGGGAGCAACCATCACTTATGAGGGGCTAGAAGAGGTCATTGTGTATCTTGGAGAATCAGTAGCAGGGGAGGGAGCAGTAAATGCTGTAGAGGATGTTGTCATTAATACAGGGGAGCAGACGGACAAGACTGAGGAAGAGGTTGATGTTGATCTTCAGGGAATTGAATCCATGCTAAGAGAAACTTGGGAATTAACAGATAAAGAATTAACAGTTAGATGGGAGGGAGGGGCATCTTGATAAAAAAATTACAAGATTTTATTAAGGAAAAGTTAAATGGATCCAAAAGAACAGGCTATATCGTCATAATTGGACTAGTTGCTTTACTTGTAATCTTAGTGGGTAACGTATTCTCTACCTCATCCCAGGAAGATTTAGGACAAGGAGTACCACGGATGGAATTAGAATCACCGTCCCAATCTGAAGAAGTAAGCTCCCAGGAAACAGGGGCAACGTCCGATGTTAGTGAATTGGAGGAGACCTATAAGAAGCAATTAGAATCGTTGTTAGAAAAAATCGATGGCGTCTCAGAAGTAGAAGTGATGGTCAATTTAGACTCTACAATGGTACAAGTTTATGAAAAGAATCTAATCAAAGGCACCCAAGCTACAGAGGAAAATGACCGTAATGGTGGAACGAGGCAAATTGAAGAAAATACAGAAGAAACGCAAGTCGTTTTAGTAAGACAAGGCGACCAGGAACAACCAATTTTAGTCCAAACAAAGAAACCAGAGGTAAGAGGGGTCCTTATCGTAGCAAAAGGGGTAGATAAAGCAACCGTTAAACAGTGGATTGTAGAGGCAGTTTCAAGAGTACTTGATGTTCCAACACATAGAGTTTCTGTAAAACCTAAAAATTAAGGTAGAATCAAGGGAGGATGAAATAATGTTGAAAAAACAAACTGTATGGCTATTAACGATGTTGAGTTTAATGATTGTATTGAGTGTGTATTATATGACGGCTAATCCAAACGATTTAGCTTATGTGAATACGGATAATGACCCAGCAACAGAAGAAACATCTTCAGAAACAACCACAGGTGAGAACATTTCGGTTACACCAGGCGGAAATGAGTTGTTTGCAGCCCTACGTTTGGAAGTGTTAGATGAAAGAAGTATGAAGAAAGATAGATTAGAAGACGTGTTAGCTAGCAGCACTGCAAGTGTTGAAGAAAAGAAGCAAGCTACTGAAGAAATTGACGCAATTGAACAAATGGGTACGAAAGAAAATATATTAGAAGAATCTATTCTAGCATCTGCTGAATATCAAGACGTATTAGTACGTGCTGATGGTGATACAGTTCATGTACACGTACAAGCTAAAGAACTTTCTAAATCAGAAGTCGTTAATATTATGCAAATGGTTCGAGACGAATTTGGTAAATTAACTGTGGATGTTATCCATGAACCATTGACTGAACAGTAAATAAAAAACTTACGTGTTAACATCAAGTCTAATAGGCTTGATGTTTTTGTTTTCTACAGGACTATTATTATGACGAGGTATAAGAGTTTGCATAGGACCTTAGTAAGGAGTTTTATTTTATTCGCTAATAAATAGATAGATTGTTATAATTAGGAAAAAGAAAGCGCTTTATAGAAAACATTTCATTTAATTGTTGAAGTTCCCCTTATATTTATCGTAAAATATTAAGAGGAGTTATTAGTACCTAATTATAAAAAGAGGTAAGGGAGTGCTAAATTATGTTAAAAGTACAAGAAATACGTGAAATAATAAAACTAGTAGATCAATCTTCTATTAATGAATTTACTTATGAGACTAATGGAACTAAAGTATCTATGAAGAAATCCGCAGAACAAGTTGTAGTTCCGTCAAAAGCTGCCATTCAAGTAGAAAAAGAAGTAAGACCAGTTGCAGAACCTACGACTAGCCTACCAGTTAGACAAAATGTAGAGGAGACAGAAGCACCTGTTCAGGAAAACGCAGTTAACTATGATGTTGAAATCACTTCTCCAATGGTTGGAACATTTTATAGTGCTCCAAATCCAGAAAGCGATCCATTTGTAAGTGTTGGGACTTCTGTTTCTAAAGATACGGTTGTTTGTATAGTGGAAGCAATGAAGCTGTTTAACGAGATTGAGGCAGAAGTAACTGGAGAAATCGTTGAAATATTAGTAGAAAATGGTGAGTTAGTAGAATATGGGCAACCACTATTTAGGGTAAAAACGAAATAAGGGGACGTGCAAATATGATAAAAAAATTGCTAATAGCTAATAGAGGAGAAATAGCAGTCCGTATTATTCGTGCATGTAAGGAAATGGGAATTGAAACGGTTGCTGTATACTCTGAAGCAGATAAAGAGTCATTACATGTCCAATTAGCAGATGAGGCTTATTGTATTGGTCCTAACTCAAGTAAGGACAGCTACTTAAACTTCACTAATATAATGAGTGTTGCAAAATTAAGAGATGTTGATGCAATCCATCCAGGATATGGCTTTTTAGCCGAAAATGCTGATTTTGCAGAGATTTGTAAAGCTTGTAATGTCACATTTGTAGGTCCAACAGCAGAAGCTATCCAAAAAATGGGTATAAAAGATGTTGCTCGTGAAACGATGCGAGAAGCAAATGTTCCTATTGTTCCTGGATCAGATGGCATTGTTGAAAATGAAGCAGCAGCAATAGAGGTTGCTAATTCGATAGGGTATCCTGTTATTATTAAAGCCACTGCAGGTGGTGGAGGTAAAGGGATCCGCGTTGCAAGAACTGAGGAAGACCTAATTAAAGGGATTCGCATAACACAAAAAGAAGCTGAAACGGCCTTTGGTAACCCTGGTGTATATATTGAAAAGTTCATTGAAGATTTTCGACATGTAGAAATTCAAGTCATTGCAGATACACATGGAAATGTTATTCATTTAGGTGAAAGAGATTGTAGTATACAACGTCGTTTACAAAAATTAATCGAAGAAACACCATCTCCTGCCCTAAACGAAGAAATTCGTGCTAAAATGGGAGATGCAGCAGTTAAGGCAGCCGAGGCTGTAAACTATGTTGGAGCAGGAACAATTGAATTTATTTTTGATCGAAAAACACAAGCTTTCTATTTCATGGAAATGAATACTAGGATTCAAGTAGAACATCCTGTTACAGAAATGGTAACTGGTATTGACTTAATAAAAGAACAGATTAAGATCGCAAATGGAGAAAAACTATCCATACGTCAAGAGGATGTAACCTTTGATGGATGGGCAATTGAGTGCCGAATTAATGCAGAACATCCGTTTAAGAATTTTATGCCGTCACCTGGGAAAATTAATATGTACTTACCCCCAGGAGGTTTAGGAGTTCGTGTAGATTCAGCTGCTTATCCTGGCTATTCCATACCACCATATTATGATTCCATGATAGCTAAGTTAATCACCTACGGTTCAACGCGTGAGGAAGCAATTGCCCGTATGAAACGAGCATTAGATGAATTCCTTGTAGACGGTGTTCACACTACTATTCCTTTTCATCGGTTAATAATGGACCATGACGTATTTATTCAAGGTGATTTTAATACGAACTTTTTGGAAGAAAACCCGATTACTGAACCGAAGAGTCATTAACAACTTGGTTTATTCAATTTAAAGGAGGAGTGGGAATATGGCAGAACAATCTTTAGTAAATATGAGTGAAAACACAGGACTTGGAAGAGTCGAGATTGCCCCAGAAGTTTTGGAAGTAATCGCTGGAATTGCTGCTAGTGAAGTAGACGGACTTGCAAATATGCGCGGAAATTTTGCTGCTGGTGTTGTAGAGAGATTTGGTAAAAAATCTCATAGTAAAGGTGTTAAAGTGGAATTAACTGAAAATGGTATCTTAATCGATTTGTATGTTGTTCTAGATTTTGGCGTTTCCATCCCAGAAGTGGCACAAAAAA
The DNA here is from genome assembly GCF_001038485.1 of Ornithinibacillus californiensis. Taxonomy (GTDB): domain Bacteria; phylum Bacillota; class Bacilli; order Bacillales; family Amphibacillaceae; genus Ornithinibacillus; species Ornithinibacillus californiensis. The sequence continues at coordinate 47,316 of NZ_LDUE01000029.1, forward strand.
TTCAAGCAAATATTAGACAAACGTTGAAAAACATGACTTCATTAGATGTTGCTGAAGTAAACGTACATGTAGTTGGTTTACAAATGGAGAAAGAATCTACAGAAGAAGGCGTAGAGTAAAATGGAAAGGGTCAACGGGTATATATAATATATCCTTGACCTTTTTTTCTATTTCTAGATAAATGTAGAGTAATTAATTATTAGTTAATTAAATATCCTTCTAGACGGTTATTTTTAGATTATCTTTTATTAGGCTGCAGCCTTTTAATAAGGAATTTAAATTTAGAGTATTGAACCTACTAAAAAGTTATTTGTAGTTGGTGGCGTCGGCATCATAATCATGATATGATTTGAAAGAGATTATTAAAGGAGTAATGCACAATGAAACGTCACGAAGCAAGAGAAAAAGCATTTCAAATATTATTTCAATTAGATTTACTAGATGAAGATATGGAACTTACAATACAAGAAAGACTGAACGAAGAAGAAAAGGATGATTTTCTTCATCGTTTGGTAAATGGCGTAGTGAAAGAAAAACAGTCTATTGATACCGAGATAACTGCAAGTCTTGAAAAGTGGTCTTTCAATCGTCTTCCATCAGTTGAAAAAACGGTCCTACGGATAGCAAGTTATGAGATAAAACATCTAGAGGATATACCTGATAATGTTTCCATTAATGAAGCAGTAGAGCTGGCAAAGCAGTATGGAGATGAGAAATCAGGTAGGTTTGTTAATGGGGTCCTATCAAAAATTATTAAGAAATAAAAGGGGAAGGTATACATGGTAGCTGAGGTTATAAATGGGAAAGACTTGTCGATGGAACTGAAATCAGAAATGAAAAAAGAGGTCCATGACTTGAGAAATAAGAACGTAGTGCCCCATCTGACTGTTGTTCTAGTTGGGAATAATCCAGCATCTGAATCATACGTTAATGGAAAGAAACGTGCGTCAGAAGAAGTAGGAATTAGCTCAGAAATAATAAAGCTTGAGGATACTGTAACGGAGAAAGAATTGCTTAAAGTAATTGATCGACTTAATCGTAACGATAAAGTCCACGGTATATTGGTACAACTACCTCTTCCTAATCATATCCACGTGCAGCATATTATTGAGTTCATTGATCCCAAAAAGGATGTGGATGGTTTTCATCCATATAACATAGGGAAAATGATGACTGGACAAGACACGTTTCTACCTTGCACACCATACGGAATCTTAACAATGCTTCGTTCTAAAAATATTACAATAGAAGGAAAACACGCGGTAATTATTGGGCGAAGTAATATAGTTGGTAAACCTGTAGGTCAATTATTACTAAATGAGAATGCTACGGTAACATATTGTCACTCTAAAACGAAGAACCTTAAGGAAATCACAAGACTAGCTGATATACTAGTGGTGGCCGTCGGTAAACCCAATGTTATCGACAAACATTATGTAAAAGATGGTGTTATCGTAATTGATGTAGGCATTAACCGCCTAGATGATGGTTCATTAACTGGTGATGTTGACTTTGATAGTTGTCTTGAGAAAGCCTCGTATATAACGCCTGTACCCCGTGGAGTTGGCCCAATGACAATTACCATGTTATTACATAATACAATTAAAGCTGCTAAAGGTATGGTACAATGACGGAAAAGTATCTAACAGTAACAGCTCTAACAAAATATATTAAACGTAAAATGGATATGGACCCTCATTTACGCAACATTTGGCTTAAAGGAGAAATATCTAACTTTAAATTACATTCTAGAGGACATATGTATCTTACGATTAAAGATGATGGTGCTCGAATAAATGCAGTGATGTTTGCTGGAAATAATCGTTCCCTCAAGTTTAAGCCGGAAGATGGCATGAAAGTGCTAATTCGTGGAGAAATCAGTGTATTTGAAGCAACGGGACAATACCAGCTATACATACAACAAATGGAGCCAGATGGTATAGGGTCCTTATATTTGGCGTTTGAACAATTAAAGGAAAAATTACGAAAACAAGGCTATTTCGATCAGCAGTATAAAAAAAGCATCCCCCAAATGCCAAATCATATTGGTGTAATAACCTCTCCAACAGGTGCAGCTGTACGGGATATAATCACTACCATTAAGAGACGGTATCCAGTAGTACAAGTAACTGTACTACCCGTATTGGTGCAAGGTATGAATGCCGCATCTTCTATTTCGAAAGCAATCAAAAAAGCCAATGAAATGGAGCTGTTTGATTGTATTATCCTTGGTAGAGGTGGAGGTTCGATTGAGGAATTGTGGGGCTTTAATGAAGAAGTAGTTGCCGAAGCTATTTTCAAATCAAAGATTCCAATTATTTCTGCAGTGGGTCATGAAACCGATACAACGATTAGTGATTATGTTGCCGATTTGCGGGCACCAACTCCTACAGGTGCGGCAGAGCTGGCAGTTCCATCTCAATATGAATTGTTAGGCAAAATATTGAAAATGAAGCAATCATTAAATAGCCTAATAAGTATTACAATTAAACATCATCGTGGTAATTTAGAACGAATGAGTAATGCTTACGCTTTTCGATATCCGGAGCAACTAATCAGGCAAAAAGAACAAGAACTTGATAAAGCAAAAGAACGAATGGATCGAGCTTTTCAATTAATTGTTCACACAAGTTCACAACGGCTTTCTAATGGTAAAACAAGACTGTTAACTCAACATCCTAAGAGAAGGTTAGACATTGCTACAAAAACTCTTCAACAGCTCGTTAAACAAAATAATCAATTGATGAAGCAGTATGTTGAAATGCAGTCCATACAATTAAATCGCTCCATGGATAAGCTTACTTTATTAAATCCATTGGAGATTATGAAGCGTGGATTTGCTATTCCTTATACTCAGGCAGGTAACATCATCAAGACTAGTACACAGATAAAACAAAAAGATCACATTAGAATTAACTTCCACGATGGTATTGTGAACTGCGAAGTATTAGATATAAAGGAGATAAATGATGGATAAATATAAAGAGTTGACATTTGAGGAAGCAATGGAGAAATTGGAAGAAATTATTGGGAAATTAGAAGAGGGAGATGTTCCTTTAGAGAAAGCAATTTCTTACTACCAAGATGGAATGGTTTTATCTAAAATCTGTGGTGATAAGTTGAATCATATCCAAGAAAAAATGGTACAAATTATGAATGAGCAGGGGGAGTTAGTTCCTTTTGATATACAGGAGGATGAAAAACAGTGAAAGTCATGTTGAAGGATTATATTGAAGCTAACCAAAAGGTATTTCAGGAAGAATTATCAAACTTGTTATCTGACGTAGATATTCCTGACCAACTTAAAAAATCAATGCTTTATTCTCTTGAAGCTGGTGGGAAACGATTACGGCCAATCCTGTTATTAGCAAGCTATGAAGCATATGCATCAGATGTAAAAAGAATCTACCGTACTGCGCTTGCTTTAGAAATGATTCATACATACTCACTAATACATGATGATCTTCCTGCGATGGATGATGATGAATATCGAAGAGGGTCTCTAACTAACCATAAAGTGTTTGGTGAAGCGACAGCAATTCTTGCTGGTGATGCATTATTGACTTATAGTTTTGAATTAATAACGAATGATCCACTTTTATCAGATCCAGAAAAGGTATACCTTGTTAAATTGCTATCACGTGCAAGTGGACCTAGTGGAATGGTAGCAGGACAAATTCTCGATATGGAAGCTGAAGATCAAACAATTAATATAGAACGGTTAGAGAAAATCCACGCATTAAAAACAGGTGAATTGTTGAAGTTCGCCGTGACAGCAGGGGCATATCTAGGTAATGCAACCGAAGAACAAATCTTCCATTTGCAGGACTTCGCCCACTATTTAGGCTTAATTTTCCAAGTTCAAGACGATATCCTTGATGTAACTGGTGATGAAAAGAAACTAGGTAAAGCGGTCGGTAGTGATGAAATAAACAACAAAAGTACGTATCCGAAATTACTTGGCTTAGAAGGTGCTATTGAAATGAAGAATCGTTATGCAGAAAAGGCAAAGGAATTATTAAGGAAAGCAAATGCAGATACTTCAAGACTATCTGATTTAACACTTTATATAAGTGAACGAGATTTTTAAAACTTCAATGTTAAAGGATTAGTGACATGAGTAAAATACGCCTAGATGTTCTATTGGTAGAACGAAATTTAATGGAAACTAGAGAAAAAGCAAAACGTGCTGTTATGGCTGGTCTAGTATATACGGAGCAGGAAAGATTGGATAAGCCAGGTATGAAGGTGGATGAGGATATCCCTCTAACTGTTAAAGGGAAGTTAATCCCCTATGTAGGTAGAGGTGGGTTGAAGCTAGAAAAGGCTTTGAAAGTGTTTTCTGTAGATGTTCGTGATAAAATTATGATGGATATCGGTTCTTCAACTGGTGGTTTTACCGATTGTGCTTTACAATCTGGTGCAAAGCTATGTTATGCTATCGATGTAGGGTATAACCAATTAGATTGGAAGTTACGAAATGATCCGCGGGTAGAAGTAATGGAACGAACCAATTTTCGTTATGTAACCGATGATGTATTAAAAAAAGGATCACCAAACTTCGCGACCATCGATGTCTCTTTCATTTCGCTTAAGCTAATTTTACCCGTCCTAAAAAAGCTTTTATTACCGAATAGTGATACAATTGCATTGATAAAACCGCAATTTGAAGCAGGACGTGAGCTAGTTGGAAAAAAAGGCATCGTAAGAGATAAGAGAGTACATGTAGATGTTTTAACAACGATTCTCTCATTCGCAAAAGACGAGGGATATGAACTATATGGTTTAACCTACTCCCCAATTACTGGTGGAGATGGGAATGTGGAATTTCTAGCTCATTTAGGTTGGAACAAGGAAGAGCCTGGAAAGTCCATCGAAGAACTAAATCCCGAAGTCGTAGTCAATGAAGCTCATTCAGAATTAAAATCAGCACAGAATACATGAGTTATAGGACTACAATCGTAGTCCTTTTTTATTGGCTCTATAATATTTGTTGGGGTTTCAATAAAATTCAGAAAAAAAGTACACGCACCCCAAACATTCTTTTATACTTGAATTGACGAGAAACAAGATAAAGAATGGGGATGCGTGTAAATGGATTTTATCATGAATATGCCAGGATTAAAAGACTGTAACGTAACAAATTTAGTAGAGCGAGATGGGAAGGTAGAAGTTTATGTGGAAATGGAGCGTAAGCCACATAGTTGTCCGCGATGTGGAGAGGAAACCGAACGCATACATGACTATCGATACCAAAAAGTAAAACATCTGAAATGGTTCGAAAGAATGACTCAACTATGGTATAAGCGCAGACGTTATAGTTGCCCTTCCTGTGGAAAACGATTTTCTGAAGAAAACGGCTTCGTAGAACGATATCAACGCACTTCCGTGGAATGGAATCAAGCGGTCTCTATCCGATCCATCAAAGCAAAAACTTTTAAAGAGGTAGGAGAAACATATGGCTCCTCGGCAACAACCATTGTTAGACGTTTTGACCAATTAGCGGAAACGGAGATTAAAGAGGTAAACTCACTTCCTTCCGTCATAGCGATTGACGAATATAAAGGTGATACAAAAGAGGGTAAATATCAGTTAATTATTGCGGATGGTATCACGAAACAACCATTAGATATTCTCCCAAATCGCTATAAAAAAACCATTAAACAGTATCTCCAAAAACATGGGGCAAAAGTAGAAGTTGTCATTATGGACATGAGTCCAGCTTTCAAGGCAGCTGTTCAGAACGCATTAGGTAAACCTATTATTGTAGCTGACCGTTTTCACTTTTGTCGCTATATCTACTGGGGATTAGACCGCGTGAGAAGACGAGTTCAAAAAGACTTTCATGACTATGATCGTAAGAAATGTAAGCGAATGAAGTATGTATTTCATAAAGCAAAGGGCCGTTTAAAAGATGATGAGCAGTGGCACTTAGAAAGATACTTAAGTATGTCAGATGAACTGAAAGTAGCGTATGAATTAAAGGAAGCTTATCGAGAATGGTTTGAGGAAGCGAAGCTTATGGGGAAAGAACACATCTCCCTAGTGAAAGAAAACCTACAGTCTTTCTATAAAAAGGTAATCGACGCGGAGATACCTGAAATGATAAGTGCCATTAAAACCTTTCAAAACTGGCAGATAGAAATACTGAATAGCTTTGCATACGACTATTCTAACGGTTTTTTGGAAGGTATAAATAATACTACTAAAGTGATAAAGAGAAATGCATATGGATTTAGAAGTTTTAAGCGATTTAGAGCGAAAATCTTATTGGCAAGACAGTATAAAGATGTTGGTGTGCATATAGGATGAGGTGGCGACTAATGTCACCACCCCAACATTTGACGTAGAACC
>NZ_LDUE01000003.1 GCF_001038485.1 Ornithinibacillus californiensis
TAATCCTTAAAATGCTTACGATATTGCTTAGGTACCTTACGTTCAGAGCGAAGCTGTTTACGTAGGCTTACCTCTTCGGTTGATTCAATCTTCTTATCAAATTCTTCTACCTTTTCATCTAACTTTTCCACTAGATTTTTAAGCTCTTTTGTAGAAAGTTCATCGGAACTTTCCCGTTCTATCTCTGGAATAATTTCTTTTTTTAATAACTCATCATACATTTGGTTAGACTTTTCCACCAAATTAGCACTATATTTTTCCACCGATTTTCGCCAAACGAAGGTAAACTTATTGGCATTCGCTTCAATTTTCGTTCCGTCGATAAATATTGCTTCTTCTTCAATTAATTTTTCTTGAACCAATTGACAGCGAAATTGTACGAAGCATTGACGTAGTAATTCTTTTACTTCTGGATGAACACGGAAACGATTGATGGTACGATAACTCGGTTCATAACCTTGGGCAAGCCACATCATACGGATACT
>NZ_LDUE01000030.1 GCF_001038485.1 Ornithinibacillus californiensis
CTTAAGTTGGGTGGAGATTTTTGTTGAGATGAAGAATAGAGTGGTTCTAATCCTTAAGTTGGTTGAGGAATTTGGTTGAGATGAAGAATAGAGGAGTTCTAATCTATAATCCTTTAGTTGAGTGAGGATTTTGGTTGAGACAAAGAATAAATGTTGAATAGATTGCAATTGCTAATAAAAGAAACCTATTGAGTCATTACTCAATAGGTTTTCTAGCTTTAAAGTAAGACCAACGTTTGTTGCTGATAAAATTATATCGTGTCATTAATATTCTTTGTATTCTTTGTTGTGTCAGTAAAGATGCACACCAGTCGTTTACAATACTTGTTGTTATTTTTTCATTTGGGAATAATAGAATGAATTCTTCGGTTGTTCGTAAAACAGCATCGGCTATCTTTTCATTCCTTCCACAATTAATGCAGTAACAATAATACCCCGAAACTCTAATAGAGAATGATTTGCAGTTTTGACAGCTGATCCCTTTCTTAAGTTGATTATAAGAGTAGGAAGGTAGGTTAGAATATGGATACTCCTCTTGATGAGAAGATAAGAGCTTGTCTACAATTGCTCTAGTTCGATTGGTAATATCGGAATGTTTAGAATTTAATTTCCTAAGTAGGGAGTTAATTTGTGTTGGAAGAATAAATCGTTTATCTAGAGGAGCATTGTATAAGGTGAATTCTGGATTGACAAATACCACAGAGGCTTGAATTGGAATATTGATAGAATTACGATTGACAAATTGTTGTAGTAGGGTTTCTGCCCGATCTAGTTGGTGGAAGGGGTTTGTTATTTTATAATCTGGATATTTATAGAAGTTATCATTCTTATAGATATATTCCGCTTCAAAGTTTTTGATTTCGTAGACCTTTATCACATCGGGGAAAACTAATAAAGTATCAATTTGAAATAACGAGTTGTGATGGGTAAGTAGTAAATCTTTTATTATAAAGCAATCAGTTTGAAGTTGTGATCAAGTATTCCATCAAACAACACCTCTCCTTCATAACCTTTCTTTAAATTAAAATAGTGTTGCTCTTCCTTCTCTGATAGTTCGCTTCGATAAGACAAAATCTCTAGTATTTGCAGCTCTTTAGAAGGGGTTCGTTTCTTTGCTTCCATTTACTTCATCCTTTCTTTATGAAAAATCACTTGAGAGATAATAGGGGAGAATGACTAAACGATCTCCCCTAAACATAATTACAACGCCTTAACTAACCCACCATCAACCAACAACGTCTGTCCAGTCGTATACGTATTTGCTGCAGAGCATAAGAAAACGGCTTGCTTAGCAAATTCTTCTGGCAATCCGTAGCGACCCATCGGAATACTTTTTTCGGTTGAAGATACAATTTCCTTATAGGACAAACCTAGTTTCTCTGCACGGATCTTATCTAAATGTTCTACACGTTCTGTTGCGATTCGGCCTGGTCCAATGGTGTTAATCAAAATATTGTCTCTTGCAAGCTCTTGAGACAGGCTCTTAGCCAACCCGACAACTCCTGCGCGGAATGTGTTTGATAGAATTAGATTATCAATGGATTGTTTAATAGATGACGAGGTGAAGTTAATAATTCGACCGCTTTGTTGTTCCTTCATATATGGGAGTACTTCACGAATTGCTCTGACAAAACTTAGTAAATTAAGTTCAAATGCATTTTGCCATGCATCATCTTCAAAGTTTGCAAACCCACCAGCTGGAGGTCCTCCTGCGTTGTTGACGAGTACATCTACTGTTCCGTTTAATTCCGCCGCAAATTGAACGAGTTCTTTAATTTCATCTGGATTGGTCACATCACAAGTTTTGTAGAAAACATTGTTGTTTGCAGTGCTTTCTTTAATTTCTGCGACAGTTGCAATTAAATCTTCCTCGTTTCGACTGGAGACTACGACATGAGCTCCTTCGTGTGCAAATTGTAGTGCGGTTGCTTTCCCTAGACCTTTACTTGCAGCCATTACGATAACGGATTTTCCTTTTAACCCAAGATCCATATGTATTACCTCCTAGTAATGCGATTAATCAAAGTATATCACAGCTCTATTATTTTATAGTAAAATATACATAATTTTATGAAGAAACAGATATTGCGAAACCTAAAAAAACCGGCGCATCGCACCGATTCTCTTAATCCTTCTTAAATTTACTTCCATTGCTCTTTGCACGTAATTTTGCTAAAAGGTCTGCTGTCGTTTCTTTGGCTTCTTTTTCTGCCTCGTGATCAATTTCTACAATTTTGTAAGATCCATCTTGCTTCTCCATTTTAAAAACGGTATTTATATCACTACCTTCAGGAAGTTCTTCCTTTGCAACGACAAGCTCTGCTTTATCTTCTTCAATTAATATCACAGCTTGATTTCCTTCAAATCTGTCTAGTACACCTTTCATTGCTTTCCCTCCGAACTTTAATTTACACATGCAATTCCTTCTGCTTCGATATCCCTTATTCTAGCATCGCCAATTCCTTTTATCCGTGTTAAATCTTTCACGGAACTAAATGGTCTCAATTCGATAAGGTCTTGTGCACGCTCTGGTCCAATGTGTTTAATATTCTGTACCTCTTCGAATGAAGCCGTATTAATGTTGACACAGCTTGAATTCGCTTGTTCATTTGATTCATTTGGAGAGGAACCAGAGTCTGAATTTGTTCCGCTCCCAGAACTAGAGCTTGAACCACTGTTAGTTTCACTACTTTTCGGGGTTACTGTTCCATCCTTTTTCGTCTTAATAGAATAGTCTTTACCATCTGTCGTCACAATAATCGTGCCGTGGACATCCGTGCCATATAATTCAATTCCAGCATTGTTCATGAGTGAGACAATTTCTCTATGTGGATGGCCGTAACTATTATCAGCACCCGCACTATATATTGCTACGTCCGGGCTTACCGCATTTACAAATGAATGATCACTGGATGTAGATGATCCGTGATGTCCTAACTGTAAAATATCAGCATCTATCGTAAACCCGGCATTCATCATACGCTTCTCAGCATTCGTATCCGCATCTCCAGTAAACAGGAACTTTACGTTACCATACGTGAAAAGTACTGAGATAGACTCTTCATTTGATTTACCGGTAGCAGACTGTGGATAGAGAACTTTTAAATTCATTGGTCCAATATCAAATTCATCTCCGGAACGAGGCTCATGATAGTTGGCACCACTTTCTAACACAGCTTCGAGACCGCGTTGAAATGTATTTGAGGTACTATCGTTTCCGGATAACCAAACTTCTGTAACCGTCATTGCATTAACCACATCATCTAGCTGGCCAATATGATCGGCATCTGGATGACTCCCAATAACTAAATCTAGTTTGGTAACGCCTTGCGATTGTAAATAATTGACGACTTCATTTCCTCGCCAGTCCCCAACGTCAAATAATATATTGTGCTCACCATATTGCAATAGTGTCGCATCGGCTTGCCCGACATCAATATAGTGAACCTGTAACTCTGGAAGGCTACCAACGTTTTTGGGTTCTTCTTTTTCTTCCTTTTCTTCTTGTGTAGCTTCATCACTTTGTGAATCGGTTTGTTCGTCAGCTACTTCTTTTGCGTCACTGACCTCTTCTTCTGTCTGCGTCACTTCTATATCTACTTTTTTATCTTTTACTTCCTCACTACTATCCGGTTCTACACCTTGACCACAGGCAACTAAGAAAAACGCCATCAGCACGGGAAGCAAGAGTCTTTTATACATGTTTATTCCCCCATAAAAATCATTTAACCTCATTAATCGTAACAAAATAACCTAAGGAAATCTACATGAGAACGACAGGGTAAAGGTTGGTGATATCCCACAACATAAAAATTACTAGAAATTAAATTTTAATAGCCCTCTACTAATGCAAAATTGTATTTTCTACCTATGAAAAACAAATTTTCTACCTAAAAAAGTTCAGTAAAACACTATTTTACAAAGATGATTTATTTTTATCGAATTGGCATACTTAGGGATAGGAGGGATGGACGTGAAAAAACTAGTTCAGTGGAAAATAACTACGATCCTAATATTTCTTGTACTAATAGGTAATGGCCTAGTTACTATTTTTGCAGAAAAAATCGCACTTGAATCAGTAGATCAACCATCCAACAAGAAAACTGTATCAGTTAATGGAGTCGTAGACCGAATAGAGGACGGAGAAAAAGTTGTCATTCTAGTAGAGGCATTGGAAAAAGAGCTAGTTATCCATCAAGGTGATTTTGACCTTATTCTCCAGCCACATATCTGGCTACGACTTACGCTAATGGATGGTGAAATAAAGGAAGTGTCCATAGATTTGGAAAAAACCAAAGAAGAGGAGGGAAAGGTTAAGGCCCTGCTAGATAAGATAAAGGGTAGGGGAAATAATTAGACTTTGTTATAGTTTAAATCCTTCCTTAACCTTCTTCGCTACTTCAGCAGCACTTAGGTTTGTATTGTTAATTCTTATGTAGTTTTCATACGGAATTTCGCCTTCTAAAGAATTTAATCGATGTTTAACTATCGAATTTTTTAGGTTGTTTTCCGACCACTCGATATCTCTTTTCGACGGCTTATGTTCTAGTCTATTGGGCGTTTTATTTCTTTCCAATCTCTCGGATATGTCAGCCTCTAACTCTACAAAATAGACCGTGCCACCTCTCGATTCAAAAATCTTGCAGATGCGGTTTACGTAATCCCAGTCTTCTTGCAGATCAAAGGCCCACAAATAAGTGAAGATTAAACCATCTAAATCACTTGTTGCCACTGATTCAAAAATCTCACGGCGAAAGAGGTTTACTAACCGTTTTCCTTCTTTGGTTCCATAATCAAAGAAATTGCTAACTAATTCGATTGTCATGTGGTTATGAAAGAGCTTTAAATTCGTGATTCTAGCGAGTTATTGTCCGACAGTCATTTTTCCAACAGCTTGTGGTCCTGTGATAAGTACAAATTTCATTTCATATAGTACCCCTTTTAGAATTTTATAAATAGTTTATCATATTTTGGCAAAGAAAAAAGGCTAAATCTAATTAGATTCAGCCTACCGAAATATCCATTATTTAATGACCACCATGCTCATCTTCTTCAGTTTCCTCATGACCATGATCGTCCTCTGTATCTTCATCGGTTTGTTCATAATGACCGCCTTCACCAATCGTAATCGCTAGTTTAGGCATTGTGTGCATATCTCTTGCAGTTACATGGACTTGTACATGGAATAATCCATCATGATCAAATGAAGTAGTAGCGGTATATGTACCGTCTTCATTATTTGTGGACTCTATTTTCGTGCTTTCGTCTTTTTTTCCCTCTTCCCAAATTTCATAAACGACTTCATCAGCATCCGTAACATTCTCTTCACCATATGTGACAGTAGCAAGAAGTTCAACCTCTTCGTTAACTTCTGCAGCCTCGGGCACATCAAGTGTTGCCCCTAAAACAAGTACTTCTTCTTCGTCAGGATTGTTTTCATTCGTATCGGAACAAGCAGCTAGTAAAATAATTGAAACTGCAATTAGGATAAAAAATAATTTTGATTTCATTCCAAAAACTCCTTTCAATCTATCTGTATTCTATCATGTTGCATCATAATTTAAACGTAGAGTTTTGAACAGATATTGACATTTTGTTACAGCTATCATTTACATAGAAATTACACTATTTTCACAATAAACTGAAACTCAAATGGGATACTTAAGATAGAGTGAATATTGAATGGAGGGAACTAAATGAAACGTGTAAAAAAAGCAATCATTCCTGCAGCTGGATTAGGTACACGCTTTCTACCGGCAACGAAAGCAATGCCTAAGGAGATGTTACCTATAATTGATCGTCCTACAATTGATTATATTGTGGAAGAGGCAAAACGTTCAGGTATTGAGGACATTATTATTGTTACCGGAAAGGGAAAGCGTGCTATTGAGGATCATTTCGATAAAAATATAGAGCTGGAAGACAACCTGATTAAAAAAGGGAAGCATGCATTACTCGAGAAAATTCAACCTTCATCCAATGTGGAAATTCATTATATTAGACAAAAAGAACCGAGAGGACTTGGTAATGCTGTATGGTGTGCACGTAAGTTTATCGGTGATGAACCATTTGCTGTGTTATTAGGTGATGATATTGTTCGAGCGGAAACACCTGGTATTAAACAATTAATCATGCAATTCGAAAAGTTGGATTCCTCCATTATTGGGGTACAAGAAATTCCTATAGAAGAAACAGAGCGGTATGGAATTGTTGAGTCGGATAAGAAGCAAGGTCGATTACACTCAGTGAAAAAATTAGTAGAAAAGCCGAAGATGGAAGCTGCTCCAAGTACTCTAGCGATTATGGGGCGTTATGTTCTAACCCCCGCTATATTCGATCTATTAGAAAACCAAGTACCAGGAGCTGGTGGGGAAATCCAATTAACAGATGCAATTAACCGTTTAAATGAGCTGGAACAGGTTTACGCCTACCAATTGGAAGGTAACCGATATGATGTTGGAGATAAAATGGGTTTCTTACGTACCACGGTAGATTTTGCTCTTGAAAACAGCGAGTTTAGTGGACAGGTAGAGCAAATGCTAAGGGAGCTATTAGAAAAATATCATTCACGAGAGGTAGTACGATGAATATTGCCGTTGTTGGTACAGGATATGTCGGACTCGTAACAGGAGTTAGTCTAGCCGAGGTTGGTCACCATGTTCGTTGTATCGATTTGGATACGAAGAAGATGGAACAATTAAAGTCTGGGAGAGCAACGATTTGGGAGCCAGGGTTAGAGGAATTGATGGTTAAAAACATGGCTAAGGGGAGGCTTTTCTTTACAACAGAGTATGAAATTGGTTTAGAAAATGCGGAAGTGATCTATATAGCTGTAGGTACTCCAGAGAAGGAGGATGGATCAGCGGATATTCAGTATGTAGAAGAGGCAGCGAAAACTATTGCAAAATTTGTTCGGAACGATGCATTAGTGGTGATAAAGAGTACGGTCCCCGTTGGAACAAATGATAAAATTTATAGCATTCTTCAAGATAATCTGATACGGGATATTACAGTAGATATGGTTTCAAATCCTGAATTTTTAAGGGAAGGAACAGCGATTCAAGATGCCTTTCGTGGTGATCGAATCGTAGTAGGGGCCCATAACTTAAAGGCCATTGAAGTGATGGAGAGAGTAAATAAACCTTTTGGAATACCGATATTTAAGACAGATATTCGAAGTGCTGAAATGATAAAATATGCTTCAAACGCTTTTCTGGCAACGAAAATTAGCTTTATCAATGAAATTGCAAATATTTGTGAACGTGTTGGGGCAAATGTTGACTTGGTCGCGCAAGGAATGGGGATGGATGAGCGTATAGGGAGTAAGTTTTTAAAAGCAGGAATCGGTTATGGAGGTTCTTGTTTTCCTAAAGATACGAAGGCATTAATACAGATTGCTGGCAATGTTCAGTATGATTTTGATTTGTTAAAAGGGGTTGTTCAAGTCAATCAAAAGCAGCAGATGATCCTAGTTGATCGCTTGCTTGATAGATTTACCTCGCTAAAAGGGAAGAGAGTTACCGTACTAGGATTAACATTTAAACCGAATACCGATGACATGCGAGAGGCCGCCTCCATTATTATTACGAATACCTTGATAACGCTAGGTGCAGATGTTATCTGCTATGATCCAGTTGCGATGGAGCAAGCGATGAATCTTCTACATGATCAAGTTAAATTTGCAGATAGTATGAAGGAAGCATTATTAGAGAGTGAAGCTGCGTTATTATTAACAGAGTGGGATGAATTTAAGGAAATAGATTTAGATGTTTATCAGCTTATGAAATCGCCAATTATCTTTGATGGTCGTAATTGCTATCCACCAGAGGTTATGGCTGAGAAGCAGATAGAGTATTATTCCATTGGTAGACCTAAGATCCCACCATTAACGTATGTGAAATAGAAAGGGCAGCTCCTGTTTTGGGAGCTGCCCTCTTAATGAATGGCGCTTTTGAATTTACCACCATGTGCTTCTTGCGCATCGATAATCGTAATAAATGCTTGCGGGTCTGTTTCGAAAACGATAGATCGTAGTTTAGCTATCTCTAAACGAGTTAACACAACAAAGATAACCTCTTTGTCTTCCTCTATAAAGCCACCTTTACCATATAAGTTCGTAATCATGCGTCCAAGTCTTTCTTGGATTGCTTCGCCGACTTCTTTATATTCATTCGTTACAACTAGTGCAGCTTTTGTATCACCGGTAAGTCCTTGACCAACAAAGTCGATTGCTTTCGACGCAATAAAGTAGGTAATGATAGAAAGCATTGCTTGTTCCCAGCCAAGGACAAATCCTGCCCAAGCAAAAATAAAGATGTTGATAAACATAACAAACTCGCCTACAGAAAAAGGTAACTTACGAGATAATAGGATTCCAAGTATCTCGGTTCCATCCAAAGCTCCAGCATTACGAATAACAATACCAACACCCACACCTAAAATTAATCCACCAAAAACAGTAGCTAATAAAGGCTCATCTGTAGCCGGCGTTAACGAATGTAATGTCGGTTCTATAAGTGCTAGCGCAACAATACTAAATAAGGAAGAGATAACAAAGTTTTTTCCTATATATTTGTATCCAGCAATTAGGAAAGGAAGGTTAAAAATAAGTATTAAAATACCGAAATTGAGACCTGTTAAATTATTCGTAAGTAAGGAAATACCGATTATGCCACCGTCTATGATGGAATTGGGGATTAAGAATAGTTCTAATGCCACAGCTGCAAGCGCTGCGCCTATAAGCATCATCGAATAGCGCATAATAATGCTGCCAATTGATTCCTTTTTATGTTGCTTTCCCAAGTTAAAACACCTTCTTTATTAATTTTCAAAAAAATGGTACGTTAAAATTATACAGTAAAAAGGTTATTCTATGTTGTGTTTAATTCTCTATTAACATACTTTTGGAGGTGTATAAATGGATGTATGGTACGCTAGTTACGGATCGAACTTAATGGAAGATAGGTTTTTAGCATATATATATGGCGGAACTCCCCCTGGCTCAAATCGTCCTGAACGTGGAGCTCGAGATAAAACACCCCCGAAAAGGAATGAACGGGTTGATATTCCATATCCACTCTATTTTGCAAAGGAAAGAAGTAAATGGGGGATTGGTGGTGTAGCATTTATTGGTACGGGTACCACCAACGAGGAGAGCACGATCGGTAGAATGTACTTGATTAAAGAAGAACAGTTTTATGATGTTGTTTCACAAGAAAACAATGGAGTAAAGGTGGATTTGGATTTAGAAGTGATAGAACGGAAAGGTTTCATCGATATACATGATGGTTGGTATAACCGGATAGTATTCCTAGGGAGAAAAGATGGGGCACCAATTTTTACATTTACAAGTAGTTTACCAATACATATGGTATCTCTCAGAAAACCTTCTGCTCCTTACTTGTCCGTCATTGCAAAGGGATTGAAGGAACTCGGATTTGTAAAAGAGGAAATAGAGGACTATCTCTTAGGTAAGAAAGGCATCGATGGGTTTTTAACCAAGAACACTTTGAACAATTTTATTAACTTTTAATGAAAGAAAAATAACGGAGAAAGGACGAATCCATTCTCCGTTTTACAGTCTTACATTAATCTTTGAATTTTTATCGCCTTTATAATAAAAGACTCCTTCCATAATTTGCGTGTGAGGAAAAGTTAAGTGATCCCAATAATACCTTAATGCTTGATCACGATCGACAACTTGATTTAAGTTCTGAAGCGCAAGGATGGAGTTTACATTAAAATCATAGCCTGCATCTAAAAAGGTGAGAAAGAGCTTAAGTTTCTCATAGGTTAAACGATTCTTCTTCTGGAAGACTGCTGGGTAAAGTACAGAACGATAGTTTAGAAGCTTTGGGTTTTTGGCAATTTCATTAACAATACATCGTCGATTATATTTCATAGCTAGCTCTTTGTACTTTTCAGGAATGGTTGGGTCAAATATAAGTTGATAGATTTCATTTTTGGAACAACCGGTATTTTCACAAATACGTTTGATATTGTTATTGGTTTCTTTCAGTAAAAGCATAATATACTCGTATTTTAGTTTATAATTAACTTTTTCTTGCATGCAGGACTGAAATAATCGGAGCGTCCAATCGAGCTGAGTGATATGCTGTTTTTCTAAAATATAGACTGGGACAGTAATTTGGGGGCTCTGAGATTTTAATATGTTATAAGCCTCGATACCTTTATGCAATAACAGTTGCCCTTTTTTGTCTCGAATAATATGGATATAGGGGACGTGATTATTTGTATACCTATGGTAAGAGTAACGGGTAAGCGATTTAGTTGTCGTGTGCCGTGCTTTTATTTTATGAAGTGGAACCCACTCTAGTTTAATCAAGTCCATTGACTCAGCCCCTTTCGTTGTTGTTTGTAAAGGGTATGTGGGGAGTGAATTGTCCTATACCATTGTTATGATTTTGTAACAACGGTTGAAGAGCAATAAAAAAAGATGCTGACAAGAACCAGCACCTTATTGATTATAGAAATGGCAACACAATTATATCTGTATTCCCTAAGCTAGTTTGTGTTGCTTGTGTTTCTTGAATTTGGTAATTTAAGTTTGCTGCTTTTTGGATCCAATAGTTAATAGGGTGTTCAGAACCAGCTTCACCTTCAAGTTTGCAACGTTCCAGCCCAATGTTTGCTTGAATGAGCCCCCATTCCTGATCAATCGTTTGGTATAGCTCATTAGCTAGATTAAAATAATGATGTGCTTCAGCATATTGGCCCTTTTGGAAGTTCAGCTCACCCTTTGAAAGGAATATGTGGCCTTCCCAGCCTTTGATACCAACTTTTTTAATCTGTTTCATCGCCTCATCTAGAAAATCATCTGCAATAGAGTATGCTCTTTCCATTCGATGTATATCAGCTAATGTACAGACCAATATCGCTTCGTATCGATCATAAGCTCCTTTTCTAGCAAGCTCTATCCCTACTTCACAGCACTTTCTTGCCCATTTTAAGTGCCCATTTACTTTTAAGACATCAGCATATTTTCGTAAGGCACGTACAAGGTAGTTGTCCATCTCAGTTTCTTTTGCGTATCGGATGGATTTCACTAACCATTCTCTACTGAATTTCATATCCCCAGATAACACACCCAGGTTGCCACCTACCATAAATAAAAGCTCATTGTATTCAGCTGTCCAATCCTTCTCTTTAAGAATAGATTCATAGCTTAATAGCTCTTCAATTAATCCATCTACAGGTTTTGAAAACATCTGATGATGAACTTTCCGGATGGCAAGATGTGCTTTTTCTTTATTAGCCAAAATTTCAGCGGTACCTTCGTTAGCAAATAGATTTTCAATCATGGTAATCGCCTGTTGATACTCTCCGTTCAAATGAACCATATCAATTAGTATCTGCATAAGCGACAGCCCTAGTGCACTTGCCCCGTGTTCTTGATACAGTTGTTCTAGTACTTGGCGGAGAAACCTTGTTTCTCCTCGTAACTGTAACTTTTTCAAGATTGGTAGGCAAGCTGTTGATAACCAGTAGAAAAATGCTTCTTGTTCGAGATAAGCTTCATGATGGAATATAGATTCCTCAAGCGCCTGAATTTCATTCTCTGGGTGTATGGCTGTTGAAGCATAATTCTCTACTAACTTGTCATAATAGGTTGCAAGTGTGTGATGAACACGTTTGGATAACTCTTGGTTCGTATAATCCAACATACCTTGTCGCATCAATGCATGAATAAATTGCTTATCTTGTTCCTTTGTAATAAATGAAAACTTATTAAAATCATGATAACGCGTTGCAGCGTAACCAGTTGGATGCTCTCGCAATAAATAATGAAACATATCTTCCGTATAGAAACGCGGCGTTGTCATGATTTTTAACGTTTCAATTTCTTCATCGGTTAAGTATTGCAGGAATCGGTCTAGTATCTCACGTTGGTTAGAGGCGAATTTGTCCGCATGGATTTCCTCACCGAGATTCTTCATTTCAAAATACGTATCAACCGATAAGTCTAGATGATATGGATGTCCACTACTAGAGGTAATGATTTTTTGACGTACTTCTTTCTCAGTAATACCACAATTTTCTAGGAAGCTATCTGCATCATTAGTTGAAAGATTTTCAATGATATGATGATCAAGAATTTCCTTCCAATCGGAGTCGTACTTTTCCCATTCTAAATATTCTCTTCCACAGATGACAAACAATACATCCGGAAGGGAACCAATTAAATCCCGCACCCACTTGTCTTTGGAATGAATGGTAGCCTTATTCGTTACACTAGACCATATTGCTTCGAATGTATCGAGGAAGATAACCGTATGTTTAATGTTGTACTTTTCTATGGCAAGGCGTAAATCATAGGCGAAAAAGGCAATTAAGCGCTCTTCCATTTCTTGCAGGGAGCAGTGTTCTAATTCGATTAGTTGCTCTTTTACTTCTTTTTTTAAGTGCCATTTCTTTCCTGATTCATATACTTTTCCGACAATCCCTGTAATGGAACCTGCTATTCCGAGTCCATCCAATGTGCTAATAATACTTCCTAGAATTGAAAGTTCTTTTTCATACCGAAGTTTTTTCTCATTGTATGTAATGTCTGGATTTCGTTTGTAAAAATACAACGAATAAGCGAGCTCGAAATGAGCAAAGGTGATATTCTTTTGGTATTTTATTTCCCTTACAAGCTCTAGTAAGGCGCGAGCTGGTGTATGGAAGGAATGATCCTTAAAATCTAGTGAGGTATATAATGCGTGAGGGTCATAGTCTACTAGTTCAACCTTTAGTTGTTTTTGTAGACTAGTTTTTCCGATTCCTCCTACTCCATAATATACAATCACATCGTAATCCTCATGTAGGCGCTCATTCATGCTATGTAAATGATTGAAAAATACCTCTCTTGGTAATTCACGATCTGTAAAAGTTTTCGTGGCAAAATATTTGCGTTCTTTTCTTCCAATTTGAAATTTTGGTTGTATAGGCATAAAGACACCTCCTATACGTATTATAATCTACAAATTGGAGCTTGTACTATAGAAAAAAGAAAAAATGGGACAAGGGTGTTTTAATCAAAGAAAATTCATACTATACTTTAGTGCATAATACCCGCTCCGGAAATATACTTCGCTTTCCGTGGGCGGCTGGTGAGCCTCCTCGTGCTTACGCACTGCGGGGTCTCACCGATGCCTATCCTCCCACAGGAGTCTCCGTATATTTCCGGAGCTAATGTGGTAAATTATTCGCATTTTTAACTTCAACTTCTAGTTATGTCTCATCCTCTGTACTTGCTATTTATTATTCCACATAGACAGAGTCGATAATGGTTCTTTTGAATGGTTTGCCGTTTTTGGTTAGTCCTTCTACTTCAATTGTTATATTGTATACTTCCTTCGCAGTGTTAAAAGTAAGTACTTTGGAGAGATTTTTGCTCCCTGCAACAGAAAGTTTCTTCGAGTTTACGGGATTATTAGATTCGGTGATATGGTACGTTGCGGTTAACGTATTCTCCTGTACTTCTTCTGTGTTCGCAGTTAAGTGGTATGTCATTTGCATGGAATTGCTAGCTTTCACTTTTCCAGCATTCTGTAGTTTAGTAGACGAGTTAAAACTGGTAACTAATAGATATGCATCTTCTTCTTTAACCGTTAGTTCTAATTTCCATTCTCCAGCTTCAGGCTTTTTGTAAGTTAGCGTATTCTGAATAGCTCCTAAGAAAATACCTTCCTCTATTTTTGTAGAGGAGAATTTAGGTGTTACGACTTTTCCAGAAGGAGAGGTAAGTTTAGCATCAGCTAAATTACGAGAAGTTAGTAGGTTGAGAGTTACTTCTTTCACACCGTCTTCTACTGGGATGACAAGCTCATTTTCTTTTTCTACTAGGAGTGGTCCACCATCTACCCATTGGTTATAGCTAGGTGAATTCCTATCGATATTTCCAGTGGTTTTTCTCATCTGAATATTATAGTAGGTATTATCAGTTAGATAGTCATCAAACACAGGGAAAGTAACGCCTGTGCGGATGGTCGTGTGGGTCCAATCCCCGATAGCGAGCTGTTGTCCACCTGGTAATCGACTGCTAGCAGTAGTAACTACACCATCATTGGATCCATATTGTGATAAATAGACACCGCCGTACCAATTAGATGAAAAGGCAGAGCCCCAAGCGGTGCCGCCCAACGTATAGTAATCATTATAATAAGCCCTAGGCTGATCATCCGTTTGCGCTCGGAAATCTGCCATATAGCCCATCTGCATGGAATATGTACCGTCACCTTGCGCACCTAATAAGTCTGCCAGCCATCCTGCTCCGGAGCTATATGCTAAGTCGGCTAGTTGTGACCCGTGATGTGGACTGGATAGTGTAATAACATTATTTACATATTGCCAAGCACCATAGTATGTTAAAGCAGTTTGTGTATCTACTCCACCTTTACTATAGGCAACCACCGTGATTGGTTTTCCTCCAAAGTGATTGGAAATTTCTCTTATTTTATCAGCTAGCAATGCGCCGTTATCCCACATATCAGCACTAGCACCACCCGCGTCATATAACTGAATAAAAGTGGTTTGATAGCCAGCGTTGTAAGCAGTTTGATACATATCGTTCTCTTCATAAAAAACTTGCGCAACATTATTTAAACCAGGGACAAATAGTAGAATAGGAGAATTAGGTATTAAATTCGGTGGGGTGGAACCGATATACCATTCCCCAGGTGTTTCGGTGTTTCCATTATTCGCTTTACCAGTAGTGGAAAAGAGCGGTTCGGATTCTTGGAATGGAATAGGGTCAGGGATTTCAGATAAGGTTACATTTTTTGCAGATGTCGATAGGGGGAAAGCTAAACCAATAACAAGCATTACAATAACAAAAATTAACGAAAACTTCTTAGGCATCTTACTCCTCCTCATGTTTAGTCTTTTCAATCTTATTCAATCTAAAAAGGATTCATGATGGGAGGAGGTTGGGAAAGTTGATAAATTTAATATAATCTCATCCTAACATTTTGCACGGATTAACGAAAAATAGTATCAGCTAGTACATATTAGTGGGCAAAATTGGTAAAAATTAATTAGAAGGAAAATAAAATTGGGGTGAGATTAATTAGACTACTTCAGAGCTTATTCATTATTGGAGTACTATTCATTGTAATATCGCAGGTGACTTCTGCCGAACAAAAGAGCATGGAACGAATACCTACTAGTACCGAGGAACATAATTGGAAACAGTCTAGTGTCAATTACGAGACCTTGGAAGTAGGAGAGCATAAATATAATTACTGGAAGAATTTTATGAAGCATACAAGAACATGTCACATTTCTCATCGAATGAAGACAGTTGTGTACTACTGTGACATACATAATCATACGAAGTCAGAAACTATTTTAGATGAAGTGATACATAGTGAAAGACATCGAAAAGACTAAGAGAGTTGCACGAGTTTGCAACTGGAGAAACTGGTATACCGGCAATTCGGATTGCAATTGAAATTACGTAATAATAAAAAAGGGGTATTCGTCTTATTGACGAATACCTCTTTCAATGTTTAATTTGCTATGTTGCTAACTGTAAAGGTCCTAATTATAAGTTTTTAAGATAGTGATATAACCCATTTTTTTCATAGGTAAATGTAGTTACCTCATCGGCTTGTTCTTTGACGTTATCCTCTGCGTTTTTCATTGCAACTGCATGTCCAGCTAACTCAAACATTGGTAAATCATTTTCGCTGTCGCCCACGACTAGTAAGCTCTCTTTTGATATTCTATATTCGTCTAGAAGTAGTTGAATCCCTGTTCCTTTTGTTACTCCAGATACCATTATTTCAACATTATGAAGAGATGAAGATGACATCGAAAAATCAGTTTCCTGTTTTAGTTCTAGTAGTCTATTTTTCCAATCATTAATCTTTGTCGTATCGACACTAAAGAAATAGACCTTAACAATATTTTCATAGCTGAGATGATTAACCCAGTTGATATTCTGACGAAGTGCTTCCGTTCTAGAATTTAATTCATTCTCAAGTAGGGTTCTCGGAATTGTTTTCTCTAGTTCACTGATAAAATAATCTTTGTCCTCTGTTAATGCGAAGCGAGATTCTTCTACAGGATGAACTTCATAGTAGATTTTTTCTTCTCTAGCTTCTGCAATAACTTTTCGAAGAAGGTGTTCTTCTAAAGAAAATTGTGCGAGCTGCTTTTTCTTCGTATAGATACCCATACCATTTGCTGTTACATAACCATCAAGGTGAATGTGGCTAGGAAAAACATCATCGATCTCTTTTTGCGTCCTACCTGTTGCTATGAATATTTTAATTCCTTTCTCACGAAGGTGTTGGAGATGGTGAATTAAACTTTCCTCAACCAAACCATTTGGATTGAGTAGCGTACCATCCATATCTAAGGCGATTGCTTTGACATTCAATTATATTCCTCACCTTTCCAAATTTAAGTATGTCATATACAGTTCATTATAGGAGATAAATATGACATATTGGGAAAACTATGAGCACAATTTATGTTGGAACAGTGGGTACATAGATTGGGTTCAAATGTAATTGAATGCAGTAATGAAAGCGTAATACAATGAAAGTAAGAAGTGGAGGGTAACTTTTGATAGATCAACGCTCCTATATATTATTTAAAGAAATCACTTCAAGTCATCATATTACTAAATCAGAGGTGATGAGAAAACTAAGTTTGACTGAACGACAGCTACATTATGATTTAGATAAATTAAATGCCGCCTTAAAAAATCTTGAACTGCCAGAAATCAAAATAGAGAATAATATCTTAACGATTCCGGAAGAGTTAAAAGGAGAAAAAAGCTCCGGTATCTTGGCTAACGTGGATTCAAAAATGTTTATCATTTCCGAGCAGGATCGCGTATTTGCGATCTACCTCTATACTTTCATTCGTAAGGAAGTTATATCTAACTACCACTACCAATTATTACTTGGAGTTAGTAAAAATACGGCCTTGGCAGATGTGAAGCGAGTGAAAGAGCTCTGTGAAAAATGGAATCTAAAATGGGTCTATTCTCGAGTGGAAGGCTATCATGCATTAGGTAGCGAAATGGACAAGCGTAGACTGGCAGCTTTCTGTAGTGACACCTTACTTTCCCAGCCATTAGGAAAAGAAACTTTAATCTTAATCCTCAAAAGTTGGGGCTTTGAAAATGAAATCGTTTTTACCAAACGGTTGGTGGATCAACTACTAGAGCAAAGAAATGTAACGCTTGTTAAAAGTAGAAAGACAGAGATGATTATTCGGCTAACATTTCTTCGGGTTCGTACTCCAAAAGGAAATATTACTTTTAAGGAGTATGAAAAGAGTATCATTGAGCGTCAAAGTATCTTCCATGTAGGCAAACTAATGGTAGATGAGCTTTTTCCTAAAGGTATTCCAGAAGAAAGCTACTATGTAACATTACAATTATTAGTTTCATCACAGGAGACGGAAACAGCCGATAATCCTAGCCTCGCTGAGTTGGTAGATAGGATCATAATTGAGTTTGAAAAAGTAACACTACTGCCAATTGAAAACAAGTCCTTTTTAAGAAAAAGCCTATACAATCATCTAGTTCCAGCTTTTTTCCGAATCTCCTTTGGGATACCATTGGTGAATCCATTAAAAGAAAGGATACAGGAAGAGTATAAGGAATTATTTGAATTTGTTCGTCAAGCTCTAGCTCCTTTAACCATGTGGACAGGTAAAATCATTAGTGATGAAGAAATTGGATATTTCACCCTTCACTTTGGTGGTCATTTAACAGATGATAAGCGAAAAAGTATAGAAAAACTTCGAGCTTTAATCGTTTGTTCCAATGGAATAAGTTCATCCATGATGTTAAAGGCGCAGCTTAGCCAAATGTTTCCCGATATCCAATTTTCAAGTATTCATAGTTTGAATGAGTTATCGGAAGTATCATTAAGAAATTACGATATGATTTTTTCAACAGTAGAGTCAACATCTATAGAGAAACCATTCTATGTTGTCAAACCACTATTATCACAAGTGGAAAAGAATTACCTTATTCAACAGGTTGCAGCTGACTTTCCGAAAATGAATGTAAAAAATGTTTCCGTAGACAGAATAATGGAAGTGGTTGGAAAGTATGCAGATATTCGAGATGAAGAAAATCTATTCTCAGAACTTGTTAACCTACTATATTTCAAAAACACAGATAAAGGGAGATACTCACCAATGCTTTCAGAATTACTTACAGAAGACATGATTCAGTTTACCGATGTGGATTTAAATTGGAAAGATGCAATTTCAAATGCATCGACTCCATTACTCGAAGCAGGAAAAATAGAACAAAACTATATTGACGCGATGATAAGTAATGTAGAGGAAGTTGGAACGTATATCCATATTGGAAAAGGTATCGCCATTCCTCATGCAAGACCAGAAGCTGGTGTAAAACAAATTGGGATGTCGTTCCTTAGAACGAAGAAACCTGTACTGCTACTTGATAAGGAAGAACATGCAATTGATATATTCATAACTATTGCTGCAATTGATAATGAAGCACATTTAAAAGCGTTATCTCATTTAACTAAAATCCTTGCAGATGATAGCAAGCTGACTTTATTAAAGAAAGCTAATTCAGCTCAAGAAGTAATAACAATAATTAAAGAAGGAGAAGAAGAATAATGAAAATAATGACAGTATGTGGACATGGATTAGGTACAAGTTTTATGGTGGAAATGAATATCAAGAATGTATTACAGGAACTAGGTGTAACAGGTGTGGAAGTGGAACACTCTGATTTAAGTTCGGTAGGACCAAGCGATGCAGATGTATTCTTCCTTGCAAAGGATATAGCAGAAGGTGGAGCTCATCTAGGTGAAGTAATTGTATTAAACAATATCATTGATATGGATGAATTAAGAGAAAAAGTAACAGCTTTAATGAAAGAAAAAAACTTAATCTAATTTTTAATCAGGGGGAAAAATCATGAATTCTTTTCTAAGTACGCTAGTTGATATTTTAAGTCAGCCAGCAATACTTGTGGCGTTAATCGCCTTAATTGGATTGCTATTACAACGTAAAAAACTATCAGACACAATTAAAGGTACTACGAAAACGTTTGTTGGTTTCCTAGTAATTTCAGCAGGCGCAGGAATTTTAGGAGTTGCACTTGAACCATTTGGAGCAATGTTCCAAGAAGCATTTAATGTATCTGGGGTGGTTCCAAACAATGAGGCAATTGTTGGGCTTGCTTTAACTGAATATGGTACAACAACTGCTCTTATCATGTTCTTTGGTATGATTGTTAACATTTTAATAGCTCGTTTTACACCGTTTAAATATATTTTCTTAACTGGTCACCATACTCTTTACATGGCTTGTATGCTTGCAGTAATTATGGCTGTAGCTGGCTTTAGTACACCGGCATTAATCGCAGCTGGATCTGTTGCTTTAGGTATTATCATGGCATTGTCCCCAGCGATTTTACAACCATTCATGCGTCAGTTAACTGGCAATGACAATGTGGCACTTGGTCACTTTAGTGCAGTTGGTTATGCAATTAGTGGTCTTGTTGGTAAAGCTGTAAAAGGTAAAAAGGAAGTTGTTTCTACTGAGAAAATTAACTTCCCACAAGGTCTTGGCTTCTTACGTGACAGTACGGTAAGTATTGCTTTAACGATGGCAATTATTTATATTATTGTGGCATTATTTGCGGGCCCAACTTATATAGAGTCTGAATTAAGTGCTGGTACAAACTATATTGTATTTTCATTGATTCAAGCTGGTAACTTTGCTGCAGGTGTATTCATTATCTTAGCGGGTGTACGTCTAGTATTAGCTGAGATTGTACCTGCTTTCCAAGGTATCTCTACTAAACTAGTTCCAAATTCAAAACCTGCACTTGATGTACCTATCGTATTTACGTATGCACCAAACGCAGTATTGATTGGATTTTTCTCGAGTTTCGTAGGTGGTATTGTATCCATGGTAGTTATGGCCTTCACTGGTAGTGTTATTATTTTACCAGGTGTTGTACCTCACTTCTTTACAGGTGCTGCCGCAGGGGTATTTGGTAACGCAACTGGTGGTGTTAGAGGTGCTATCCTAGGTGCATTTGTTAATGGTATTATTATTTCATTCTTACCAGTATTCTTAATGCCTGTACTTGGAGATTTAGGATTTGCAAACTCTACATTCTCTGATGCCGACTTTGGTGTAGCTGGTATCTTCTTCGGTTCACTTGCTAACTACTTTGGTACTATTGCCATTGTAATAAGCTTAGTAGTAATTTTAGTGCTTATGGCAATTCCTTATAAGAAAAAGACAGCTAATAACTAATTAAATAAGATTTCGGTTAGATGTTGATTTAAACCCGCGACCCGAATACAAAAAGCTTCCTGCGGGAGTTAATGTATTTAGGGTCGCTTTACTTTATTTAAGAATTTCCAAAATATTAAAGCATCAAGGAGGATAACATATTATGACGCAAGCAACGAAAGCAGTATCCCAATTATCTATTAATACAATCCGTACATTAACGATTGACAGTGTAGAGAAAGCTAAGCATGGTCATGCGGGGATGCCGATGGGGGCAGCACCAATGGCATATGCATTATGGAAAAACTTTTTGAATATTAACCCATTAAATCCAAGTTGGTTTAACCGCGATCGTTTTGTACTTTCAGCAGGACATGGTTCTAACCTCCAGTATAATCTACTTCATTTATCTGGATTTGATGTTACTCTAGAAGATTTAAAGACAACTAGACAATGGGGGAGTAAAACACCAGGACATCCGGAATATGGACATACTCCAGGTGTAGAAGCAACAACAGGTCCTCTTGGACAAGGAATTCCAGTAACAGTAGGTATGGCACTAGCGGAAAGGTATTTAGCAGAGACGTATAACCGGGACGGATATCCTGTAGTAGATCACTTCACTTATACGATTTGTGGTGATGGGGACTTAATGGAAGGTGTATCCTATGAAGCAGCATCACTAGCGGGTCATCTTGGTCTTGGCCGTTTAATCGTTCTATATGATTCCAATGATATTAGCTTAGATGGGGATTTGAATATATCATTTTCTGAAGACATTAAAAAACGCTTTGAATCTATGAATTGGCAATACCTCCTTGTCGAGGATGGCAATGATATTTCCGCAATAGGGGCTGCGCTGCAAGAAGCACGTTTGGATGATAATCGCCCAACTATTATTGAGGTTAAAACAACCATTGGTTATGGATCTCCTTCCCTCCAAGGGACACATAAGGCCCATAGTAATCCGTTAGGAAAAGAAGAAATCAGCCGTACAAAAGAATATTTAGGTTGGGAATATGTAGAGGAATTTTATGTTCCAGAGGAGGTTTATGAAGACTTCCGATCCATTCGTGAAAATGGTATCCAAAGGGAACAAGAGTGGAATCAGTTATTTGCTAAATATGAAGCGGCATATCCAGAAGAAGCTCGAGAATTATTACGTGTTATTAATGGTGAGTTACCAAAAAACTGGGATGCGAAACTTCCTGAATTTGTTGATGGGGATTCACTTGCCACAAGAGCGTCTGCAAGTAAAGTGTTAAATGCGCTAGCAGATGTATTCCCAGAACTCGTTGGTGGAGCAGCTGACCTAAACTCTTCTACACAAGCTAAATTAAATAACTATGGTGATTTTAAGCCAGGAAATTATGTTGGAAGAAACGTTTGGTTTGGTGTCCGTGAATTTGCCATGGGTGGTATAGCGAATGGTATGGCACTTCACTATTTAAAACCGTTTGTAAGTACATTTTTTGTATTCTCAGACTATCTTCGTCCAGCCATTCGATTAGCTGCTTTAATGAAACTTCCGGTTACTTATGTTTTCACACATGATAGTGTAGCTGTTGGTGCTGATGGTCCGACACACCAACCTATAGAACATCTAGCATCCTTCCGTGCGATGCCAGGAATTTCTGTAATTCGTCCTGCAGATGCAAATGAAGCAAAAGAAGCTTGGAAGCTAGCGGTAACATCATCTGATACTCCAACAATGCTTGTTTTAGGACGTCAAGGTCTTCCGACACTAGAAGAAACTAGTAAACTAGCAACGGATGGAGTAGCAAAAGGGGCTTACGTTGTATCGCAAGCAAATAGCAAGGCAAC
Source organism: Ornithinibacillus californiensis (assembly GCF_001038485.1). GTDB lineage: Bacteria > Bacillota > Bacilli > Bacillales > Amphibacillaceae > Ornithinibacillus > Ornithinibacillus californiensis. The sequence goes on from NZ_LDUE01000030.1 coordinate 22,081, forward strand.
AGGTATCATTCTTGCAGCAGGTTCTGAAGTATCTTTAGCTATTGAAGCACAAAAAGAACTAGCAAGGGAAGATATTCATGTGAACGTGGTAAGCATGCCATCATGGGAGCTATTTGAAAAGCAGTCAGAAGAATATAAGGAATCTGTACTTCCTAATCATTTAACTAAGCGCTTGTCTGTTGAAATGGGGTCTAAGCTTGGTTGGAGGGAATATGTAGGCTCAGCTGGATCAGTACTTAGTATTGATATCTTTGGTGCATCTGCTCCAGGAGATGAAGTAATTGCGAGATATGGTTTTACCGTAGAGAATGTTGTTAAGGAATTTAAGAAACTATAATTGTAGTGCCAGACACCAAATCAGGTGCCTGGCACTTTTGTGTAGATAAAGTTTATTGCCTGGAATCTCTCCTAGGATCCTTCTTCCGCGATATTGTTTCGGAGTCGGTATGTGTTTCTTCCGCAAATTCTGTTTGTAACCGTCCACTTCTTCTTAATAGGCGTTTTCTTTTTGATTTCGCCTCATTTTCCAGGATATAAGCATGGATGAATGGTTCTGTAAGAGTTATAAAGAATGCTGCAAATAAAGATGTCATAATAAGTGGCATGTCTGTTTCAATAAATAAATATCCAAGAATTGCTAGTGTGAAAAATGTTAAAAAGAAGTCGGCAATGCTTGCTTTAACATTCCCGAATCGTCGTAATAAAAAACGGTCACCTATAAGGTAACTTATTCCTGTAGCGAGAATTCCAATAATGACTAGATTGGTTAAGCTAGCATCAAAAAATATACCAAATATAGATAGTACGGTAATCATATGCACAATAAGTTTTATTCCCAAAGCTTTTAAATTCATCTTTATAAACATCCTTTCAGGAGTGGTTTCTTAGGCTTATGTTAGTATTTGGCAATTCTCCTGAAAATATGATATTTATAAGATAAGAAGACAAAACATTATGGGGGATAATACATGAAATATTTTGCTGTTTTTTTACCAATGAAAGATGAAGAAAAAAGTAAGCAATTTCGAGCAGAACATCTTACTTATTTACAAGAAAAGGTTGAGGCAGGGAATGTATTTGCGAAAGGCCGATTTGTTGATGGTGCTGGTGGTCTCGTTATTTATATGGCCGAAAGCTTAGAAGCAGCAGAAGAGATGGTAAAAAAGGATCCTTATGTAGTAACTGGTGCTAGAACTTATGAAATTCATGAATGGGAAATGACACAGTAAAAACATTTAAGACCAGAACGAAAGATGTTCTGGTCCTTTTCTCTGTACTGTAAGCTATCTGAAGGTTCCCCCTGTTTAGTAACCCCTTGCCACTTGGCGATTGTTCTCGATAATGTTAGTAATGACGGACTCTGTTAATCGTTTTACTGTTTTAGGTACCATTGTTTTTAACACGGGGTTGATCACTGGTCCCATCATTCCTTTGGCAGTCATATTAAGATTCCCTGTCATTTCTGTTTGAAAGGCTGTTATCGTTTTTGCTTCGAAATAACCGTTACCTGAGATTTTTTCACTAATTCCAGTCAAGGTGAACTTTACCGTAGTAGGTTTCTTCCATTCGGTAATATCAACTCGCATACTAACGGTTTTTTGTAGTTTACCTACATCTCCTTTAAACTTCCATGTCGACTGTTTTTCATTTAAAATGCTGTGCTCGACATAACCAGGAATAAGTGGTGCCCACTTGTTCATATCACTAACAAACTCCCAAATGGCTTCAATTGGTACATCCACTTCTTTTGTAAATGAACCTCCAGGCATATGAAAACCCTCCTTTAATCCATGTTACCAAGTATATTAACAACATCGAAATTTATTCAGGAAAGTTTATTTTGACAAATGGACAAGTATATTGCTGTTATTGTCGATATTTGTTGAACAAAAGAAAAAAATTCCTATTTTACTTTGTTTATTAAGATAAATAGGAATTTTATAGTAAAATTTCCACTCAAAACACTCTTTTACAAGAAATTGCTTGTCGAATGGTGTCAAAAACCAAAAAAATACGGATTGGAAATATTTTTTAGAATTTGGTATTTATATTTATAGAGTCGAAAGGAGGGGGGAAAATGACCCAAAATGAACTATTAGATTTAAAAAGAAAAGTAGATCAACATGAGCAAACTATCGTTCAACTCTTAGAAATAATTGCGGCGACAAATCGTCGTATATCGGAAATTTCGGCCGTTCATTCCCCTTGTTGTGATAATTTAACCCTCAAGTATCCTCGTTAGGCGCCTCACCTCTTAACAAAATAAGGATCAGTCCATCCCCGGATTGATCCTTATTCTTCTATAATAGTAATAAACCATGGCGAAGATTGTCGCGATTCCTCTTGAGATTGTCGGATGAAATTGATAAAATTAGTAAGTATGAATTCAATTAAGTTATGTATAAACTACTAGTTAGGTAACTTAGTAGATATGAATATCATTCAATCCTAAATTAAGAGGAGATACTGCCATGTGTGGTTTTGTTGGATTTGCAACTAATTCAGTTAATATAGATAAATCAAAAGTAATACAAGATATGATGAATACAATTGGACATCGTGGGCCAGATAGCGATGGTCGCTTTGTTGATGATACCGTCACATTAGGATTTAGACGATTACAGATTATTGATCTTACGCCTGATGCAAGTCAGCCTATGTTTAATGAAGATGATTCAATATCATTAATTTTTAACGGTGAAATTTATAATTACCAATCATTGATGGATGATTTAAAAGAAAAGGGTCATGTGTTTAAAAGCCAAAGTGATACAGAAGTTATCATTCATGGGTATGAGGAGTATGGAGTAGACATCCTACAAAAGCTTCGTGGTATGTTTGCATTTGCTTTATGGGATAAAAGAAATGAGTCACTATTTATTGCGCGTGACTTCTTTGGTATTAAACCGCTCTATTATACACAAAATACAACTGATAATTCTTTCCTTTTTGGATCTGAGATTAAATCATTTATGAAATTCCCAGGCTTCCAAAAGGAATTGAATAAAGAAGCGTTAAAACCTTATCTAACGTTCCAGTATTCAGTTCTTGATGAAACATTCTTTAAAGGTGTATACAAGTTACGCCCAGGTCACTACATGATCTATAAGAATGGTGAAATGGAAATCAACCAATATTGGGATATACCTTTTGAAACAGAGGAAAATTCGCTAGAGTACTACGTTCAACAAATTAAAGAAACGATGGAAGAGTCTGTTAAATATCACCGTATAAGTGATGTAAAGGTAGGGTCTTTCCTCTCAGGTGGGGTAGACTCTAGTTACATTACAGCACTATTAAAGCCAGATAAGACGTTTTCCGTTGGATTTGAGGACTATGAAGGAATCTTTAATGAAACTAATATTGCGGCTGACCTTTCGAAGCAATTAAATATTGAAAACCATAAGAAAATTATCAGTGCAGATGAGTTTTTTGATGTAATTCCTACGGTTCAATACCATATGGATGAGCCACAGTCCAATCTATCATCGGTTCCATTATATTTCCTAGCAGAACTCGCTAGTAAGCATGCTACCGTGCTACTTTCTGGTGAGGGAGCGGATGAAATCTTTGGTGGGTATGCATGGTACGAAACGTCGAAAGAAATGCGCGCGTATGAAAAAGTACCATTTATCTTCCGTCGTATCATATCGAATATCGCGAAGAAACTCCCTGAAAACCGTATTTCAACCTTCTTGGTAAAAGGTGGTCAAAAGGTTGAAGAGAAGTTTATTGGACAAGCGAAAGTTTTTGAAGAGAAGGATGCACTAAAAGTTTTACGTGATGATTTTAAAGATGCACCTACACCAGAGGAAATCGTACGTGAATCTTACGAAAGAGTTCCTAACAAGGATAATGTCACCAAGATGCAATATGTGGATATGAAGCATTGGTTGCCTGGAGATATCCTATTAAAAGCAGATAAAATGAGTTCCGCGCACTCCATTGAACTCCGAGTTCCTTTCTTGGACAAAGAGGTTATGGAGATGGCTGGAAAAATACCAGCACATTTAAAAGTAAATGATATCGATACAAAGTATGTATTACGTAAAGCTGCAAACGAAGTACTGCCAGATGAGTGGGCAAATCGTCCTAAGGTAGGATTCCCAGTTCCATTCCGTGACTGGATCAAACAAGCGAAATATTATAATCAAATACGAGAAGTGTTTGAGTCTGATATTGCTAAGCAATTTTTCCATGTCGAAGAGCTTGTGAAATTCTTGGATGAACATTACCATGGACAAGCAAACCGAGCACGTTATATTTGGACAGTGTATGTATTTTTAGTTTGGTATAAGCGTTTCTTTGTGGATATGGAAAACTAAATTAGCACTATTACAAGGTTTTCCTTCCTAGGAAAACTAATAGGGAGTAGCTCACAATGAAATTGATGTTACGAAACTCAATTCTCTTTTTTCTAATATTCATTAGCATAATCCTAGTCACAATGAATGGTGATCGGATATATGCTTTTGTTTATGAGCTTTTTGAAGAGGATGAAGGGGTAATCACAATTGTGAGTGTGGATGCTGTTAATGGGTATCCAATCAAAAATACCAAATTCCAACTGATTGATGTGGAAAGGAATGAGATGATCGAAGAGCTAATTACGGGAAGTGATGGTGTCGCACAGTCGCAAAAGCTTCCCCAGAATAAGAGCTACCAAATTGTCCAAACCGAAATCCAAAAGCCATATCAATTAAATGAGGAGCATAATTCGTTAGAGTTGGTAGCTGAACGGAATTATATAACGATTGAGAGTAGCGTTCATCCTGCGATTACTACCTATAAACGCACGGACAATCAGGAGATCGTTGCAACAGAGATGAAATTGCCTGTTGAGGTAGTGCTACAAGAACCTGAATTACCGAATGGTTGTGAAGTCACAGCACTTACAGCCGTTCTAAAATTTTATGGATACAAAGTAGAAAAAACAGCGCTCGCAGACAAGTATCTACCCAAAGTACCTTTTGAAGTGAAGAATGGCAATCTGTACGGGGCAGATCCTTACCAAGCATATGCTGGCGAGCCAAGGAGTAAAAATCAAGGATTCTTTAGCTACGTCCCGCCGATAATGGAGACGGTAAAAAGCTACTTTGAATCCATGGATGGCCATCATCAGTCAAAAGATTTAACAGGGAATAGTCCGGAACAATTATTACAATATGTTCGAGAAGGAATACCAGTGATTGTTTGGACAACGATTAATCAAAAAGAACCGATGTTTAATTACTCCTGGTATGTTGCTGATACAGATAAATCCATTGACGTAATACGTAATTCTCATACGGTCGTACTCACTGGATTTAGCGAAGATAATGTTTATGTTATGGACCCTTTAAAAGGGAACGTAGCGTATCCAAAGGAAAGATTTTTTGATATATATGAGAAAGCCGGTAGCCATGCAATGGTTGTCCATTAGCAAAAAACCCATGAACAATGAAGATTGTTTATGGGTTTTTGTTATCTTAAGAAACAAAAAAAGACTCAACTACTTGAGTCTTTTTCTAATCATTATTCAGCTACTACACCGTTAGAAACATTGTCCTGCTTAGCAGCACCGATCATTAGGAAGATTGCAGAAAGAATGTGCATGATCCAACCTACGAAAGGAATCCAAGCGATACATGAAGTTACGATACCAAGGATGCTTCCAACTGTAGAACCACCGTCTTTTTTAGTAAGTACTAAAGTAACGATATGAAGTGCTAACATGATTAATAGTGGAGTCCATAGTAATCCAACGATAATGGATGCACCAAGTACGGGGATTGCTAATAATGCTTCTAAAGCACCAGTTACCCATTTCATAATACGAGATGTTGACATGAATTTCACCTCCAAATTTTGTTTTTTGTTATAATCACAAAAATTATTATTGCATAGAAATGATATCACAACTTTAGACCTATGTCGACAAGATTTTGACAAATTATGCTAAGATTCTACAAATTTTGGTATAGCAGGTTCTAATGACCATGTGATATCTACTTATAAATAATAGTAGACACGAATACTTATATAGTAGTCCACCTTAAATGGAAGAAGGTAACGATATGAGACGGAATAATCGTAAAGGCTTACTGTTTTTTCTTCTTTTAAGTGTTGTTATAGCTCTACTGTTTTGGTTTATCTACTCGTTTTTCATCAATAGCTCATCCAATCAAGCGGAGGCAGCAGTGGAAGAATTTTATCTATATGAACAGGCTGGTGCATTTTCGGACTCTTGGGAAATGTTTCACCCATATATGAAGGAGAGGTTTGAAAAAGGTCATTATTTACAGGATCGGGCCCATGTTTTTCTGAATCATTTTGGTGTTAATACGTTTACGTTTTCTCTGGAAGACGCGGAATTGCTCCGAAATTGGCAAATTGAAGAGGATTCAGAACCAATAGAAGAAGTGTATAAAGTAGAGGTCACGCAATATTATGAAGGGAAATATGGCAACTTTGCACTTGTTCAAGAAGTTTATGCTACTAGTCTAGATGGGGAGTGGACAGTGCTTTGGGATTATAAAAAGTCAGAAACTACCTTAGAACCAGATGAAAATTAGGTATTCTTCACCTTAAAAAACAACTCACATTCTCGTATGATAGTAAAAAGAACTAGTCCATAGCGTATATTTTCTTAAAAGGAGGAAGAAGGATGAGTCAGAAGATTGCAGTCTTGATTCTTCATGGTGCAGGAACTCCTGAGAAAAATTTTGCAGATAAATTAATTGAACGGATAACAGAAGGTTTTGCTAAGAAACTGACAAACCGAAATGCAGAAAAGGAAATCGTATTCGAACCCGTCTACTGGTCTAGTGTCTTTGCACCTGAACAAGTAAAACTATGGGAACAGCTTCAGGATTATCGGGATTTAAATTATGGTAGACTCAGGCGTTTCGTTTTAGAATTCCTTGCTGATGCAGTAGCCTATCAACCGACTAGACTAGGAAATCAAAATTATGATAAAGTCCATGCTCTCGTAGCTAAATCCATGCAGCGCTTGCGAGATAGAGCGGGACATCAAGCGCCTTTATGTGTGATTAGCCATAGCCTTGGTTCCATTATTGCTAGTAATTATTTCTATGACCTGCAGTTTAAAAAGGAAAATATCGGCATGGAAACAAAGGGCTGTACCAATTCAAACGCCCTGGAACAATGTCAGACACTTACCCTTTTTTATACACTGGGCAGTCCAATGGCCATGTGGTCTCTTCGTTATATAGATTTTGGTTCTCCTATCACAGTCCCTTCCCCGACAGTTAAAGAATTTTACCCGCACTTAAAAGGAGAATGGATAAATTTTTACGATAAAGATGATATCCTAGCTTTCCCTTTAAAAGGTATTAACGAAGCTTACAAACAAGCTGTTACGAAGGATATACAAGTAAATGCTGGTGGGATATTTACGAGTTGGAATCCTCTATCTCATTTGAAGTATGATACAGATAAGGAAGTCATCAAGCCAATTGTAGACGGTCTTGTACGGACATGGAAGCGGATAAATGAGGTTAAGTAATTTAATACTAGTGATTCCTACAATAAAAAGGTATTTTTTTCAAAAAAGTTCCATACATAAATAGTAGGAGGGATAAGTTGTAAGTTAATAAAAAGGAGGAGTTTATGTATGGAATTTGGAATTCTATCACTCTTACCTCCAATTCTTGCAATTGTACTAGCACTAGTTACACGAAATGTCATTCCAGCATTGTTCGCAGGAGTATGGATTGGGGCAACGATGGTTCACGATTGGAATCCTTTGTTAGGTATGTATGCAAGTTTTAGTGAGTTTATCCTACCTAATCTCGGGGATCCGTGGAGTGCTACTGTATTACTTTATTGTGGATTATTCGGTGTATTAGTAGCATTTTTACAACGGACTGGTGGTGCACGAGCAATTGCGCATTCGATCTCTAGCCGAGTGAAATCTGATCGTGGTGCACAAGGTTCGACCATGTTATTCGGTATTATTATTTTCTTCGAGGATTATTTCAATGCATTAACGGTTGGTAGTGTGATGCGCTCTGTAACAGATAAGATGCGAGTATCTCGTGAAAAGTTAGCTTATATCGTGGATTCTACTTCCGCACCGTTATGTTTGTTAGCACCAGTATCAACATGGGTCGTTTTTGTTATGGGTTTGATCGGAGCGCAATTTGTAGAGTTAGGTATAACTGGTTCTGAGTATGTGACGTATTTAGCTACGATACCATTTAACTTTTATTCTATTTTAGCATTATTGTTAGTTGCTATCGTCATTTGGAAAAGATGGGACTTCGGTCCAATGGCACAGGCGGAATATCGAGCAAGAACTACTGGTAAACTATTGCGAGATGGAGCAGAACCACCTTCTGATGATGCAATGCTAGAAGCGGAAAATCTTCAAACGGACGTGGTACCGAAGAAACGAAACTTTCTAGTACCAATTGGGGTCCTTCTTGGTATGATTCCACCTATGTTTCTATGGACAGGAGGATTTCCTGAAAATAATTTGGTTACGGCAGTTGGAGAGGCAGATGGTGGATTATCCATTCTAATGGCAGCCTTTACCGCAATAATCGTGGCCATCCTTATGGGTATGCAACAAAAGTTATTTCGTTTCAAGGAAGCCATGCAACTGATCGTAAATGGTTTTAAAAGCATGATGTTAGTATATATAATCTTAACATTAGCTTGGTCGATTGGTAGTGTAACACAAGCCCTTGGAACAGCAGACTTTATTGTTGGCTTGGCAGAGCAATCCGTATCACCTGCTGTCATTCCGGTATTGTTATTCCTAGTAGCTTGCGTGGTTGCCTATACGACAGGTACTTCTTATGGCACGTTTGCTATCATGGTTCCAATTGCTATGCCTTTAGCTCATGCTATGGATGAAATTTCTATGTTTTTAGCAATTGCAGCAGTACTGAGTGGGGGAATATTTGGAGACCACTGTTCACCGATATCGGATACAACGATATTGTCTTCAGCTGGAAGTGCAAGTGATCATATTGATCATGTAAATACGCAAATGCCATTTGCTATAACAGCTGGGATAAGTGGGTTAGTTTCATTCTTGATAGCTGGAATAACAGGTTCAGCTATTATCTCCCTCATTGCCGGAATTATCTTATTGGTAGCTCTAGCCTTCCTATTTAATAAAAAATGGGGGAAAGAAATACCTGCAGAATTTCGAACGGTTCCGTAAGAAAAGAGTAATTTAGAGGAAAATTTTCCTGGAGAATCTATAATTTAGCGGAAAGGAGACGAAAATAGTCTCCTTTTTTTGTATAATTTATGAATCATATACCTACGTATACATTACATTTTTACCAGAATATGCTAAGCTATTTCTAATAGATTACTAGATTTACACACTAGTCCAGTAAAACGGTCCCCACCAACTATTTTTAAAAATTAATGGAGGAATGTATAAATGGGTCATGATTTTTTAAATCAAAAGGCCAGCCAGAAAATTGAAGGTAATCACCCTTTGTATCACTTTAAACGAAAAGTTTGGAATACCCATATTGATCGGTATCCTGCTGCTATTTTTGAATGCAAAAGTGAAGAAGATGTAATAGATGCAGTCTGTTATGCAAAAAAACATGGGTTAAAGATTACGGTACGTGGTGGTGGATTTCATCCGGCAGGGAAGTCTGTTATGGATGACGCAGTACTCATTGATTTGTCTAATATGAATGCGATTCAAGTGGACGAGGTTAGTAAAATAGCAACCGTTGAAGCAGGTGCCAGAACATTTGAGGTAGATGCAATAACCCAGGAGTATGGATTAGCGATTCCTCTCGGGATGAATTCCAATATTGGGGTTTCCGGTCTTGCACTGGGCGGTGGCCTAGGCTATTTAAGAGGTAAATATGGATTAACAAGTGATCATATTGTTGGTGTACATCTTGTTACAGGAGATGGGCAGTTAATCTACGTGAATCGAATAGAGCGTCCAGAATTGTTTTGGGCAATTCGAGGAGCTGGAGCCAACTATGGTGTTGTAACGAAGTTTGAATTTAAGCTAGTACCTGTTGGGCAACTTATTCTCGGTTTAGATGTTGTTTATGATTATAGTGATTTCAAACAGATAATGGAAAAAGCAGAAGCATATCGTCAAAAAGCGATAGATGATATATCCTTTAATATAATATTAACAAAATCGAATACAGGCTTTAAATCTGTCCGAGTAATCGGTATGTACATAGGGGAGTTGAATTTACAGACTGAAACAGAAATCATACAGCCATTATTGGAATTAGCCCCATCCGTCACGGATTATTCTGAGATGATGCCATATGTTGATATGCAGAAAAAATTTGATTGTTTTATCCAAGATGGTTTCGCCATTGAAGGAATTTCGTTGTTTTTTAATGAGTTACATCCAGATGTTATCGAGATTCTAATGGATGAAGTGGATAGAAGTGAATTCCCTGTATCTTATCATTTCGTTGAGATACATGGTAAAATGAATCGGATTTCGAAGTTTGAGACAGCTTTTCATATACGTGACGCTAGTTACCTTCTCGTAGTAGAAGCAGAGGTAGGAAGTCATCCTGATTTAACAGAACAATGGATCTATCAATTGTATGAAAAATTGCTTCCATATTCTTATAATCAAGTATCCTATTTAAATAGTTCAACAATAGATGAAGGGGTAATTCAAAATTCATACCGATGCATCCATGGGCGTCTAGTGGCACTAAAAAAAGAATACGATTCCGAAAATCTATTCTGTTCGGAAAATAAATTAATAGACTAATATAATAGACGCCTCCTAATGTTTTATCTTTTGGAGACGTCTATTTTTTAAATGATATCCATTATTTTCTTGATTAACTGTGGTCTGTTTTTTACATCTGCTTTTCGATAAATTCTACTTAAAGCCTTTTTTACTGTAATCTCAGCAATGAATAAGTCATTTGCTATCTCCGTAATGATTTTGTCCTCTAATAATAGTTTCATAATATCTTGTTCTCTTTTCGTTAGGGAGAACTTCTCTATGAGGATATCTAATTCATTTTGTTTCGTAACACCCTGTAAAAATTGTTTAAGATATGGAACTAGTCTTGGGCCACTCAAGTCTAGTATAAAAGTTGGTGTTGGTATATCTTCATTAAAATCATCATGCTCCGCGCCTGGTACGGTTTGAAACCCGAACTTATACAGTAAATCTTGAAAAAGTTTTAACGGTGTAGAAGCAGTAATCTTCCCTCCAGAAAAAATCAAGCGGAAAAGGCTATATAATAAGAATGAACGTGCCGCATTGTCTGTTGGGTCGATATAATCTTGATAGCGGATAAAATAACTAGTCGTTTTTTCTACAGGAACATTGTAGTACTCCTTATCTGTATTAGATAAATTTCCAAAGTATGCCCTCGATACAGGTTCCTTCGAGAGGATTGGTAGAGTCTGCTCATTTACTGGAACATTGATAGATATACCAATAACTTCACCATTCTTTTTGAGTAAGCTTGCCCCATGATAACCTATCTGTTGAATATACTCTGGTCCTATCAATTCAGACTCAAGCTGATTGTGTTTAAATGATGCATCGAATTCAATGGAAGAATTCGTTCTACGGTTGTAATATTTCGTGTTACTCTTAGAAATATTGTTTTTTTGATAAGCAAAGAACGCTTCCACCTCGTGAAAATTATACTCATCAATGGGATCTAAGTACATGGTCGTATCTATTGATGCTTCCTGGAAAAATATAGATTGAATGAGATCATCCCCGAGATGATAAAAGAAGGAAGCGATATCTTCTTCCGTTGGTTGCTTAATAATACGATGATAATAAAAAGCTACTATTTTATTGGTTAGTAATTCATATCTGTCAGGATTTCGTTGCTTTAATTCCATTCGAATAGCATCACGAATGAGCTCATGCATACTCCAACCTCTTCTGGTCTTCCGGACAAAAGAAAGGGAAGTGAGTTGATTAAATTTTCGATTTGGAATATCCTGATTGAGAATTTCTGATAAGCAACTTTGATCGAATTGATAAAATAGCGCTGCTACCTCTACAATGTTTATTAAACGGTCATTAGTTACTTCCGTTAACCATCTTTTTGTTAGTTTACTTAATATATCTGAATTGCTATTGAAAGTGCTTTCATAATTTTTGTTAGTAAAATCACTAATACTAGCTAACGTAATTAATAATGGATGGCCTTTTGTGAATTCCCAAATGTTATTAATATGGTGTTCATCGTTCACCCCGCTTTTGTTTAGAAGATGTAGCGTTTCTTCAAGACAAAAGGGATGGAGTTGAATTTGTTTCGTTACCTTTCTCCAAGCGGGAGATTCCTGCCATTCACCAGTTAACGATTTTCTCCCTGCCAAAACTACTCGAACGCTTGGATATAATTGACGAATAAAAGCATTTCGGAACCACCGATCAAAGTCTTCCATATGTTCATAGGTGTCCATAGCGATAAAAATCTTCTCATCATAATTATTTAGTAATGTAAGGCAGTCATGTAAGGTTACTTGTGATATATCATCTTTAGGGTATTGTATTTGTGAAACAAGGGTGGCATAAAGATATTCGATAAATCCTTGTACATTGTGAGTGAAATCCTGACTATTTAAATAGATAAACGGAATCTGTTGCTTCTTAGCAATTCTAGCTAATTCTTGCAACAAATATGTTTTACCAATACCACCTTCTCCATAAAAATGGGTTATTCTATGTATTGGGTTCTCCGCTTGCATGAATTCTTGGAAGAATGATAATTCGTTGCTTCTCCCGATAAAAAATTCCTCTTCCACTTTATGAATCATTTCATTAATTCGCACATCTACGTCAGAAGTACCTTCATGCACTTTCAAGATTATCCTCCTTATTCAGACAGATTTTTGAAAAGTCGTGTAATTCATAATATAAAGTAGTACTAAAGTACTGTCAAGACTATACGTGAATTACTGTAACATTCGTATAGAAATTGTAATTAATCGTACCCTAAAGAAGAACAGAGTAATCTGTTCAATACCCACAAGGAGTGATCGTTTTGGCCAGAAACAATAATAAATTGTTAGTGCCTGGTTCAAGAAATGCAATCGACCAAATGAAAGAGGAAATTGCAAGCGAACTTGGGGTACAACCTGGGGCGGACACAACTGCACGTGAGAACGGATCTGTGGGTGGCGAAATGGTCAAACGAATGATCCAAATCGCCGAGCAGAGCATGCAAAATGGGAACAAGTAGTATGCTCGATCAGGGGGCTTCCTTATTGGGAGCTCCTTATTAAATATTTCTGAATACTATATATTTCAATAAAAACTCTAGTATGGTAAATTTAGATTACTAGATTGTTAGGGTGATGTTCATGGGGAAAATTACATTACAGACGAAGATTCTCGTTCTCATTATTGGCTTGATTATATTAATAACTGCTTCATTAACGGGGATTGTTGCTTATTATGAATCAAAGGAAATTGAAAAACATATCGGAGAACGTGCATTAAATGCTGCAATTACAATATCACTAATGCCGACTGTCATTGATGCATTTGAACATGAAAATCCAACGGGCGTACTGCAACCCATTGCGGAGGAAATTAGAGAGATTATTGGAGCAGAGTTTATCGTTATTGGTAACGCTAATAGTATTCGTTATGCTCATCCAGATACCGGGAAAATAGGGAAGAAGATGGTAGGTGGTGACAATGATCGGGCACTAATTAGTGGCGAAACTTATACGTCAAAAGCTGTAGGAAGTCTTGGACCATCGTTAAGAGGAAAAGCACCTGTTATTAATGAAGATGGAGAAATTATCGGCATTATTTCAGTTGGTTTTATGTTAGATGATATCCAATCTATTATCTATAATAATTTACTGAAATTTAGTGGGTCAGCAATTCCTATAATTTTATTAGGGATATTCGGAAGTGTCATGCTTGCCCGTAATATTAGGAAAGACACCTTTGGTCTTGAACCACACCAAATCGCATCGCTATTTCAAGATAGGAGTGCCATTTTATCTTCGGTAAAGGAAGGGATTGTGGCGGTGGGTGCTGATGGAAGAGTGACCATGATGAATGAGTCTGCACAGAAGATACTTGGACTTTCAAATAACTATATGAATCAACGAATTGAAGAAGTATTTCCAAATACGAAAATGTATGACGTGTTAAATTCTGGTAGTGCAATTAAGGATGATGAGGTTGTTCTAAATAATCGCCCTGTTATTGTAAATCGTACACCTATTTTAAATGATAAAAGTCAAGTGGTAGGAGTGGTTGCAAGCTTCCGTGATAAGACGGAGATAAATGAAATGTTAAATACTTTATCAGAAGTTAGGAAGTACTCAGAAGACTTAAGAGCGCAAACACATGAATACACCAATAAACTTTATGTGTTATCTGGATTGCTACAATTAGGTCATTATAAGGAAGCAATTGAATTAATTCAAATCGAATCTAGTGCTACTGTACAAGTCAATAAAATCTTACTAGAGCAGATTAAAGATCAAACTATTCAAGCGATTTTATTGGGGAAGATTGGTAAATCTTCTGAAAAGAAAGTTGAATTTAGAATCGATACCAACAGTTACTTAGAAGAACTGCCAAGTCATATTGATGTAGCCAAATTGATTACTATTGTTGGTAATTTACTAGACAATGCTTTGGAAGCAGTTGAGAAGAAAGAAAAGAGAGAGATCGTGTTTTTTGTGACAGACCTTGGGGATGACATCGTATTTGAAATTGCGGATTCTGGTGATGGAATTCCGGGACAAGACACATACAGAATATTTGAACGTGGCTATTCTACAAAGCGTGAGAAGGGTCGTGGCTATGGCCTTGCCATTGTGACAGAAACCATTGGGGAACTAGGGGGACAAATAGAAGTACATAATCCACCAGATGGAGGAGCCATCTTTTCCGTATTTATTCCTAAGCAGTCAAAATAGAGGGGGGAGAATATGATTGATGTCATCATCGTGGAAGATGATTTTCGAATAGCTAAAATCCATGAAGAATTTCTTGGGAAGGTTTCTGGGTTTCGAGTTGTCGGTAAAGCATTGAACGGAGAAGAAGCGATTAAACTTGTAAAAGCTAATAAGATAGACTTAGTTATTCTAGATGTGTATTTACCCGATATAGTAGGTTCCAGTATGATTGAATCGATTAGGGAAACGAATACGAATATCGATTTCATTATGATCTCTGCTGCTACAGAAACAGAAATAGTTAGTGAGATTATTCGAAATGGAGTGTTTGATTATATTATTAAACCTGTAAAAATGGAACGATTTATTGAGACACTAGAACGCTATCGAGAAATGAGGGAGAATTTAGATAAGAGCAGGGAGGTTGATCAATTATTTTTAGACAAGTATTTTGGACATCCTTCCGATAAAGTGGAACACAAGGACACACCTAAAGGAATCGATCCATTAACTTTAGATAAGGTTTCGGAAATAATTAAAACGTTACCTATTGGGATAACAGCAGAGGAAATGGGTAAACGAATTGGTGCTTCTCGTACAACGGCTCGAAGATATTTAGAGTATTTAATTTCAACTGGTGAGGTAGTTGCCGAGTTAGAATATGGAATTGTTGGACGTCCAGAAAGAAAATATCATGTAGTAAAGTAGAGGGATGACACGTGTAGGGGTCAGTCCCTCTTTTCGTGAACAATATGAACAAAATGTATTTTTCTATCTTTTTAATCATTATTTTGAAAACGGTTACATATTGAAAGTATTGAATTATAGTTACAAACAAGCAATAATTTTTAGATTTCATAAGGGGGATAAAATAATGAGGAAATATGTAGCGTTTTTATTAATTGCTATCTTAATTAGCGTTCTAGCTGCTTGTTCATCCGATGAAGCGAATAGTGATGCTTCAGGTGACTGGGAGCCGGACAAATCAATTGAAATGGTTGCACCAGCTGGAGCAGGTGGGGGCTGGGATACGACTGCTAGAATGGCTGCAAAAGTGTTCAAAGAAGCAGGAATTATTGAAGAGGATATCGGTGTAATTAATAAGCCTGGTGGCGGTGGTGCTGTAGGTTGGGCTTACATTGCTGGGCATGAGGGTAGTAATAATCACTTATTTGTCGCCTCACCACCTATCATTCTTGTGCCTTTAAACGGACAATCCGAATATAGTTATGATGATTTTACACCAATTGCCAATGTTATTGCTGATTATGGTGCATTCGCTGTTCGTGCAGATGCGCCTTGGGATGATTTGAATGATCTTTTCGAAGATATGAAAGCAGATCCTGAGAGCATCTCTGTAGTTGGAACATCTTCACCTGGTAGTATGGATCACATCCAATTTGTTCAAATTGCTAAGGCTGCAGGAGTCGATGTAACAAAAATCAAGTATGTTACTGACCCAGATGGTGTTGGTCTAACACAGTTATTAAACGGTAGTGTAGAAGTATTCTCCACAGGTGTTGCCGAAACAGTGGAACAAGTAAAAGCTGGAACGATTAAAGTTCTTGGTATTACAGCTGAAGAAAGATTATCTGGAGAAGTTTTAGAAGATTTCCCGACTGCAATCGAACAAGGAATTGATGCATCCTTTGTAAACTGGCGTGGATTCTTCGGCCCTCCTAACATGGATGAAGCAGCAGTAAAATATTATGAAGCAAAATTTAAAGAGTTAAGTGATTCAGAGGAATTTAGTGCCATTCGTGATCAGTATGGCTGGGATGAAATGTTTATGGGAAGCGAAGATTATAAGACATTCTTAGATGAACAAAATGAAACCGTTCAGACCTTATTAGATGAGCTAGGATTAGGTCAGTAAAAAATTAACCATTCTGTGAAGTCAATGATGTCCGGTCATTGGCTTCCGTTTGTTTTAAATCTACTTGTAGGTGGTGAATAGATGTTTAAAACATTGAACCAACGTATAAGCATTGTATTACTTGTATTAGCTATTGTGTATTTAATATTAGCCTTCCAATTACCTTCTTTTGCGTATACCAATATTGATGCGGATGTGGTCCCAAAAGGGTTGGGATTTTTATTAGTAGCGTTATCGATTGGGTTGTTTTTTGCTAAAGATTCCGAGACGGAGGAACAGAGAGCACGAAGGAATATTCCCCAGAAAGATATAGGGGCTCTTTTAGCTGTTTTTGCTTTTGTATTTTTATATATTTTCTTTCTAGAATTATTAGGATTTGTGGTGACTACTGCAATCTTCATTTTCGGTTGTTCATGGTTCTTAGGCTATAAAAAGCATGTTGTAAATGCACTTGTTTCTGTTTTATTTCCTCTAGTAATGTATTTGTTATTTACTAGCTTTTTACAAATTAATCTACCACAAGGAATATTGCCTTTTTAAAGGGGGGAGCATATGGGATCGATTGAGGGTATACTAGCAGGTTTTCAAGTTGCGTTAAGCCTTGAAGGTATTATGTTTGTCTTGATTGGAGTTCTTGTTGGTACATTTATTGGGATGTTACCAGGACTTGGTCCAATTAGTGCAATTGCGGTCATGATTCCTATTACATTTGGGATGGATCCAACACCTGCACTTGTAATGATGGCAGGGGTATATTATGGGGCAATATTTGGAGGATCAACATCTTCCATACTATTAAATGCACCAGGCGTATCTGGTACGGTCGCTACAGCTCTTGATGGCTACCCAATGGCACAGCAAGGGAAAGCAGGAAAAGCACTTGCGATAGCGGCGATATCATCGTTTGTTGGTGGAACAGTCAGTGTTGTCTTGCTTATGTTGTTTGCACCATTGCTATCGAGTGTGGCTATTTCTTTTGATCCTCCTGCATATTTTGCCCTAATGTTTTTGGGACTAACTGCGATAACGAGTTTGTCAGAAGGGTCAACAATTAAGGCGTTAATTTCGGCAGTAGTAGGGTTTATGGTTGTAACAATTGGCATTGATCCACAAACAGGTACGCAGCGATTTACATTTGGAAATGTGAATTTACTAGAAGGGGTAGATTTCTTAGTCATTGCGTTAGGGCTATTTGCTCTAGCAGAAGTCTGTACATTAATCATTAATCGAAAAGATTTATCCTTTGATAATAAACAAAAATTGGGGAGTTTAAAAATTACAAAGGATGAATTTAAAGAAATGAGAGGACCAATGACTAGGCAGTCCTTTCTTGGATTCTTATTAGGGGTTTTACCTGGAGCAGGTGCAACAATCGCCTCTTTCATCGGTTATATAACAGAAAAGCGACTTTCTAAGAATCCTGAGGAATTCGGAAAAGGATCAGTAAAAGGACTCGCAGCACCAGAAACTGCTAATAATGCTGCAACAAGTGGTGCTTTTGTGCCGTTATTAAGTCTAGGTATTCCAGGTTCTGGTACGACTGCTGTTATGCTAGGTGCCTTTTTAGTATTAAATGTGCAACCAGGTCCGTTACTAATGACTGATCGACCTGAAATATTTTGGGGAATTATCGCTAGTATGTATATCGGTAATGTATTTCTATTAATCTTGAATCTACCATTAATACCTTATATCTCGAAAATACTAAAAATACCACGCCCTCTATTAATATCTTTAGTTATTATGTTTAGTATTATTGGGGTATATGCGATTAGTTTTAACACCTTTGATTTGTATATGTTGTTACTATTTGGTGTGATAGGATTCCTTATGCGTCTGTTCTCCTTCCCTGCACCACCTTTTATTTTAGCGTTTATATTAGGTGGCATGATGGAGCAAGCATTCAGACAATCCCTAACAATATCAAATGGAAGCTACATGATCTTTGTAGAAAGTCCAATTGCAATAAGTTTATTAATCATCGGCTTATTATCATTCCTATTCCCAATTATAGGACATTTTCGCCGTAAAAAAGAAGTGTAGGGGGACTGACCCCTCAGGTGAGTAGTACGCTCGATCAGGAGCTTCCTTTATGGGAGCTCCTTTGTGTTTTTATGTATAGAAATTAATCAGCAGGATTTCCAATTTTCGCAAAAAATAGTCCCATCATGACGACAGACAGTGTATCATAAAATATAATAAAAAGGTTTTTGGGAGGATGCCAATTATGAAACCATTAATCGGAGTAATAACGTCTACAGAACTGGATGATGATATTTACTATGAGGGGAAAGACAATGTGAATGCCATTATGAAAGCTGGTGGGATTCCGATTCTACTTCCTTATTATGATCAGGAAGTAGATATAAAAGAGATTGCAAGTAGGCTAGATGGACTGTATGCAACTGGTGGGTATGATATTGACCCTACCCTGTTTGGAGAAGAGCCCCATCCAAAGCTTGGAACAATTCTACCTGAACGTGATATTTTTGAGATAGCGTTAATAAACAAAATGCTAGAAATGGATAAACCAATTCTCGGTGTGTGTCGTGGTAGCCAGACGTTGAATATTGCACTTGGCGGTGATATGTACCAAGATATCTACTCGCAAATAGAAGGCGAGTTATTACAACATCAGCAGAAAGCACCTAAATATCATGGTTCCCATTTTGTCGAAGTTAAAAAAGGTTCGCTATTGAATCGGTTAACTGGTGAAACTAAACTAAAAGTAAATAGTCGCCATCACCAAGCAAATCGTAACGTTGTAGAACCCCTTCAAATATGTGCAACAGCAAGCGACGGAGTTATAGAAGCAATCGAAAGTACAAAACACCGATTTGCTCTAGCCCTTCAATGGCATCCAGAAAATATGTACAGTAAAAATGATCCGATAGCAGAATCGATTTTTAGAGGATTTATAGCAGCTTGTGTGAAAGAGTAATGTAACAAAGTTTAAAAAATGAAAGGAACTTCAAATTGAAAATAATCGATACACATTGTGACGCTCTATTTAAACTTCAACAATCCAGAAGACAGCTATTCCAAAAGAAGCCACTTCAATTTAAAGATTCACCAGAACTAAATACGAATCTCGGATACTTGAAAACAGGCAATGTTAACGTGCAATTTTTTGCTATTTTTATGATGCCGGAAGTACCTAATGGAGAAAAATGGCAGCATGCACTAGAGCAAATTGATATTTTTTATCATGAGATTCTCGGGCAAAATCCAGAAATGAAACATATTAAAAACTGGCAAGATATAAAGCACTTAAAAGAGGGAGAAATAGGTGCCGTATTAACACTAGAAGGTGCGGACTCATTTGGTAATGACTTAGCTAAGCTTCGTTTGCTTTACCAACTTGGTGTCATGTCCATTGGGCTAACATGGAATAATGCTAATCTATGTGCTGATGGAGTAGGAGAGCAACGGGGTGCAGGTCTGACAGAATTCGGGAAAGAGGTTGTCAAACTAAATAATGAACACGGTGTCTTAACGGATGTATCCCATCTCTCTGTAAAGGCTTTTTGGGATGTAATGGAACTGGCAAACAATCCAATTGCGAGCCATTCTAATGCGTATACACTGTGCAGACACCCTCGAAATCTGAACGATGAACAAATTCAAGCGATGTTTGATAAAAAGGCAATGATTCATGTTGTTTTCTGGCCACCGTTTATTAATTATGAACAGCATAACGCTAGCATTTCTGATTTAATAAAGCATATTGATTATTTATGTTCCTTAGGAGGAGTACGGAACATTGGGCTCGGCTCTGATTTTGATGGGATCTCGTCATTTGTTACTGACTTAGAAAATGCATCTAACTATCAAAACTTAATAAATGAGCTGTTAAAGCATTATTCAGAAGAGAAGGTAAAAGGGTTTGCATATAGGAATTTCCTTAACCGATATGTCGATGTGTAAGTAACTGAAATTATTTATTTCTGTGGAAGATTCGGCTCGTATTATATAGTGGACAAATGTTTTTTAAAATTTCCATATTTTTACGCATAGAAGACTTTTCCAATCATATACTGATAAGTTGTTGTAATGTCCAACCACTCGGCTGCATAGAATGATATGTGGCCTATTTTTCCTGGAAAGCAGGAAGAATACCGGTAACGTAGATGAACACAATTTATTAGGAGAGAGGAAACGAGCGATGTGTGGAATAACCGGTATTGTTAGTTGGAAGAACTTTGTTCGTGAGGAAAGAGAAATTCTTCAAAAAATGACAGAAACGCTGTCGTTAAGAGGACCAGATGATACGAATATTTGGTTTGATACATTTGTAGGCTTTGGACATAAGCGGTTGGCTGTCGTGGATTTAGAAGGTGGAAAACAGCCGATGCAAAAGAAAGCGGATGGCAATGCTTATACGATAGTTTATAATGGAGAGCTATATAATACAGAAGAACTAAGAAGTGAACTACGTAAGCGAGGACATATCTTTACTACAACTTCGGATACGGAAGTTTTGCTTACCTCATATATCGAGTGGAAGGAAGCGTGTGTTGAGCATCTGAATGGCATTTATGCCTTTGGTGTTTGGGATGATGCAAGACAACAACTGTTTATGTCACGGGATCGACTTGGAGTGAAGCCTTTATTTTTCTATGAAGGTGATGGGCGCTTTTTATTCGGATCTGAGATCAAAGCGATTTTAGCTCATGATGAGGTGAAGGCCGAAGTGGATGATGATGGATTAGCGGAGATTTTTGGCTTAGGTCCTTCGAGAACGCCAGGCAATGGAATTTTTAAACATATGAAGGAACTACGAGCAGGACATTCGTTAACCTTTTCCAAAAATGGTCTAAAAATATGGCGCTATTGGAATGTGGAAAGTAAAGAACATACAGATTCTGTGGAGGAAACAATCCGACGAGTGAGAGAACTTTTTATCGATGCAGTTGAAAGGCAGTTAGTTGCCGATGTACCCGTATCTACTTTTCTATCAGGTGGCGTCGATTCTAGCGCCATTACTGCTGTGGCTTCAGAGTACTTTAAGAAAAATGATAGAGGGCAGCTTACTACTTTCTCCATTGATTACAAAGGAAATGAGAAGCACTTTGAAGCTAGTAAATTCCAACCTTCTAGTGATAGACCATATATTGAAAAAATGGTGAACGCTTTTGCTACAGACCATCATGATGAATTGATTTCAGGAAAAGAACTAGCAAACTACTTGAAAGAGGCTGTTGTATTGCGAGACCAGCCGGGGATGGCAGATATTGATTCATCGCTACTATGGTTTTGTAAACAAGTAAAACAACATACCACCGTTAGTTTATCTGGTGAATGTGCCGATGAAATATTCGGTGGATATCCTTGGTTTCATGAACCGGATGCTGCTGGAGATGGATTTCCTTGGGTACGTTCCTTAGATTCTCGTATTGACCTATTGTTACCCAAGTGGCAAGAAAAACTAAATTTAAAGACGTACGTTCATGAACGGTATCAAGAAACGATTGCAGAAACACCACTGCTTGATGGTGAGAACAAACAAGATGCTAGGAGAAGAGAGTTGTTTTATCTCAACATGCATTGGTTTATGCAACAGCTATTGGACCGAAAAGACCGAATGAGTATGGGGGCTAGTTTAGAAGTGCGTGTTCCTTTTGCGGATCATCATCTAGTAGAATATGTTTGGAATATTCCTTGGGAAATGAAGATGTATGGCGGAAGGGAGAAAGGAATTCTTCGAAAAGCTCTAGAAGGGATCCTCCCCGATGAGATTTTATATCGAAAGAAAAGCCCATATCCAAAAACCTTCCAACCCGAATATACGAAACAAGTAGTGAAGTGGATGGAGGAGATATTAGCTGATAAGGATGCCCCGTTATTTGATTTTCTCAATCGCGAAAAGGTAGAGGCTATTGTCCGTAGTGAGGGGAAAGAGTTTGAGGATCCGTGGTATGGTCAGTTAATGAAAGGACCACAACTAATTGCCCATTTATGCCAGATTGATTATTGGCTACGAACCTATCAAGTTACTGTCAAAGGGTAGATAGAATGATTATATTACAAAAAGTAGTGGGAGTATTCCACTACTTTTTTTCTTTAATTATACGAATTTAGGCATGTATGTATTTTAGTAGGAATATATTGTAATAGAAAATTTGGTACATGCTTTTATTACCTAACTACCAAATTTCCCAAGTCTAAATCATAAGAAAAGGGGTGTTGGTAAGATGTCAGAGTTTATGGCAGAACTAATTGGTACGATGATTTTGATCATTTTTGGTGGCGGAGTTGTTGGTGGGGTTGTCCTTAAGAACTCCAAGGCAGAAGGGGCAGGTTGGATTGTTATTACTGTAGGATGGGGTCTCGCGGTAGCAATGGCGGTTTATGCAGTTGGAAGTGTTTCGGGGGCTCATATTAATCCTGCGGTAACATTAGGTTTTGCTGCAGTGGGAGAATTTGAATGGGCAAAAGTTCCTATATACCTAACAGCACAAATGATAGGAGCTATTATTGGTGGAGCAGTTGTTTACCTTGCTTACTTAGCACATTGGAGAAAAACAGATGACCCAGCTACAAAGCTTGCTGTATTCTCTACGGCGCCAGCAGAGCGTAGTATGTTTGCAAACTTTCTGACCGAGACTATTGGTACGTTTGTATTACTGATGGGCTTAATGTTTATTGGTGCAAATCAGTTTACAGAAGGGTTAAATCCATTAATTGTCGGTCTACTAATTGTAGCGATTGGGGTATCTCTAGGTGGTCCAACAGGTTATGCTATTAATCCTGCCCGTGATTTAGGACCAAGAATTGCGCATGCTCTTCTTCCGATTGCTGGTAAAGGTGGATCTGATTGGGGTTACTCTTGGATTCCGGTAGTTGGACCAATCTTTGGTGGAATCTACGGTGCAGTATTCTATCAGGCGATATTTTTAGGGAACGTTTCCGCTTTATTCTGGATTATGAGTGTGCTTGTATTAGTAGCAATTGGTGGCGCTGTTAATGAAGACTTTAAAAAGCAAGGTGCACAAGTAGGCTAGCAGACAAAGAGGTTGTATAATAGTTAGTAAAATGAGAGGGGTGTCATGATGGACGGGAAATTTATTTTGGCATTAGACCAAGGGACAACAAGTTCGAGAGCGATTCTATTTAACCATAGTGGAGAAATTGTAGAAACGGCACAAAGAGAGTTTGAACAACATTTTCCAAAGCCAGGCTGGGTGGAACATGATGCAAATGAAATTTGGACTTCAATCTTAGCATGTATGGCAGAAGTACTTCGTAAAGCTGATGCGGATCCTAGTCAAGTAGCTGGTATAGGTATTACAAACCAACGGGAGACAACCGTCGTATGGGATAAAAATACGGGTAAACCTGTTTACAAAGCAATTGTATGGCAATCACGTCAAACAGCAGGTATTTGTAATGAATTAAATGAAAAGGGTTACAATGATCTGTTCCGTGATAAAACAGGACTACTTATCGATGCATATTTCTCAGGTACAAAGGTAAAGTGGATTTTAGATAATGTAGAAGGTGCACGTGAAAAGGCGGAGAACGGTGATTTACTATTTGGAACGATTGATACATGGTTAGTTTATAAGCTTTCGGGTGGAAAAGCACATGTAACGGACTACTCCAATGCTTCCAGAACACTAATGTTCAATATCTATGATTTAAAGTGGGATGAGGAATTATTAGATATTTTAACTGTTCCGAAGTCCATGCTTCCTGAAGTGCGCCAATCTTCGGAGGTATATGCACATACGGTTGATTACCATTTCTTTGGACATGAGGTACCAATTGCAGGGATTGCTGGTGACCAACAAGCTGCACTTTTCGGGCAAGCTTGCTTTGAAACAGGTATGGCCAAGAACACATATGGAACAGGTTGCTTCATGTTAATGAATACAGGGGAAGAGGGAGTAAAGTCAGAGCACGGACTTCTTACAACACTTGCATGGGGTGTAGATGGAAAGGTTGAATATGCTCTGGAGGGTAGTATATTTGTAGCTGGGTCTGCAATTCAATGGTTGCGGGATGGATTACGACTAATCGCTAGTGCCCCAGAAAGTGAAGGCTATGCTGCGAAAGTAGATTCAACGGATGGCGTGTATTTAGTACCTGCGTTTGTTGGACTAGGAACACCATATTGGGATAGTGATGCAAGAGGTGCAGTATTTGGTCTTACTCGTGGAACCTCAAAGGAACACTTTATCCGTGCAACACTAGAGTCTCTTGCTTATCAAACAAGAGATGTGCTAGATGCAATGATTGCCGATTCTGGCATTGACTTAAAAACATTACGTGTTGATGGTGGAGCGGTTAAGAATGATTTATTAATGCAGTTCCAAAGTGATATTCTTGGAGTTCCAGTAGATCGCCCAGTTGTTCAAGAAACTACAGCTCTCGGTGCAGCATATCTAGCTGGGCTTGCCGTTGGCTACTGGAAAGATAAAGAAGAAATTGCTCAGCAATGGCAAATCGATAAAACATTTGAAAATACGATGGATAGTGAAGAAAAGGATAAGCTATATGCAGGCTGGCAAAAGGCTGTAGAAGCTACTAGAGTATTTAAATAACTGAATAACATACTACTGACAAGGCCCTAACGAATAACACCGATAGGGCCTATCTTAATAGGTAAGGGGGAAAGTTAAGATGAAAAAAATAATCAACGATCCGAATCAGGTTGTCCAAGATATGGTGGATGGATTAGTAGCAGCATTTCCAGAAACCTTAAAGCAAGTACCAGATACATTTGTTGTAGCAAGAGCGGATTCAGCTGTAACTGGAAAAGTTGCATTAGTAAGTGGTGGTGGAAGTGGACATGAACCGGCACATGCAGGTTATATCGGAAAAGGAATGCTAGATGCAGCTGTGTGTGGTGAAGTGTTTACATCCCCAACTCCTGACCAAGTTTTTGAAGCAATTAAAGCAGTGGATAGTGGTGAAGGGGTATTTTTAGTAATTAAAAATTACACCGGAGACGTCTTGAATTTTGAGATGGCTGCAGAGCTTGCAGAAGCGGAAGGAATTAAAGTAGCTAATGTCATTGTAAATGATGATGTTGCAGTGGAAGACAGCTCGTTTACTACGGGACGTCGAGGAATAGCTGGAACTGTGTTTGTGCATAAGATAGCCGGTGCGAAAGCTGAAGTTGGAGGGACTTTGGATGAAGTAAAAGGAGTTGCAGAAAAAGTGGTAGCTAATGTACGTTCCATGGGGATGGCATTAACACCATGCACCGTACCTGCTGCTGGCGAACCAAGCTTTACACTTGCAGAGAATGAAATGGAAATCGGTATGGGTATCCATGGAGAACCAGGAATTAATCGCGGATCGATAGCAAGTGCTGACGAGATTGCAGACACGTTAATGGGGAAAATTCTGGAGGATTATGACTTTTCAGGAGAGGTTGCTGTCTTAGTGAATGGACTCGGTTCTACTCCTGAAATGGAACTGTATATCTTAAATAAAAAAGTCCAGGATATATTGGCAGACAGAGGAATTAAGGTGTATAAAACATTTGTTGGGGAATATATGACTTCATTGGAAATGGCTGGCTGTTCAGTTTCGTTACTAAAGTTGGATGATGAACTAAAAGAATTATTAAATGCAGAGTCACTAGCACCAGCATTTCGAATGTAAGAAAGGAGAGGTTCCATGGAATTACACGCAAGAGACATGGTCAACTGGTTTGAATTAGCTAATGAAAAAATCAAGCAAAACAAGTCTTATCTCACTTCACTCGATCAACCAATCGGTGATGGAGACCATGGAATAAACATGGCAAGAGGCTATCAAGAGGCAGTAAATAGGCTACTAGCAAAGGAATATAGTGAGCCTTCTGAAGTACTTAAGGATGCATCGATGGCTTTGCTCTCAAAAGTTGGTGGTGCATCTGGACCCTTATATGGAACTGCCTTCTTAAAAATGGCAATGGCTGTAAAGGGGAAAGATTATCTTGATTTGGAGTCACTTTCGGTTGGGGTGAAGGCTGCCCTTGATGGATTGAAGCAGCGGGGGAAATCAGAGACAGGTGAAAAGACAATGATTGATGTTTGGAGTCCGGTTGCTACCTACTTTTCTAATCCTTCATCATTTCATTCGAATGGATTGGTTGAAACGGCTAGGACTGCAATGGAAAAGACGAAGGATACCATGGCAACTAAGGGACGTGCATCTTATTTTAAAGAAAAATCAATTGGCCATATAGACCCGGGCTCTGCTTCCTCTTGTTATATTTTTGAGGCACTAGCAGAAGTAATAGGGGAGAAGGAATAACATGAAATATGTAGGAATAGTACTAATTTCCCACAGCTCAAAACTTGTAAGTGGATTATTAGAGATTATTCGTCAAGTAATTCATGATGTCCCTATTGAAGTTGCAGGAGGTACGGATGAGGGGGAAATCGGAACCAGTGTCGAGAAAATCGTTACTGCGATTGATCGAGCGAACGTTGGTAATGGAGTTCTCGTATTCTATGACCTCGGCAGTGCGATGATGAATGCAGAAGTTGCGTTAGAGATGATTGATTCTAATACAGTCAAAATTATCAATGCCCCTCTAGTAGAAGGCGCCTACGTTGCTGCCGTTGAATCCAACATGGGAAAATCGCTACAAGACGTTTATGATGCAGTGATGAAGGAATTTTAATGAGAATAAACATATAATACTGAAGAGTATTAC
Organism: Ornithinibacillus californiensis; assembly: GCF_001038485.1. GTDB lineage: Bacteria > Bacillota > Bacilli > Bacillales > Amphibacillaceae > Ornithinibacillus > Ornithinibacillus californiensis. Next base: position 49,485 of record NZ_LDUE01000030.1, read on the forward strand.
CGATAAAACACATTTATACTAGCTCCGGAAATATACGTAGACTCCTTGAAAAAGAAGAGCACTTTTTCTGCGTGCGATGTAACGCTGCCGAAGCGTTCCTTGTCCTGCGGGAGGAAAGGCATAGGTGAGACCCGAGAATGCACCTGCGTCTGCAAGTAACGCTACGCAGCATGCTTCCTCGGTGCAAGGCAGCAATGAAGTAGATTCAAGTAGTTTCCTGGCTCACCAGCCGCCCGCGGAAAGCGAAGTATATTTCCGGAGCGGGTTTAGTGTACCAATCAACGGTTATGTTACTATTAATTCTTAGTATGGAACGTATTCACCTAATGCTTCATCATAGTAATACCATAAACCATCATATTCCTCGTAGTAAGACCAAGTTTGTAACTCATTATCATAGAAATACCACTGGTCTTCTACTTCATCATAATAACTCCATTCACCAGTTTCCTCGTCATAGTACATGTTTTCATCATCAGAAGGAGCGTAATCGTCCGCGTAAATATCTTCTTCAGTATCAAGTGAAGGGTCAACATACTCATCTCCACCAGATCCACCTAAACTACCATCCTCTGACCAATCTTCTTCATAGGAATCATCATACTCGTCATACCACTCATCGTAATAGGAATCTTCTTCCTCCATATACTCCCAGATAGCATCTCCGAATTCAGACCAGAAGTCCTCATAATCATATTCCCAGTAATTATAGTAGTCTTCGTCCTCGGAATATTCTCCACCGTCAAAATAGCCTTTTTCCCATGAATCACTGTAATAATTATCCCCGTAGTACAGGGCGAAGATGTCTTCTTCTGACATCGGCTCATTAATCCAGGATTCAATCAAGGAATGGATCGTATATAATGGAATACTAAATCCGATAGAAGCGTCTTCAAGGGATTCAGCAGAATTAATGGCAATAATTTTTTCTGATGTCTTGGATATTAAGGGGCCACCACTACTTCCTGGGGAAATAGGTGCAGAGATTTGGTACAAGTTCTCATAAACATATGGATCAATGACAAAACTGCGGTTCTTCCCAGTTATATATCCCATTGTTGCAGTATTCTCTAATCCTAGTGGACTACCAAGCGCAATTATTTCTTCGCCTATTTTCGTAGTATCATTAACTTCTAGTTCGAAAGGTTTTACTCCAACAAGGTCTGGGACATGAATGACAGCTACATCAGTTTCATTAGAATATCCAATTACCGTTCCAGGATATTCAATTCCATTGATTGTTTTAATATATACCTCCGTTTCACCTTCCACGACATGGGCATTGGTAACAACGGCGCCACTACTGTTATATAAGAACCCAGAACCTTGACTGTACGCTGTGAAAACGGTATAAACTGTCTCTTGAGCGGCAGCGATGATGTCTGTTAGTTCTCTTTTTTGCTCATCTTGTAGTTGTTTTTTCTCTGTAACAGGTGTAGTTGATTCAGTGACTTCAGGTTTTAAATCTGGTTCTTGCTGTTCAATTACAGGTTCTTCCTCGAAAGCAAGTGTATCGGAAATATTAGAATAAAAGCTAGTAACGACAAAAATACTTACTCCAATGGTACCAATTAGTAAGAGTGATAGAATAATAATCGTAAAGGGACTTAACTTTTGCTTGTGAACTTGTTTTGCCCCACAATGCGGACAAAAATTTGAGTTTGGCCGTCTCTCTTTACCGCAAGATTGACAGTACATAGTGAACTCCTCTTTTCATTGTTGTAGATACTAATATTATAGCACGATATATTTTGTCTTAAGCTTAGATTTATAAATTTTATAGTTAAATAGAATTAGAAACCTCTTGTTAATAGTATTCTTCTACTTAGCAATAATCCTAATACTCCGAAAACCTGTAGACAGGATGAAAATTATTTCGTATTATGAAATAAATTAATTTAAGTTTTAGAGCTTACTTGGGGGAGCTTATTCAGAGATGCATAATAGAATAATAGTTTCTTACTAAAATACGAGGGGTGTCATACATGTTTGCATTTGATCCACAATCTAATCCATATCCTATTTCACGCCAAGCAACGTATGCTAGAAATGGAATGGTAGCTACTTCACAGCCATTAGCTGCTCAAGCGGGATTGGATATATTAAAAAAAGGCGGTAATGCCATTGACGCTGCCATCGCAACAGCTGCTTGTTTAACCGTAGTAGAGCCCACATCGAATGGTATTGGTGGGGATGCCTATGCGCTAGTATGGGTGAAAGGAAAGTTACACGGTTTAAATGGTAGTGGTCCAGCACCAAAGAGTATCTCTATTGAAGCAGTAAAAGAAGCGGGATATGATAAAATTCCAAAATTTGGTTGGATACCGGTTACAGTACCTGGTGTTCCAGCAGCCTGGGCAGCGTTATCGGAAAAGTTTGGTAAACTACCTTTTAAAGAGGTACTGGAACCTGCTATTCGTTATGCGGAAGAAGGTTTTCCGTTATCACCAGTGCTAAGCAAGTATTGGAATAGAGCATATCAAATTTTCAAAGAGAATTTAAAAAAGGACATGTTTAAGCATTGGTTTGAAACATTTATACCAAATGGTAAAGTGCCTAAAGCTGGTGATATTTGGAAGTCACCGGGTCACGCAAAGACACTAAGAGAAATTGGCGAAACAAATGCTGATTCATTCTACCGAGGGGAACTAGCAGAGAAGATTGACCAATTCTCTAAAGATAACGGTGGCTTTTTAACAAAGGAAGATTTAGCATCGTATCGTGCAGAGTGGGTTCAACCTATTGGGGTTAATTACAGGGGATATGATGTATGGGAAATTCCTCCAAATGGTCAAGGGTTAGTTGCGCTGCAAGCATTGAATATTTTAAATGGATTTGAATTTGAAGCAAGAGATACCGTAGACACGCTTCATAAACAAATTGAAGCGATTAAACTAGCATTTGCAGATGGTTTTAAATATATCACCGATGAAATACATATGAAGTATTCATCAGAGGAACTATTAAGTGAAAGTTATGCAGCAAGAAGAAGAAATCTAATAACGGACACTGCACTATTACCTGAAGCTGGAGATCCATCATCTAGCGGTACCGTCTATCTTTCAACGGCGGATCATGAAGGGAATATGGTTTCATTTATTCAAAGTAATTATATGGGATTTGGTTCTGGTTTAGTCGTACCAGGAACGGGAATAGCATTACAAAATAGGGGGCATGATTTTTCTATGGACCCTAATCACAGCAATGCATTAGTCGGTGGCAAGAAGACAATAAATACGATAATCCCAGGATTTTTAACAAAAGATAATGAAGCTATCGGACCATTTGGGGTGATGGGTGGATATATGCAGCCACAAGGCCATGTTCAAGTTGTGATGAATACTATTGATTTTGGCATGAATCCACAGACAGCTTTAGATGCGCCTCGCTGGCAGTGGATGAAAGAGAAGTCAGTCCATGTGGAGCACCGTTTTGCCCATCATTTAATACAAGGTCTAGCTGAGAAAGGGCATCAGATGCAATTAGCTGTGGAACCAAATAGCTTTGGTCGAGGTCAAATTATATGGAGAGACCCTGAAACAGGTGTATTAATAGGAGGTACCGAATCACGTACAGATGGTGCAATTGCATCATGGTGATTGAATTACTAGTTGAGAGGTAAGTTTACTATATGAAAAATCAATGGAATTTATTTATTGCGTTTTTTCGAGTCGGAATATTTGGATATGGGGGTGGACCATCGTCCATTCCTCTGGTCCATAAAGAAGTTGTTGATAAATATAAATGGATGACGGATGAGGAGTTCGGTGATTTAGTAGCGTTAGGGAATACACTACCTGGTCCAATCGCAACAAAATTAGCAGGCTATATTGGATACCGAGTCGCAGGAATAATTGGACTAATAAATGCGGTACTTGCTACGGTATTGCCTACAATTATATTAATGATTGTATTATTAACTTCTTTATCCTCTATCAAGGAATTTGATTGGGTGAAAGGGATGACAGCAGCCGTAATCCCAGTAGTCGGTGTTATGCTCCTCGTGTTAACAATCCAATTTTTTCAAAAAGCAGTCAAAGGAATGGGCTGGCTAACAACTGTTATTATGTCTATCGTCATTTTTGGTTTATTATCATTATTGAATGTTCACCCCGGAATTATTATTGGTGTTTTACTATTAATTGCATTGTTGAAACGTGATAAGGTGAAAGAAGGGAGTTCCTCATGAAGTATTGGGAAATATTTTTAGCGTTTTTTATTCCTGGAATACTTGGCTATGGAGGAGGTCCTGCTTCGATTCCATTAGTAGAGAATGAAGTTGTTAAACGGTATGAGTGGATGACTGTTCAAGAGTTTAGTGAAGTGTTAGCACTCGCTAACTCGCTACCAGGTCCGATTGCAACGAAAATGGCTGGGTTTATTGGATATAGCGAAGGTGGCATATTAGGTGCATTTATCGGTGTGTTTGCAACGGTTGCACCTTCACTTATTTTGATGGTATTCTTGTTGGGAATTCTCTATAAATATAAAGATTCACCAAAAGTAAAGAGACTGACGATGTTTGTTCGCCCAGTTATCGCCATATTATTAGGATTAATGGCCTATCGATTTTTCTTTGAGTCTTATACCAATATCGGTATCATCCAAACGCTTATCCTTTCAGTAAGCAGCTATTTCTTAATCGAACGATTCAAAGTTCACCCAGCATTCGTCATCGCAGGAGCATTCGTTTATGGAGGTTTCTTTTTATAATAATAGGCTGATAAAAAAATGTGTTGTCTATCCAGGTCCGCAGCCAGTATACACTTCGCTTTCACTTCCAGTACAGGGGCGACATCTGCTCGAAAAGACCTCGCAGTGTCTACCTTGCCGCGGGCGGCTGGTGAGCCAGGCTACTACTTGGATAAGCATCTTTGCAGCCTTGCACCGAGGAAGCACACCTCGAAGCGATACTAGCAGACGCAGGTGCATCACGGGGTCTCACCTAGGCCTATCCTCCCGCTGGAGTCTTCGTGTATACTGGCTGCTCCGAGTATATATTTTATGTGAATTTCTTTATATAATTAACTAGCCTAAAATTTAATTTTACAGGGACAGTGAATAATACAACTATGAAAACTACAATCGTCTATAAATCAGTAGAAAATTGCAATGTAAAAGGTGATTTTCATCCAACAAATAAACCCAACTCACCAGTGATCGTATATATACATGGTGGTGGACTAATTTGGGGTTCACGAACGGATATACCAGAAAAACAAATCGAATATTTTAATCAAGCAGGCTTTAATGTTTTTACCATTGACTATCGTTTAGCACCAGAAACAAAGGTAAATGAAATAAAAAAAGATATTGAAGATGCTTTGAAATGGTTGGAAGAACAAGGAAACGAGCAATTTAATATTGATAAAAGTAAAATTGCCGTAATGGGAAGCTCGGCAGGAGGGTATCTTGCACTCCTAACAGGACTGTTACCAAGGAAACCAAGAGCAATTGTTTCGTTATACGGATATGGGGATATCACTGGCGACTGGTATTTAAAACCAAGTGCTTATTTCCTTCAAAAGCCAAAAGTACCAAAGGATTTAGCATATAAATTATTATCATCTCAACCTCTATCAGAAGGTCCGATCGAGAGGAGATATGCCATTTATCTATACTGTCGACAGCAAGGAGCTTGGTTACAGGAAGCAACAGGATTGAATCCATATATGCAAAAGAACGAAATCCAGTCCTTGTGTCCGTTCTATCAAGCAGGAACTGACTATCCACCTACATTATTATTGCATGGGGATAGTGATACGGATGTACCATATGAAGAATCAGTAAAAATGAACGAAAAGCTTAAAGAAAACAGTGTGGAAAGTGAACTTATCACCATTAAAGGTGGAGATCATGTTTTTGATGAGCATTGGGAGGATCCAATTGTTCAAAAAGCATTTGAAGATATTGTTGCCTTTTTAAAAGACAAATTAGCATAAAATTCGTCATATTAGATAGAGTATCTTAATGATACTCTATCTTTTTCTTGTTCAATAATTACATCTATTTCTTTATTTTTTGTTCAAATGAACTAAAGACTTTGTTCCTAGGTTAGTTTTATAATGTAACCTGTGCTTCTGAAAGCCCTTTTCTGAAGAAAAAAGTTTCCAGAAGATACCCTAGTTACATACAGTTAATCGATCGTCTATTTACGTAGTTTCGTTATATAAAAGGAGGAAATTATAATGTTCGATATCATTATTAAGAATGGTAACGTCGTATTACGCGATGGAGTCAAAAAAGTTGATATTGGTATTAAGAATGAAAAAATTACTTGCATTGCAGAACAAATAACCGATGAAGCAAATGAAGTAATTGATGCCTCAGGTCAATATGTGATGCCAGGTATGATCGATACACATGTTCACATTAGTGAACCTGGTCGTACAGAATGGGAAGGTTTTGAAACAGGATCGAAGGCACTTGCAGCAGGTGGAACAACTAGCTATGTAGAAATGCCATTAAACGCTCTTCCAGCAACTGTTAACAAAGAAGCTCTAGATCTTAAACTGGATGCAGCGAAAACACAAAACTATGTCGACTATGCTTTCTATGGAGGACTAGTCCCTGATAATTTGGATAAACTTGAAGAATTGTCGGATGCAGGTGTTTTGGCATTTAAAGCATTCTTATCCAATGCTGGTAGTGATATCCCAGGTGATTTCACTAATGTGGATGATTATACGCTCTATAAAGGAATGCAAAAACTGGCAGAATTAGATCAAATTCTATGTCTACATGCTGAAAATGCAGACATTACAAGTAAGCTGGAAGCGGAATTCATTCGTGAAGGAAAAACATCTGCAATGGATTATCCAGATGCACGTCCTGTTATTGCTGAAGTGGAAGCTGTACAAAAGGCACTCTTATTAGCAAAAGAAACCGGTTGTAAATTACACATCGTACACATAAGCACATCGGAAGCTGTACAAGCTATCCTAAAAGCACGTGCGGAAGGTGTTGACGTAACCGTTGAATCTTGTCCTCACTATTTCTCGATGAGTGCGGAAGATGTGGAGGAAATTGGTGCATATGCGAAATGTCAACCACCACTAAGAAAGAAACCTGTACAAGAAAAGCTTTGGGAAGAATTGTTAAACGGGAATATTGACTGGTTAACCTCTGACCACTCTCCATGTACAGAAGATTTAAAACTACAAGCAGACAATCTATTTGAAGCTTGGGGTGGAATTAGTGGAGCACAAAATAATGTTGATTTGATGTTTGATTTAGCTGTTAAGCAGCGTGGATTATCTGTTAATCGATTCGCTGAATTAATTGCTACAACACCAGCAGATCGTTTTAACATGCCAAATAAAGGTGAGATTTCTGTATCTAAAGATGCGGATATCATCCTAGTAGATCCTAACCAATCTTATACCGTTAAACGTGAAGATCTTTACTATAAAAATAAACATAGTGCCTATGAAGGTAGAAAAATTGATTGTCGTGTAACGAAAACAATTGTACGTGGACATGTCGTATTTGACGTAGAACAAGGTATAGTTGGACAACCAATTGGTAAACTAATTACTAAATAAGTAATAGGAAACATAGAGCGGAAAGTCCTGTTTCGAAAGGATGAAAAGGGCTTTCCGACTCAAAAGGAATACCTTTGCGCTAAATATGTCTATTTTAGCTAAACGTTGTCGAAAACATTTGTATAAAACTAACAATGACATGCTATCTGGAAGCGCTTATAATGTGATAGGAATGATTGATATGCCTATCATATCAATAGTTAAAACAACAGATTAGCAACAAGGGAGAGAGTTGTAAAATGTCGAACAAAGAAGAAAAGAAACAAGTTGCGGCTGCAGAAGGCGATTCGCTAAGGCCAACTGAAGATAAAGACAGAACAATGGGTACATTTGGCTACATGTCCATGTGGGTCGGAGACGGTGTAAACATGGGTAATATGACACTTGGTATGAGTGTTATTGCGGTAGGTGTAGCGACACTAAACATGTGGCAAACTATTGCTGCATCCGTTCTTGCAATCGGAATTATTTCACTTATTTTTGCATTAAATGATAGAGCGGGATACAGAACAGGAATTCCTTATGTAGTACAATTAAAAATGTCCTTTGGTGATAAAGGAACAATCATTTCATCTCTTCTACGTGGTGTACCTGCCATTATCTGGTATGGTATTCAAAGTTGGATTGGTGGTACCGCATTAAACGAAATCACTAAGATACTATTTGATTTTGATAATGTTGCGGTAAGTTTCGTTGTATTACTACTTGTACAAATTGTTATTTCTATGAAAGGCTTCCATGCTATTAAGTGGGTAGAAACAGTAGCATCTGTTGTCCTTATGCTAATAGTAGCAGTTGTATTTGTAATCTTAGTTAAAGATTATAGTGGAGAAATTGTTAATAATTGGGTTAAAGCAGAAGGAACTTGGGGTCTAGAATTCTTTGGATTTGTTATGGTATTCATGGGTAACTATGCAGCGATTTTCTTAAGTGCTGCTGACTACTCTCGCGAATTAAAAACAGGTATTAGTGACAAAAAACGTGGATTCTTGTATTTCGGACCAATTACATTAGCTTATGGTTCTGTTCTAATAGTAGGTGCCATGCTTGCGGTTGTTACAGGATATGTAAACCCTGCACTAGCATTACCGGCATTACTTGATAACCAATATGCAACACTATTTGTATCGGCATTCATCGTATTTGGTGTAATTGCAGTTAATATGGTTGCTAACATTGTTTCACCAACTTATGTTATTCAGTTATTCACAAAACTAAATTACAAAATCGCAGTAACAATCACTGGGTTACTTGCAATGGTTTCATTCCCTTGGTTATTAGTTCAAGATGAATCAGCACACGGTCTAGATATGTTCGTACTGATCTATTCTGCATTCTTAGGTCCAATCGTAGCTATCTTGCTTCTTGAGTACTATGTATTTAGAAAGCAAAAAGTGAAAGTTGAAGAACTATACAAGAAAGATGGACAATTTGCTGGTTGGAATCCTGCCGCTCTAATCGCATTATTTGGTGGTGCGGCTGCAGCGTTCGTTAAAGTTGACCTAGCTTGGATCATCGGATTTGTAGTAGCTGGAATTCTATACTACTTGGTTACGAAGTTTGCTTTCAAAGGCTCTCGTTTCAAGAAAGATACAATTTTTGAAGAAAAATAAGTTTATTGAAGCCTGGATGAGTTTTCATCCAGGCTTTTATATTATATGGATTCAGGTTGAAATGTAAGAGCTCCTCATTCATCATTTCGTGTGTAAAATAAGATTAAAATGAATAATTGAAACTCTTCATTTGTCATTTCAAGTGTAAAATTAGGTTAAAATGAATAATAGGAGCACCTCATTGAGCATTTCGAGTGTAAAATAAGATTAAAATGAATAATTGAAACTCTTCATTTGTCATTTCGTATGTAAAATTAGATTAAAATGAATAATAGAAACTCTTCATTTGTCATTTCGTATGTAAAATTAGGTTAAAATGAATAATAGTAACTCCTCATTCATCATTTCGAGTGTGAATTTAGATTAAATGAATAATAGGAACTCCTCAATTGTCATTTCGTGTGTAAAAATAGTAAGAAATGAATAATAAAACCCCTTCATTCATCAACTTGTTCCTAAAATTTGGTTAAAATGAATAATGACAAATTCCCATTCAGCATTCAGCCCAACTCCTATAATAAAATGAGCTATCAATTAAAAAAATCAGGTACACTCCATAGAATGTGCCTGATTTATAAAACTATTGACCAACTACAATCTCACCATTGTCATACACTACTGTCCCATTAACTATTGTTGTTTTTACATTTCCTTTGAATGTTTTACCAACGTATGGTGAGTGTTGGTGACGATATAATAGGTCTTCTGCTTGTAATTCGAAGCTTTCGTTTAGGTTTACTAATGTAACATCAGCATCAAAGCCTTCAACAAGAGATCCTTTATTTTCTAGACCAAAGCGTTTTGCAGGATTTACTGCTGTTACTTCTACGATCTTTTCTAATGGTAGGTTACGTTTATGATATCCTTCTGTTAACAAGACGTTTAAGGTGGATTGTGCACCGGAAATTCCGCCCCAACCTTCAAAGTAGTTATCTGTTACAGTTTTCATATCAGCAGGTGCTGGTGAGTGGTCTGAAGCAATCATGTCAATTTCACCATTGGCTAGAGCTACCCACAATTCCTCTACTTCTTCACTATCTCTTAGTGGTGGAGCACATTTTGCTAGTCCGCCTTTTTCTTCTAAATCTTTTACAGTAAGTGCTAAATAATGTGCACACGTTTCAACAGATGCGTTGACGCCACGCTTTTTCGCTTCATTAATTAGATTAGTTACTTTACGGCTACTTGCATGAACCACATGTAATTTACAACCAGTTGCTTCTGCATAAGAAATGATTCTACGAACAGCCTCAATTTCAGAAATAATTGGTCGAGATTCAACAAAGTCACGTGCGGTAGTCTGGCCTTGTGCAATTTTTTCCTTTGCTAATTGATCACAAATAACAGTACTCTCGGCATGTACAGCAAGTATGGAATTAAATGAAGCAATTTCCTTCATTCCTTTATATAGCGTTTCGTCATCAGCGTTGTTAAAGTCTTCAATGCCGCTAGGGGACATGAATGCTTTAAAACCAATAACGCCATTATCATGAAGTTCCTTTAATTGGTTGATATTTTCTGGAACTAAGCCACCCCAGTAATACGGATTAACGACTGATTTCATATCAGCTAAATCACTTTTGTTTTTTAGATTTTCTTTATTAATAACAGGTGGTGTACTGTTTAATGGCATATCGAAGAAAGAAGTTGCTCCACCTTTTGCAAGACTTCTGCTCCCAGTAGCAAGACCTTCCCATTCTGCACGACCTGGTTCATTGAAGTGAACGTGTGTATCAATAACGCCAGGTAGCACGTGCAAACCTTTGGCATCAATTTCTTTGTTCGCTGTGCCTTCAATATTACTAGCTACCTTTTGAATTTTACCATCTTTCACTGCAATATCAGATTGAAAGGTAGATTCTGGCGTAACAACTTGTCCATTTCGGATAATTAAATCATATGTACTCATTATATTCCCTCCTATTTTGATGTGTATAATAGAATGACTAACTTAAGGGGTAAGGATAGAAGTTAAAACCAAATACTTCCATCCTTATTGTAAATATAAAAAAAACATTCGTCATTGTTCGCTTTAACTAAAAAAAATCAAAACCTTTTGACGGTATGAACAATATTCACATAGTCTTAGTATGGCTAGAAACTATTACTTATACCTAAGTGATTTAAATTGTTATAATAGAAGTTGTTAATGAAATAGGGGATTATGATACCTCTTACATGAAATTCTTATTTGGAGGTGTTTAAAGTCGAATATCGCGTTAAGGATTTATTAAAAAAAGATATATTAAAAGATGCTACTTATCTGGGTGACAGTAGTGGCTTAAATAATATAATTACTGGTATTACAGTAGTAGACTCCCCGGATATTGCGGATTGGTTAAAAGGTGGGGAACTACTTCTAACGAGTCTATATCCTATTCGAGGCCTTACGATTGAAGCGATTAATGAGTGGATGGCTCGGTTGTCGGGAAAGAAGGTAAGTGCCCTAATTATAAAAATACAAAAGGTATTTTCCGAAGTTCCATCTTTTATTATGAAAGCTAGTGAACAACATGGAATTCCTATCATCCAAATTTCTAAAGATGTTGCTTTTATCGATATCATGTACCCTGTCATGGAAGAATTATTTAATGATAAGGTAAGGAAACTTGAATATTATAAAGAAGTCCACGACCGTTTCACTGCTTTGTCATTGGCAGATGAAGGGGAAGACAAAATAATTGAGACATTGGAAGCGTTAATCGGGAATCCGGTTGCTTTATATGATCGTGATTTTCGATGTTTTGCAACAACGAATAATTCTATTTCTTTATTTTATGGAATGGAGCGTATAAATAGGAAGGAAGAAATAACCGATACAAAGTTTCCTTTCTACCGGCAAAGCGTGGTCTTTCCGGGGATTCAGGAACAGAAGTCCGAGCAAATCGTTGTAACGGTCGAAACAATTAATCATATTAAAATGTATCTCATCATCAGTGAATTGAATAAAAAGATAACATCATTTGATTTTATTGCTATCGAAAATGCGGCAACTTCCTTGTCTTTAGGTCTTGTGAAAAAGTTTGCAATTGCTGAAGTGGAACAAAAGTTTAAAGATGATCTTCTCGATGATTTACTAGCTGGGAAAACGCAGTCGCTTCACCCGCTTCGTGATCGAGCAAATGTGATTGACTTTAATTTAGATAGTCAGTATGTCGCTCTTCTATTTCATTTGGAGGGTGATTATCATGGAGATGAGGATGGAGAGAAGCTTACAAGTCACAAACAGCAACAACGGCATAATAAATACCTAAGACAAACCATTGAGTTTTATCAAAGAGATGCCATTATTCGTGAACGAAGCGATGTCATTATTGTATTATGGAAAGTGCTTCAAAAGGATGAAAATGATCGCGACTGGTTAAACCAGATAAAAACATCCTTGGATCATATTCAGCAAAAGTTTAAGAAATATAATGAGAACTTAGCTGTACAAGTAGGTATTGGAAATATTGCCCAAAATGCGCTGGATTTATCACAGACATATCAAGAAGCACAGGATTCATTAAAACTTGGTCAATTGTATAATCAAGGTGATTTTGCAATTAGTTTCAATGAATTAGGTGTGTATCGCTTGTTATATCAATTAAAGGATGTTTCTGTACTCACTAATTTTGTTCCACAATCGCTTCAGAAACTTTTAGATTATGATCATGCAGTTAGAAATGATTTATTGGAAACTTTAAAAGTCTTTCTACAAACTAGTCAAAATGCATCAAAGACTGCCCAAGCACTTTTTGTACATTATAAAACTGTAACCTACCGGATAGAACGTATAAAAGAGATTACTGGTATCGATTTTGATGATTCAGAAGAAATTCTTTCCGTTCAGTTAGGTTTTAAAATATTAGATGTCATGAATAAACAAGAAAAATCATAATGAAATCCCAAAACTCCTATGTTTTGGGATTCTTTTTGGTTATAAAAAGTTGTTTCTTCACTAAATTCCCACATATAAACAATCTATAATAATTTTCCCATTATTCCTCATTTGCTGTTTTCGCTAATGAAATATATCAATAACACCATTCGTTTTTATATTTTTATCTTTTATGGATAAAAAAATATTGAATCTTTATCCCGAGTTTGTATAGTAGTTGATTGTGCAAAGGATTACAATAGATTTGTTTGGCAGATAGGAGAGTATTAAAATACTCCTTGTTTCCATATGAAAAAACTACATTCAAAAAATGGAAGAGTGAATGAGAGTTTATCAAAAGATTACATAACATATCTTCTATTTCAATAGAATGGTTTTATTTAAATAGTGCACCTTATTCAATAAGGACTAAAAGGTTTTGAAAGGAAGGATTACAGTGAAAGATTTAGAAAAAGATATCACGAGTATGTTAGAAACACTCGGTTCTCACGGTAAAGATCCTGCAGGTGGAATTTCACGATTTCTTTATTCCAAAGAATGGTTAGCTGCACAAAAATACTTAGAGCAGGAAATGAAGAATGAAGGCTTAGAAGTACATTATGATGAGATCGGAAACTTGTTTGGAACGTTAAAAGGATCTAAATACCCGAATGAAACAATTCTATCTGGATCCCACGTAGATACAGTAGGAAATGCTGGATATTATGATGGACAATTAGGTATCGTAGCTGCATTTCTAGCAATTAAATATTTAAAAGAAAAACATGGCGAGCCCCTGCGTAATATCGAAGTGATTTCGATGGCGGAAGAAGAAGGTAGCCGTTTCCCTTATGCGTTTTGGGGTTCTAAAAATGTAGTTGGAATTGCAAAACGAGAAGATGTTGAAAATATCAAAGATGCAAATGGTGTTCCTTTTGTAGAAGCAATGAGAGAATGTGGCTTTGATTTCCGTGATGACAACAAAGGTATGCGAGAAGATATCAAAGCATTTGTTGAGATTCATAATGAACAAGGTGGCGTACTAGAAGCTGAGAAGAAATCAGTTGGGGTTGTAACTAGTATTGTTGGCCAAAGAAGATTTAATGTTGAAATCACTGGCCAAGCAAACCACGCTGGAACAACGCCAATGGGATATCGTAAAGATGCTGTTTTTGCTGCCAGTCAAATGATATATGAAATTATTTCAGAAGCTAAAAAATATGGTGATCCACTAGTAACAACAGTTGGAAAGGTCGATGTTGTTCCTAACGTAGTTAATGTTGTACCTGGTAAAGCAATGTTCACCATGGACATACGTCATACAGAAAAATCCGTTCTAGTTGAGTTTACTGATGTAGTAAAGGAAAAGTTAAATACATTAGCAAGCGAACATGGTGTCGAAATTAACATCGACATGTGGATGGATGAAGATCCAGTTCCAATGGATGAAAAAATTGTAAAGTTAATTGAAAATAGCTGTGACGAAAATGGGTTGAACTACAGAGTAATGCATAGTGGAGCAGGACATGACTCACAAATATTTGCGCCACGAGTACCAACGGCAATGCTTTTTGTACCAAGTCGTGATGGTATAAGTCATAACCCAGCAGAATACACTGAGCCGCATGATTTGGCTGAAGGTGTTAAAGCATTAATGGGTGCTTTATACGAATTAGCTTATAAAGAATAAAAAAATAGTAGGAGAGATGAAATATGGGATATCCAAAAGATTTACTACAATCACGTTCAATTATTAAACATGGTTTATATGCGTTAATTGCTCCAGAAGGACTAGTAAATAACAGTGTTCCAGGATTTGAGAACTGCTATGTATCCATCTTAGGTTCACCACGTTTAGGTGCAAGCTTTGTGGATTACATTATCACGATGTATGAAGGTGGAAAAAACACTCGTGGATTCGGTGGGGAAGAAGATGTGGAAACATTCCTTTACGTAGTAGATGGAAAAGTAAAAGTATCTACGAACGAAGAAGACCACACACTAACGCAAGGAGGATACATTTATTGCCCTCCAGGAACTAAAATGTTTATGGAAAACCTTGAGAAAGGTGATTCTAAGATCTTCCTTTACAAACAAACATACAAACCATTAGAAGGTGTTTCTAAGCCTTGGTTAGTAACTGGAAATGCAAATGATATTCCTGAAGTTGAATATGACGGCATCAAGGAAATGCGCATACAAGACTTACTACCAACTGACTTTGCCTTTGATATGAACTTCCATATCTTAACGTTCGACCCAGGTGCATGTCATCCATTTATTGAAACACATGTTCAAGAACATGGTGCATACTTACTATCTGGTGAAGGTATATACAACTTAGATAACGAATGGATTCCAGTTAAGAAAAATGATTACATTTTCATGGGACCATACGTACAACAAGCATGCTATGCAGTAGGTAGAGAAAAACTTTCTTACGTTTATTCTAAAGACTGTAACCGCGATGCGGACCTGAAGAAATAAGGCACTAGACATTTGGAAAAATATATTACTAAAGCGTGAGGTGTCGAAATGAGAGTAACCAAAGAAGAACTAAAAGACCTTATGAAAACAAAACTTCATAAAGCAGGATTACCAGAAGAACAAGCAGATGTTGTAGCTGACGTCCTTGTTCATGCTGATTTACGAGGCATCCATTCACATGGTGCAATGCGTGTAGAATACTACGCGGAACGTATTGCTAAGGGTGGCATTAACCTTGAACCGAATATTAACTTTGAAAAAACAGGACCAAGTACAGCTGTTTATGACGGGGACAATGGTGTCGGACATTATATGGCTAAAAAGGCGATGGAAGAAGCTATTGAAATGGCGAAAGAAAATGGTATTGCTGTTGTTGGTGTAAGAAACATTAGCCACAGTGGGGCATTATCTTACTTCGTTAACCAAGCAGCAGATGCCAAAATGATTGGTATTTCTGTATGTCAGTCTGACCCAATGGTTGTTCCATTTGGTGGTGCAGAACCTTATTATGGTACGAACCCAATTGCATTCAGTGCGCCAAGTAGTACAGGAGAAAAGATTATTGTTGATATGGCTACAACCGTTCAAGCATGGGGTAAAATCCTTCATGCACGTTCGAAAAACGAATCTATTCCAGATACTTGGGCAGTAGATGAGAATGGTGCACCTACAACGGATCCATATAAAGTAAAAGCTTTACTACCTATCTCTGGTCCAAAAGGATATGGATTAATGATGATGGTTGATATTCTTTCTGGTATTCTGTTAGGTCTTCCATACGGAAACAAAGTAACTTCCATGTATGAAGATCTAACTGCATACCGTAAGCTAGGTCAACTTCATGTTGTTATCAATCCAGCATTCTTTACGAATTTGGATGGTTTCTTAGAAAAGATTACTGCAACAATGAAAGAATTAAACGAAATTAAACCAGCACCAGGTTTTGACCAAGTATTATACCCAGGTCAACCAAATGATATTCAACAAGAAAAATACGAGCGTGATGGTATAGAGATTGTTGATGATATCCTCGAATACCTAAAATCCGATGTTGTTCATAACAATCAATACGATAACAAAGATCCATTTGCTAAATAATTGTCTATGAAACTAGGAGGTTCAAGCCATGAAAGTACAAAAGCAAGAGCTTCACAAGCTGATTCAGAATAAATTGCATCGTGCCGGTCTAACCGAAGAACATGCAGATATTGTTGCAGATGTACTGGTTCATGCGGATATTCGTGGATATCACTCGCATGGAGCAATGCGCGTTGAGTATTATGCAGAACGTATTGATAAAGGTGGAATCAATACCGATCCGAATTTTACCTTTGAAAAAACAGGACCAACTACTGCCATATTTGATGGTGACAATGGTGTAGGACATGTCGTTGCGAAAAAGTCCATGGAAGAAGCAATTGCCATGGCTAAGGAAAATGGGGTCGCTATCGTTGGAGCAAAGAAAATGAGCCATAGTGGTGCTCTTTCGTACTTTGTCCAACAGGCAGCCGAAGAGGATTTGATCGGTATTTCTGTTTGTCAATCGGATCCCATGGTTGTACCGTTTGGTGGAGCAGAGCCTTATTATGGAACCAATCCAATTGCGTTTGCTTGCCGTGGGAAAGATAACGAGTTAGTAACGTTTGACATGGCTACAACTGTACAAGCCTGGGGTAAAATCCTAGATAAACGTTCGAGAAATGAATCGATTCCAGATACATGGGCAGTGGATAAAGATGGAAACCCAACTACAGACCCATTTAAAGTAAATGCGCTATTACCAATTGCAGGTCCAAAAGGATATGGTTTGATGATGATGGTTGATATTTTATCTGGTGTTCTGTTAGGACTGCCATACGGCAATAAAGTATCTTCTATGTATGAAGACTTAACGGAATATAGAAATCTCGGTCAACTACACATCGTGATTAACCCTGAGTACTTTGCAGGTCTAAAGGTGTTTAAAGAAAGCTTGACTAATTCTATGAATGATTTAAACAATATTAAACCAGCTCCAGGATTCAAAGAAGTATCCTACCCTGGGCAACGCAGTGCAATGAGAGAACAGGAAAATGAGAAGAATGGAATTGAAATTTTAGATGATATTGTTGAATATCTTCAATCTGACGTCATTCATCATAATTCCTATGATAATAAAGATCCATTTGCAAAATAGATAAACCAAATTTGAGGAGTGAACAAATATGCTTCATACGATTATTAAGAAAAACTCGTATCAAGATTCCGTAAACTTAATGTTATTAACAAACGCGGTATCCGTAATTGAAGGTGTAGAAAAAATTCAAGTAATGATGGGTACACCAGCAAACAAAGATATTCTTAGTGCTGCTGGATTATATACAGATGAATTAGCAGATGCAGGTGCTAATGATATGTGTATCGTTTTAGATACAGATAATGAAGAAAAAGTTGATGAAGTGTTAGCTGCTGTTGATGAATATCTTAACAACCAAGCTATCTCAAAAAGCGGAAATGACTTCGAAACAGTTCGTACATTTGACAAAGCAATGAAAACAATGCCAGATGCAAACCTAGCTGTTATTTCTGTGGCTGGTCAGTACGCTGCAAATGAAGCAGATAAAGCGCTAGACAATGGCTTAAACGTATTCATGTTCTCTGATAACGTTTCTTTTGAAGACGAACGCCGCCTAAAAGAAAAAGCACATGATAAAGGCCTACTTGTTATGGGACCTGACTGTGGTACTGGCGTAATTTCTGGTATTCCAATCGCATTCACAAACGTTGTAAAAGAAGGAAACATCGGTATTGTAGGTGCTTCTGGTACAGGAATCCAAGAAGTAACAACAATCATCGATCGTCTAGGCGGAGGAGTTGTTCATGCACTAGGTACTGGTGGACGTGACCTTTCTGATAAGATTGGTGCGATTACGATGATGGACGCAATTAAAGCATTAGAAAACCATAACCCTACAGAAGTGATTACAATCATTTCTAAGCCACCAGCAAAAGAAGTACGTGACCGTGTTGTTCAATTGCTTCGTAGCTTATCAAAACCTGTTGTTACAATCTTCTTAGGTGAAAAACCTGAAAAACACGAAGGAAATGTATACCAAGCTTATACATTAGAAGAAACTGCAAGAATCTCTGTTGACCTAGCGAAAGGTAATGAAATTAAAGAAGATTACAATGCCGTTGATGTTGCAGTAGATAATGTTCAATTAACACCGGAACAAACTTCTATTAAAGGATTTTACTCTGGCGGAACATTAGGATATGAAGCAGCAACATTACTTTCTGATGCACTTAGCCTAGAAAAAGGTAAAGCTGCTGAAGGATTCTTATTACAAGCAAATGGTCATGAAATTGCTGACCTAGGGGATGACATTTACACACAAGGTAAACCTCACCCAATGATTGATCCTGATACACGTGTAAACTTCATGGAAAAAGCTGCTGATGATGAATCAACTGCTGTTGTCCTATTTGATGTTGTACTTGGATATGGTTCTCACAGTGATATGGCTGGTGCTTTATTACCATCTATCCAACGAATCAAGAGCAATGTAGAAGCAAAAGGACGTAATGTGTACTTTGTAGCGACAGTATGTGGAACAGAACAAGATCCACAAGACTACCAAGACCAACGTCAAAAACTAGAACAAGCTGGTGTTATTGTACGTGATAGCAACAACCAAGCAGTTCGTACAGCTTTATCCATCATTGGTTTAACTGTAAACGACGTGAAAAAACAACATGTAGAATATACAGGTGAAGTTGCACAAGAAGACCTAAGCATCTCACCAGAATTAGATAAATTAATCAACTCAAAACCAGTTGTAGTTAACATCGGGTTAAAGAGCTTCACAGAACCTGTAGTTAAATACGGCGGAAGAGTAGTTCACTACGACTGGAGACCAGTCGCAGGCGGAAACGAAAGAATGGCCAAGATCCTTAACTTACTAAACAGCTATTCTAAGTAATATTTTAAACAAGAATTGGATGGAACTAGGGACTATAGAATGATACGCATTACTAGCTCCGGAAATATACGGAGACTCCTGCGGGAGGATAGGCCTAGGTGAGACCCCACAAGAGCGCTAGCTCTGAGGAGGCTCACCAGCCGCCCGCGGAAAGCGAAGTATATTTCCGGAGCGGGTAAGGTGCAGTACCAAACGTTACTAGTAATTTTTCAAGTTAAATGGTTTTGTTCCATCCTCTTCATACACATACGAATTTTTGTATATAAAAGGAGAGAAAATAGATGAACTACAATACAATTGATGAAGCAAACCGCGCCGTACTAGACAAAATCGTCGGCTCACAACCTTTCTTAGTAGACGTCGTACCTGCTAAATCTGTAATTAGCGAACTAAATAACGGGAAAGTTATCCTACATGCTGGCCCACCAATCAAGTGGGAAGACATGACAGGTCCAATGCAAGGTTCTTGTGTTGGTGCAGCACTATTTGAAGAATGGGCTGACAACGAAGATGATGCTAGAAACATGCTAGCAAATGGTGAAGTAGAATTCATTCCTTGCCACCATGTAAATGCAGTTGGACCAATGGGTGGTATCACAACTGCAAACTTCCCAGTATTCGTTGTTGAAAACCGATCTGAAGGTAACGAAGCTTACTGCATTATGAACGAAGGTATTGGTAAAGTACTTCGTTTCGGTGCATTCTCTGAAGAAGTTATTAATCGTCTAATCTGGATGAGAGATGTATTAGGACCAACATTATCTAAAGCACTAAAAATTAAAGGTGACGGTCTAAACCTTAACGTTATGATCGCTAAAGCTATTACAATGGGTGACGAATTCCACCAACGTAATATTGCGGCTTCACTTATTTTCTTAAAAGAAGTAGCTCCACTAATTGTGCAAATTGAAGGCTTGAGCGACAAGGATCAACAAGACGTTTTACAGTTCTTAGCTGATACAGACCAATTCTTCTTAAATGTTATGATGGCTGCAAGTAAGGCAGTTATGGACGGAGCAAGAAAAGTTCAAGATGGTACTGTAGTAACTGCTATGTGTAGAAATGGTAAAGACTTCGGTATTCGTATCAGTGGAATGGGCGACCAATGGTTTACTGCTCCAGTTAATACACCACAAGGTCTATTCTTTACTGGCTACTCTCAAGAAGATGCAAACACAGATATCGGTGATAGTGCAATCACAGAAACAATCGGTGTTGGTGGATTTGCGATGATCGCAGCTCCTGGTGTTACTCGTTTCGTAGGTGCTGGTGGATTTGACGATGCTCTAAAAACTAGTAATGAAATGTTAGAAATCTGTATTGATCAAAACCCTAACTGGGCAATTCCAACTTGGGACTTCCAAGGTGCATGTCTAGGAATTGACGCTAGAAAAGTAGTTGAAACAGGAATTGAACCAGTTATCAACACTGGTATTGCTCATAAACAAGCTGGTTTGGGACAAATCGGTGCTGGTACTGTGCGCGCTCCACTAGCTTGCTTTGAAAAAGCTATTGAAGCATACGCTGAAAAATTAGGACTTATCTAATAGAACAATGAAGGAATTTATCTTTTATGGAGAGGAACATCATTCTGATCTTCCTCTCCTTCTTTCTGAAAATAATTTAGGGCGAGTGCACAGTATCTTTCAAAACGGAGTAAATATCAAGATGGGGAAATTCCTTATTTTTATAGGGAATACCAAAAATGGCCGGCTACCGTTTGGTATTCATTTGGAGGAAGATGCACTTAATGAGTTTATGGCATGTGTAAAAGACGATCTAGTAGTGTGTTGGAAAGGTTTTTCTTTGTATTTTGCCAATAAGGAAAAATTGATGAAGCTAGACTTACAAACAAGTACACCTTTTGTAAATTCTATACCTAAATGTAAACCAGAAAAAGTTAATTTCCCTTCATTTGAACAATTTGTAGCGTTATGCATTGATAACGGAGAGCCAATCGGTATCGACGATTTATATATGGATCAATTTTTACTCTATTACTTAAATAACCAAGAAATAGTACAAACAGAGCTCGCAATTAAAGTATCTGATTTAATGAAGGCAGTTTTTTCAGAAGATGAAGAGTTTATCGAACTAACACTTCGCTACTTTTTAGGACGTGGTAAAGGGTTAACGCCTTCAGGAGATGATATTTTAGTCGGACTTTTGGCAGTACATGCTGTTTCAGGAATGTTTAGTCAAACATTTCTTCATGTGTTAAAGGAAATAATACAAGCAGAACCTATTACAACAGATGTAAGTATAGAGTATCTTCAATATGCTTTAAACGGGAAGTTTAGTTCTGTAATTGTTCATATAATGAACGATTTATTGACTGAAGCAAGTGCTGAACTAAAACAACATTTTTCGGATTTAGTTCAAGTAGGACATAGTTCCGGTGTTGATTCATCATTTGGAATATTATTAGGAATGTTGACAATTAGGAGGATAAAGTAAATGGCAGAAAAAGTAGTTATTGCATTAGGCGGAAACGCGATTTTACAACCAGGACAAGAAGCAACATATGAGATTCAATTAGAAAACGTACGTAAGTGTACAAATATTATTGCGCAAATCGTAAAACAAGGATATGAAGTAGTTGTAACTCATGGTAATGGCCCACAAGTGGGTAACATTTTACGTCAAAATGAAGAAGCAAAAGATGTTGTACCTCCATTCCCATTAGACGTATGTAGTGCAGAATCTCAAGGTTTCATCGGATATATGATGGAACAAACACTACGTAATGAATTACGTGAATTAGGTTTAGATAACACAGTTGTTAGTATTCTAACTGAAACAGTTGTTGATAAAAACGACTCTGCATTCCAAAACCCTGAAAAGCCAATCGGTGTATTCTACTCAGAAGAAGAAGCAAATCAATTAGCGAAAGAAAAAGGCTGGGTAGTTGGTGAGGATGCTGGCCGTGGCTATCGTCGTTTAGTACCATCTCCACAACCAGTTTCTATTCTTGGTTCTGATGTAATTAAATCACTAACAGATGCTGGAACAATTACAATTGCTGCTGGTGGTGGCGGTATCCCTGTTATTCAAAAGGAAGACGGGAAATACGAAGGTGTAGAAGCGGTAATCGATAAAGATCGCAGTGGGTTACGTCTTGCTAAAGAAGTAAATGCAGATGTATTCATGATTTTAACTGACGTGGAAAACGTATATGTAAACTACGGTAAACCAGAACAAAAAGCTTTAGAACAAATTACTGTAGCGGAAGCAAAACAGTATATGGATGAAGGACAATTCGCAGCTGGAAGTATGGGACCTAAAATGGAAGGTGCACTTTCATTTGCTGAGCATGGTGGAAGAGCTATTATCTGTTCTCTTGAAAAAGCAGCTGAAGCTTTAGCAGGAAAATCAGGTACTTCAATCACAAAATAAAGTAAAAAAAGAAACCGCAGAGTAGTCTGTGGTTTCTTTTTGATTTATGTCCATTGAATAATTTGAGCAATAATCAGTGATACAATCGATAAGCCTGCCCAGAAAATAAATAATGGTAGGAAGAACTTAATCCATTTTTGATAAGGTACACCAGCAATAACTAATGCAGCCATAAAGTAACCTGATGTTGGATATAGAATATGTGCAAATCCATCACCTAATTGGAAGGCAAGTACTGCTGTTTGTCTAGTAACTCCGATAAGGTCAGCAAGTGGTGCCATAATTGGCATGGTTACCAATGCTTGTCCACTTCCAGAAGGAATAACGAAATTAATTAGTAATTGAATGAAATACATACCTACAGCACCAAGCATTGGTGGTAAATCGTTTACGACATTACCTAAGCTGTAAACAATGGTATCCATAATTTGACCATCTTCTAATACAACGGCAACTGCTCTAGCTACCCCGACAATAATTGCACCGACTAATACATCGCGGAAACCTTTATTAAATCCCTCTGCAATTTCAGTCGTTGAGAGACCTGCGATTAAACCAACTACAATACCCATGATGATAAATAGTCCAGACATCTCAACCATAAACCATCCATGACCGATAACACCATAAACTAAGATGCCAAAGAAAATAAGTGTTGCTATAGAAGCAAATTTTTGCCTAGTATTCGCAGTTCTCTTTTCTACTGTTTCCGTACCTTGATAAAGCTTTCTTTTTTCAACGTCATCATCATAAACGTAGCTGTGTAATGGGTTTTGCTTTACTTTATTTGCATAACGCATGATGAATAATACAGCTAATGATACGGCTACTATAAATATAATTAAACGGAATCCCATTCCAGAAAATACTGGAATTCCTGAGATTTTCTGAGCTAGACCTGTATTGATTGGATTTAATACACCTGCAGCAAAACCAACAACTGTACCACAAAGTGCAATAGCTGCAGCGACAATGGAATCATAACCAAGTGCTATCATAAGTGGTAAAATAACTGGTATGTATACGAGCGATAACTCTGGTGTTCCGATCAGTGTAGCTACAACTGCAAATACGGTAGTTAAAATAGGAATAAGTAAGATACTTTTATTAGCAAATTTTCGTGATAAATTATCAACAACAATTTCAATAATTCCTGTTTGACGTAGTACCATAAACATACCACCAATGATGAATGTAAAGAATACTACTTCACCAGCATCAATTAATCCTCTTGGAATAACGGTAAGAAAATCAATCAGACCTACAGGAGTTTGTTCAACTGCTGTATAGGATGTTGCATCAATCGTTATTCTTCCCTCTGGTCCAGGTATTCTTTCATACTCCCCAGCTGGAACGAAATAAGTTGCTACTGCAGCAATAGCACTAAATAGGAATAAAATAACATAAATATGTGGCATCTGAAACTTACTTTTCTTCTTCTGCCCTGTTTCTACTTGTTGTGACATATGTAATCCCCCATTTTGATAATCTAGTTAGACAAATAAAAAAATAAATTGCAAAAGCCTTCTGCCGGTTACAGTCCCCTTCCTTTATGAGTAGTAGAATATTTTGTGAATATAAAATTTTTGTAACCGTATACAATAACATTAGAGTATTGATGGAAACGTGTCACTGTTCGTTTTGGATAAAGATTTGTAAATTACTTGTTCAAATTGAATGAAGTATATAAGAAGTTTGCAACGGATAGTTTGAAAGTTTTTTGGGGTATGTTGGAACAATAAAAAAAACACTTTATTAATGGTTATCACCAAATAAAGTGCTCTTTATCTTACTTCTCTTATTCTGTAAAGAAGTTCCTTACAAGTAATGCCGTGCGCAGACGTAACGAATTGTCTGGATCATGAATGTTGTACTGAAGAATCTTCTTACACTTTGCAATTCGATATTTAACAGTATTACGGTGTACAAACAGTATTTTAGAAGTTTCTGTAATTTCACAGTTATGGTCCAAATACACACTTAATGTGTTAACTAGGTCTTTTTCATCGTTCGTTTTAGGAAAAGCTAGGGAACGTAATGTTTCTTTGTAGAAATCCTTTAAATTATCCCCAGGGATTAATCGTAATAATTCTTTTAATTCTTTCGTACGATAAAACTTAATAATCTGTTTCTGGTTTAGAGCTGTACCTGTCACTAATGCATCAACAGCTTCACGATAGATAACCGGTAGTTCCGTAATTTCATTGACAAAATTACTTATCCCAAAGGAAATAGATGTTTCAAAGTCTTTGTACATTCGATTTTGGAAGGATTGTACGATTTCAGAGATAGACTTTTTAAGTGTTTCATTAAATTCCTTGGGAAATTGAAGAATGATGACAAAGTATTCATTTTTCATAAAGATAATATGCTCTATCCGATGCTTCGAAAAAGTATTATCGAATAAATCATAGAAAAAGTGAGAGAGGTTGTTGAACTTTTGCTCTTTTTCAAATATGTTTGTACTTCGATCTTCATCTAATTTACAAACCAAGCATGCATATTTTTCCTCTACTTTTAATCCATAATGCTTACTACGATGGATAACTTCTTCCGGTGATTGAAAATTGCCATCGACCAACGAGCTGAAGAAGTTGTTTTTTACGACTCGTTCATTCTCCATGACCGCTTCATTTTTCACAATGGTAGACGAAATAACATTTGAAGCTTGCTCGATTACAGTATGCGAAGTTTCTTCCGGATCAAAATCTAACAAAGCCAACATATAAGGATACGGATGTGAAGTTTGGACTGGGAAGACAGTTATTTCTATTTGTCTTTGATCAGTTTTTAATTCGGTTAAAACATATCTTTCTTTCAAATCGTTATAACTAATAGTGTCTTGTAAATGGGAGGTAACTTGTTGTTTTAATTCCTCCATATCAGGATGGCGAAAATCCTTTGAGCAATTTAGCGGGTGAATAATTGGGTTATATAAAATTACAGGACTATTTGTAAGATGTCCGAGCTGATCCATTAATGATTGAAGTGTAGCCCCTTTTAACATCATGTTTGTAAATTTCTTTTGTACTTTATAAGCATCGAAAAGGTCATCCATCTTATTTTCCCAGAGAAATTGCAATAAATAATGACCAATCTCCGTTAGCGTACTTGTATTGGGAATATGGATGATTGGGAAGTTTAATCTATTGGCAAGTTCAATAACCTCTGCTGGTATCTCATGGATAAATCGATTTAATTTAATTCCAATTCCAGCACAGTTCGATTTATTCAATTCTTCAATGAGGTCGTAGAGTCCACTTGGGTTATCCTTAAAAGAGAATCCAGTAGTTAATAATAGGGAGTGGTTGGTAACGAATTTAGTCATATCAGGTGTATCTAAAGTCTCTACTGATTCGACCAATCTATTTAAGCCTTCATTTCCTGCGATTACAGTTGCATCTTGCATAATTTCTTGGGCAAGTAATTCACTTAATTTTTTCAATAGAAATAACCTCCTGGTTAGGTTTAACGTAGTTCTTGGTGTAGTGCCCAAGCAGTATTTATAGCCTACTTATATTATACACTTTGAACAAATCGAGGTGAAATATTAGCTACTTTGGCAAATGATATTTTTTGGAAAGTATGACATTTTTCTTATATTTATCATTTCCTATTTATACCTATTCATTTAGGAATTCTTATTATTAGTTATGAACAAAATATAATTATATCTGAATAACTATTTGGTTACTTTGAACAATGACTTTGGCAGGAATACTATATAAAATAATCAATGGGTAAGCGATACTAACTCTTTAGTCAGTCAACTGCAATTCAGTATTTGTCGCCATTGCAAAACAATGAAGATCCATATTTTGTAAAGGTCGTTTAGAACAACTTAATTTTTATCGTAACCGGTCGTAAATTTAATTGATAGATGGATATATATATTTATTTGGTTAAACTAAAAAATACCGTGGAAGATATATATGAAGTTGTTGATAAATGGTCCCTTTGTAAAAAAGGAAATAATGATACTGGAAATTTTAAAAGAAAGATGAAGTGATAGTTATGAAGAACGAACTGATCAAGTCAGATAACTGGCTAGGCGGTCTACAATGGTTAATGTTTATATTTATAAATACAGTTGTTGTGCCAATAACAATTGGTGCTGCATATGATTTAAGTCAAGAACAAATTGTTAGTACCATGCAATTCTCCTTCATTATTGGTGGGGTTGGTTGTCTTTTACAAGCCTTCATTGGACATAGAAGACCCATTATGGATGGACCTTCAGGATTATGGTGGGGTGTTATCCTAGCACTTTCTTCTATGTCTGCTGCGCAAGGTATTCCTCTAGCTGAGGTCGGAGGAAGTATTGCAGTTGGTGTAATTATTGCGGGTATTTTAACCATCCTAATAGGAGTTACTGGCATTGGCTATTTTTTAGAGAAGCTATTTAACCCTAGTGTTATGGGTACCTTTATGATGTTGTTTGGTGTTTCACTTTGTATTAGTTTCCTTAAAGGTATGTTAGGCATTTCATCAGGAGACGGAACAATTGATATTGGTATGGGGCTTTTGGCTATTGGTATTGCTTTATTAGTACTAATATTATCTGTAAAAGGTTCAAAGAAAATTGCTCAATATTCTATGTTAATTGGTATCATAGTTGGGTGGCCATTATTCGCTGTCCTATTAGGTTCAGAGAGTCAATTAGGTGGCGGAGAAGTTTCTATGACTTTAGATTTATTCTTATTCCCATTAGGTGAACCAGCTTGGAACCTTGGAATCATTATTACAGTAGTTGTAACAGGTATCTTAAATCTTTCTAAACAGTATGGTTCCATTAAAGGTACAGATATTATGTATCCGGAACAACCATCGACAAGTAAAGATTATCGTAACTCCTTTACAATTACTGGTGTACAAAGTATTTTATCTGGTTTATTAGGTTTAGTACCTTACTCACCATTTGTATCATCTATTGGTTTCATTCAACAAACCAAAATTTACGATAGAATGCCATTTATTTTCGGTTCGGTGATGTTCTTGATCATGGGGATCATCCCACCAGTTGGATATTTCTTTACGCTACTGCCATTAAGTATCGGTAGTGCTGTATTATTCGTATCTTACGTAACTTTATTTGGTTCTTCACTTGAGTGGTATGCCAAAACAACTATCAACTCAACCAACGTTTATCGTGCAGCAATTCCGTTATTTATTGGTTTAGTATTAATGGCAATTCCTGGTTCTGCATTCGCAACTTTACCTGAATTCAGTCAACCTTTACTTTCAAGTGGATTATTGATGGGTACCATTATCGCTATACTAGTTGAAAATGTGATGGATTGGGATAAAGTAGGATTAGAAGAACAAAAGGCAAATGTACAAAAAAACGTATAATATATTTTTTTATATAAAAAGGGTCTGTCCATAAATTATGGGCAGACCCTTTCATATAATGTAGAGTGAAATAATTGTATTAATATTTTTATATCCTTTATACTAGTAGTAATTTATAGATTACTTTTATTCTCAGGGTAAGGGCAGGAGATCTTAGGATGAACATACGTAAGCTATTAAAAGATGAAGTACCACCAATTGAATTATTATTATTAGCAGATCCTTCTGAGGAAATGATAATGGGTTATTTGCAACGTGGGGATTGTTATGTGGCTGAGCTAAATAAAGAAGTGGTAGGGGTATTTGTATTACTTCCAACTAGACCTGGTACAATGGAGATTGTGAATGTTGCTGTTTCAAAAGAGTTTCGAGGAAAGGGAATCGGGAAGCAACTCATCCAAGATGCTATAGAGAAGGCGAGAGTAGGTGGCTATAATGCCATTGAAATAGGCACAGGTAACTCTAGTATCAACCAATTAGCTCTATACCAAAAATGTGGATTTCGAATCATGGCAATCGACACGGACTTCTTTATTCGAAACTACTCCGAGGAAATCATTGAATATGGTATCCAATGTAGAGATATGGTGCGATTAAAATTAGATTTATAATATAATACACAATCCTTTTACTTCCATGAATTTTATAATTCAAAGATAGAAAGGGAGATGTATGATGCCAGTATGTCAAAACTGTCAACAGGAGTGGACGTGGAAACAGACGATGAAGACGTTGTTTCGTTTGAAGTGTCCGTACTGTGGGGAAAAGCAGTATGAATCAACAGCTTCGAGGAAAAGGACCAGTATGATAGGCTTTATTCCTTTTGTATCTTTACCAGTTACGTGGTTCGTAGATATGTCGTTTTGGGTATTCCTGATTTTTTATTTCATTGTTTATAGTATTATATTTAGTTTTATTCCGTCCCTTTTAAAGCTCTCGAATGAGCAGGAGCCTTTGTGGTAGGGGAAATGTAAACGTAAGTAAAGACCGGAGAAAATTATTCTCCGGTCTTTTTAGATACTATAAAGCTTTATCATCCACACTATCTAACCATGCTTCGATTGCTTGAACAGTTGATTCTACTGTGCCTGCTTCGAAAGGGGAAAGTAGGTTAGCGGATTCTACTAATCCTAAGAAGGCTTTTGAGCCACCTAACTTACATAGGTTCAAGTAATCATTCCAAGCATCTTCACGATTCTCTCTGGAGCGCTTCCAGAATTGGAACGCACAGATTTGAGCTAATGTGTAATCAATATAGTAGAAAGGTACTTCATAAATATGACCTTGACGTTGCCAAATTGCTCCCGTTCCCCAATAAGGCATATCATCATAATCACGGTGAGGAAGATATTTTGCTTCTATTTCTTTCCACGCTGCTTTACGTTCTTCCGGCGTCCAAGTTGGGTTCTCATACACTAAGTGTTGGAACTCATCTACTGCTACACCGTATGGAAGGAAGCGTAATCCACTAGCTAGGTGAGAATACTTATACTTGTCTGTATCCTCTTCAAAGAATAACTCCATCCATGGCCAAGTGAAGAATTCCATACTCATCGAATGGATTTCTGCAGCCTCATGGGTTGGCCAGATATATTCTGGGATTCCAATGCTACGGCTTTGATACACTTGGAATGCGTGGCCGGCTTCATGCGTTAGTACGTCAATATCACCAGATGTACCATTAAAGTTAGAAAAGATAAATGGAGCTTGGTAGTCCTCGATAAAGGTACAATAACCACCAGATTCTTTCCCTTTTTTCGCTTCAAGATCCATAAGGTTACGCTCGATCATAAAATTAAAGAACTCTTTTGTTTCCGGTGATAGCTCTTCATACATTTTCTTCCCGTTCTCTATAATCCAGTCCGGTGAGCCTTTTGGTGTTGCGTTTCCAGTTTTGTATTGGAAGCTTTCGTCGTAGAACTTCAAGGAATCCAGGCCAATACGTTCTGCCTGTTTTTCATAAAGCTTCGTCACAAGTGGAACGATGTACTCCTGAACCTGCTTGCGGTAGTTTGCAACCATTTCTGCGTTATAGTCAATTCGCATCATTCGAACATAACCAAGTTCTACGAAGTTCTTATATCCTAATGTCGTCGCGATTTCATGACGAACTTTTACTAACTGATCGTAAATATCATCAAATTTTTCTGCGTTCGTTTCAAAGAATCCAGCTGATGCAGAAGCGGCTTTTTTGCGCACTTCTCTATCCTTATCTTGTAGGAATGGTCCAAGCTGCGCTAGTGTATAGGTGTTTCCGTTAAATTCTACTTCCGCAGATGCCACTAATTTGGAGTACTCCGAAGTTAGTTTGTTTTCTTTTTGAAGCAGACCCATTACTTCTGGAGAGAAGCCTTTAATGGAGTAATCAGCTATCTCAAAAAGCTGTGACCCCCATTTTTTCTCCAGTTCATCACGGAATGGAGTTTTCACTAATTCCTTATAGAAATCAGTATTTAATTTTTGTACTTCTGGAGAAACTTCATCCCAATAATCACGTTCTTTTTGATAAAATTCATCATTAGTATCAATAGAAGCTCGAACATAAACTAAGTTAAATAATGTTGATATACGGTTTCTTGATGCGTTGATTGCCTCAATGGCATCATTTTGTTCTTCGACAGTTGCAGCGTGTTTAAAATTCTCTAATAGACTAGCAAATTTTGTTTTTTCTAGTTCAAGATCTGGACGCTCGTATGTATAGTTTTCAAATGTTTGCACGCTTTTTCCCCCTAAAAATTATTGAAAGATTTCTTTCTTTTCTAGTTTACACTATTTTTGGTAAAAATAAGATAATTTTAGCTGAAAACAGAGAACCAACCGAGTGGTCAGTTCTCTGTTGTAAACAATTATGCTATGCAGCTCTTTTCTTCTCCGACTGTTCAATAACAACGCTTGCAGTTGCATCTCCCATAATATTTACAGATGTCCGCATCATGTCTAGAATTCGATCAATACCGGCGATTAGTGCAATGGCTTCTAAAGGAAGGTTCACGGCAGTCAATGTCATCGTTAGCATTACCATACCAGCTCCAGGCACACCGGCTGCACCAATGGAAGCAAGCGTTGCAACAAGTGCAACGATGATCAGTTGAGCAAACGTTAACGATTCTCCAAAGTATTGAGCGGTGAACATAACAGCGATACCTTGATAAATTGCCGTACCGTCCATATTAATTGTTGCACCTAGAGGTAGAACAAAACTAGACGTTTCTTTCGATATACCGAGATTCTCTTGTGTGTTTTTCATGGTCACGGGTAATGTTCCCGAACTACTACAAGTGGTAAAGGCAACGGTAGCTGCAGGGAAGATTCCTTTGAAAAATTGAAATGGGCTCATTTTTCCAAGTGTCTTTAGGGCGAGTGAGTAGACAATTGCAACCTGAATAAGGCAAGCGATGAGTACAGCAAGAATTAATTTCATTAGAGGCATGAGGACGTCTAGGCCATATTGACCTACAATTGGTGCTAGTAAACCAAAGATACCTATTGGTACAAGCTTCATAACGACTGCAGTTATTTTATACATGACTTCTGCTAGTCCATCGAAGAACTGTTTAACAGGAGAAGCTTTTTCTCCAACCATCGTGATTCCAAGTCCAAGGAAAATTGCAAAGAAGATAATTTGTAGTACGTTAGCTGTTGCGAGGGATTCGATTGGATTTGTTGGGATGATGTTAAGTAACGTGTCAACAACATTCTGCGTTTCGCCTGATGGAATGTTTTCTTCATTTAGCTGAACGTCTACTCCAGTTCCAGGGGATAAGACTGTTGCAATCGTTAGCCCAATGCTGACAGCAAGAAAGCTAGTTGCAAGATAAAAGATAATCGTCTTTCCACCAAGTCTTCCAAGCTTTTTCATGTCCCCAGCATTCGTGACACCTACAATAATGGTTGCTAGAATTAATGGAACAATAATAAATTTAATAAGCCGTAGAAACAAGTCTCCAAGTGGCTGAACATACGTCGCGCTATCTCCCAATAGTAGACCAACGATAATTGCTAAAACGAAGCTTGCGAGTATTTGCCACAAAAAGCTCTTTTTCATTAGATAAAACTCCTTTCTTTTGGTATGATAAAGGTAACTATGGAATTAAATAGTCATCACTCCTTTCTAACGTGTGGGTGAAAGCACTTACAATTAGAACTATCATTTATAACTATTCAAAAGCGCATAAAATTATATTAGTATATCAAAAAAACTTTGATATTTACTATAAAAACATTCAAAGTGAGGTGTAAGCATGTTAGTGCAATCAGTGATTACTATAGCTGCCATCTTAGCAGTAGTAGGTATTATTTTAGGCTTTGTATTCTTAAAGGCTTCAGGTGGTAAAGGTTTTCTACCATATTATCCAATGGTTATCCTTGGAATAGCGGGTATCGTTCTAGCTTGTGTCTCTGCTCCTCTTAATGTCCACATCATGGATGTTGGACTTGGTGGTTGGGGAATCGCTTGTCTATTTGCAGCGATGATCAGCTTCTTAGTGACGAGTATTAGTCACGCTTATCAAGTACATGATCAAAAAGCTTAAACTATTTAAACAAAAACAACGCACAGATCATCGCATCTGTGCGTTGTTTTATTAGATATGCTATTTTAAATACGTTTTACCGTCACGTTGTTCCACTTTGCCATCTTTCATTAGCTTACCTAATGCTCGTTTGAAAGCTGATTTACTAATATGGAACGTACCACGTATATCTTCTGGGTCACTCTGATCACTGAAAGGAATAACACCATCATGATTTTCGATGTGTTGTAAAATCATATCTGAATCTTCCACCATACCATGTTGTTTTAACGGACGTAAGGAAAGGTTTAATGTTCCATCAAACCTTACTTCAATAACCCTACCTTGGACAAGCTCACCTAAACGTGGCTCTGTTTTACGCTCGGTGTGGTGAATGAAACCACGATATTTCTCATCGGTTATTACTGCTGTACCTTCTCTACTTGTATGGTATACTCGACCGTTTATCGTTTGGTTAAGTAAGGAATCTGGAGCTTCCTCAAACTCACGCTGAAAAATTCCTTCTGTTGCTGGGATTGCAAGTAATCTCCCTTTGCGATCTTTTCCTAACGTGACAAAAAGCATATCCTCTTCTTTTGGCCAGACGTTTTCAAAAAGTGGTAGATCATCCTTTGATACTAGAAATTCCTTCGTCGTACCAATATCAACAAATGCACCTAAGTGGGGGAGTACGCTAACTACCTTTGCCCAACCATAGTTATCCATTACTACTTCTGGGAGTTTGGTAGAGGCCGTTAAATTCCCTTTCTTATCTTGGTATAAGAAAACATCAACTTCTTCGTCAACCTCTAATTGTTTATCCGATTCGTTGTGATGGAGTAGTGCTTCTGTCATATCTTTTTTCAGTACATAACCTGTATCAATTTTTCGATCCACTACCATTGTTTGAATTGTACCTATTTCAATCATGTTAAACCCTCTTTCTACTATGTATTGGAAAAGGGATACCCATTAGTAGGGTACCCCTTATATTTCTAAAGTAACACATCGTTTATTTATATTTATCCCAATTTTATTTGGGTGGGAAATTCATTTTAAAGTTGTATCTCATGTTTGTTTATTCGGTAACGCTTCCGAATTTCGAATTTCACTTAAACCGCGGTAATTCTTCCACCTGGATTTTATTGCCTTCTCCATAAGCATTAAAATCACTTCGATGTCTTCTAACTTAAGCAACGCAAGCCCAACCTTCTCTTACGTCCTTGCGACCCCTTAGTCGCGCCAGTGTGAATAAGCATCAACAAAAACATTGTAGAATGCCAGAACTGATTGTTACTTTAGGTAACTTATTTATTATGGCATGTTTACATGAGTTTGTCAAATCAATTCTTTGGCACTAAAAGCTTTTCCGACTATCTTTAGTGATACATAATAGATAGAAACTGATAAAAATGGTAATACCACATAAGGTAGAAAGCTTATTTTTTTCTCTAAAAATGGGATAATCCATCGATCTAATTCATTGAATATGATCGTTGTAGTCATGCCAGACATTGTCACTAAAGTATCTAGCATGAACCAAAAACTAAAAAGGTAAAGTGCGCAGAAAATCGATGTCGCAAGAACAAAAGATGAAATAAGACTATATAAGGGAATATGGAATGCTAACACGACGAACCCAATACTTAGTAACGCTACAAACTCTTTCCAACTAAAGGTATAGACATCGTATGGAATAAAGTTTTGTACAAGGTGTCCAATTGCAAATTGATATACTACAGTAAATACCCATATGGAAGCTAACGTTATATACCTACTAGCTAAAATATCATATCGCCGAATCGGTAAACTTATCATGAATCGGTCAATGCGTGAACGCTTTTCAGAAAAATAGATTGAAATGACAACCACTGGTAATAGCAGTCCCAAACTAATCCAAAACGGTGGTAATGTTGTAATATATCCGATTGGAATCAAAATAAGAATCGCAAAGGCTAAGTTTTTATAGTTAATAAAATCACGAATTAACAGAGCTTTCATTTTCCCCCTCCTATTCTATATCTCTTCTTGTAAAATAATAAACGGAAACGAAATATGATATACCTATAACAAATAGAGAAGCCAACAAAGGCAACAAATAGGGCTGGATATTCAAAATAGGATGGATAAAAGAAGAGATTTTCTCATCCACTGTAATGTATGAATTCCCGGTGAAAATGGTATACGTGTATAGGAACACGACGTGTGTTACCATGAACACGATCATAGCGTGTGAAAAACTTTTTATCGAATAAAATATGGGTAAGGAAATGGCCATCAATAGCGAAATTACAAACAAATTTTGAACGATGTTCTCAGCTGTTAAAAAGGTGAAGTTACCTAAGGATGGTACTATGTTGAGAGAAATGTAATCCATTAGCCAAATTAAAAGTATAAATCCTATGGTAGTTGTGTATAAAAAAATGTATCTAGCTAAAACAAATTGCTTTCTCCTTAACGGCATACTAACTAGGGAACGGTAGACTTGATTATGAGAGTCAAAATAAAACATTAGTACAACAAATCCTAGCATTATCATCATGCTTATCCCGATACTATTCACATGAAATACATAGGTTATGATAATGAAAAGGGCAAACAGTACTAAATATAATGCAGAAACTTTTACATCCTTGATATAGAGCTGCTTCAATTTACTGCTCCTTTCTTGTCATGAAAAACATGATGTCTTCTAAACTAGCATGATCAACGACGACATCCTCGCCGAAAGGTTCAAAAAGCTCTGGGTCTCCTTCAAACAACCCTTGGAAACCGGTATCGGAAAATTGTAATCCATGAAATAGATTCCTAGTGTCATTATCAATGAGTTCTTTTTTTCCTTTTACAACATGAAATCCCTCTTTTATTTCCTCCATGCTTTTTTGAAATAATATCTTCCCTTGGTAGATAAAAATAATATAATCCGCAATTCGATCCAAATCCGTTGTGATATGGGAGGATAGGAAAATTGTTTGATTCTCATGTACCATCAAATCTTGTAATAAATCGAGAAGCTCTCTACGGAAAATAGGGTCCAGACCTGAGGTAGGTTCATCCATCACAATAAATTCAGGTTGATGACTTAACGCAAAGAGAAGGGAGACTTTCATTTTCATACCTCTAGAGAACTTCTTAACTTTCTTCTTTAATGGTAGTTCGAATTGCTCTAAATATTTAAGAAAGAGGTCTTCATTCCAAGTTTCATAGAGTGGTGCAATAAAAGCTTTCATATTTGCGATCGTAAAATCTTCATACATGTACAAGTCATCATATACAAAGCCAATTTTTTGTTTGTTCAAATGGTTTTTGTGAGAAGTTCCAAAAATTCTAATTTCACCTTCGTCAAATTGTAGGATATCCATCATCATCTGGATGGTAGTTGTTTTTCCACTTCCATTTGGACCGATAAAACCTGTAATATAGCCAGTTGGGATTTTAAATGACAGATCTTCGATAGTGAAGTCTTTGCGATTTTTTGTGACATTTGTGAATTCAACTACGTTCATCAACTTTCCTCCTCATAATAAATATCAATCATTTCTTTTAGATCTTCTTTTGAAAGGCCGATATGCTTTCCTGCTTTCACAAGCTTTTCTAATTCGTTTTCAATTTCACGAATTTGCCATTCTCGTAATACATGTGGTTGCTGACCTGCAACGAAAGTACCTCTACCAACAGCGGAGATAAGGTAGCCTTCTTTTTCTAATTCTTCATAAGCTCGCTTTGTTGTAATCACACTAACCTTTAAGTCTTTTGCAAGCACTCGCATGGAGGGAAGAGCATCTCCTTCCTTTAATTCACCGGAATAAATATGTTGTTTAATTTGTTCTTTTATTTGTTGAAATAACGGTTCTTTATTGCTTGTCGAGATAAGTAGATTCATTAGAACACCTCCTTGATTGTTATTATTGTATATAATGTATATACACAATATACACATAGGCGTTACACAATGTCAATAGTGATTTGGAAATAATTAAATAAATAATCGTGTGGAATGTAAATGTAGGTGATCAGGGTGAGAAATCTAAAACGTGGATTGAGGAAAGTTTGCATGGAGTTTTTAATTGAATATTAGTTATTAAGCAAGAAAGCAGTATTCGCTATTATTCTACAAAATATTGCCTGGGAAATACCTGATACAGTACATGAAACTTTGCAGATGTCAGGGACATAGATGGATAATGAAGGCGTTGTAAGGGGTAAAGTGATACTTAGTTAGGTTGGCTGATTTTATATGGTATGTCACTCTAACTACTGTCTAGTAGTGATATGTTAATTTTATCTATATAAGAAACTTATAGTTTATCTTGGAAATACGTATATAGTAAATGCATTGTAATCTTTTGTTTTCTGAATATTGACATTATATATTATTTCCTATACTATATTAGTATTATGATAAAAGAAAACAAACAACAAAAAGTATATCGGATATTAAAAGGTAGGATTATTGAACGGGAGTATGTGCCTGGACAGCGGATTGTTATCGATCAAATTGCCAAGGAATTGGAAACTAGTTCTATACCTGTTCGTGAAGCAATTCGCCAACTTGAAGCAGAGCGACTGGTCGTGTATAAACGGAATGTTGGACCAGTAGTTGCCGAGGTAAATGAATCGGATTATTTGGATACCGTTCATGTACTAGCTTTGTTAGAGGGCTATGCCGCATCACTTGCAGCAAAAAACTTTCCAAAAGAACAAATAGTTCAGTTGAAAGAATTAAATCGATTAATGGAGGAGGCTTTGGAGGACTTCGATATTATTCAGTTCAGTAAGTTAAATGCTGCATTTCATCGGATCATTTGTGAGCAATGTGAAAATGCCTATTTAATTGAAACGATTCAGCATACTTGGAACCGGATTGACTCTATCAGAGGAACAGGTTCAACTTTATACTCTAAACGGGTAAAAGAATCAATTCTAGAGCATCGGGAAATTATTAGGTTATTAGAATTAGGTGAATCTGACCAAATAGAAATTCTTGCAAGAGAACATAAAATAAAGACCGCTATCAATTTTGAAAAGAGACGAAAAAATTTAATTGAAACAAATACAATAACTTCTTAAGAAAGAACTGGAGAGCAATCTGGTTCTTTTTTTGTGAAAGAAGAGGGAAGACCAATTAAAATCTTGGCAATAGTTACCCCACTACTCATGACAGATTTCCTATTGACATGACATATGAAATCATATATGATTTAATTGTTCAGAAAATTAATATTAATTAAACATTGGAGTTGGAGGTAATCAAATGGCTTTTGAAGAAGCAAAGGAAAGATTACGAGGCTCGATTGCACCGGTGTTAACACCTTTTCATGAAGATGAGAGCATTGATTTTGAGAAGTTTCAGGAACTAATCAATTGGCAAATTGCTAGTGGGAGTCACGGGATATCCTGTACTGGAACATCAGGGGAACCTAGTTCGATGTCGATTGAAGAAAGACTTCAAGTAATGGAAGTTGCTTGTAAAACAGTAAATGGAAGAGTTCCATTTATCCCAGGAACCGGATCAACCAACCACCAAGAAACACTCCGCATGACGAAGGCTGCACAAGAAATGGGAGCAGACGCTGCAATGGTCATTGTCCCATACTACAACAAACCTAACCAACACGCATTATACAAACACTTCAAAGCAGTAGCAGATTCAGTAGATATACCTATCATTTTATATAATATACCAGGTCGAACAGCGGTAAATTTGGAAGCGGTTACAATTGCTAGACTAGCAGAAGATTGCCCGAATATTATAGGTGTCAAAGAATCCAATAAAGATTTCGAACATGTAAATAAAGTATTACTTCATTGTGGACGTGATTTTAATCTTTATTCTGGTATTGAAGTGCTTTGCTATCCGATGCTAGCAATCGGTGGTGCAGGGCATATTAGTGCGACGGCAAATGTTGCGCCGAGGGAAGTTGCTGAAGTTTATAACCGCTGGGTAGCAGGAGACGTTAAAGGTGCACAGGACTTGCATTATGAATTAATGGTATTAAATGATGTGCTTTTCCGAGATACGAATCCAGCACCTGCAAAAGCTGCACTAGGTATGATGGGCAAAATTAAACCAGTTCTACGTAAACCATTAGATGTCCCATCACCTGAAATTCAAGCCGAGATTAAAGAAGTTTTGTTGGATTACCAGCTAATTACAGAAGATGTGGAGATTTAAGGAGGGGCTAGTTTTGGAAGAAAGATTAGACGATGTGAAACTCTACATAAATGGAGAATTTGTAGATGCAGCGAGTGGGGAAACCTTTGACAATATGAATCCTTTTTCGAATAAAGTAATTAATCGTGTAGCAAAGGGTTACGGAACGGATATTGATAAAGCTGTATCCGCTGCAAAAGAAGCTTTCTCTAATGGACCTTGGGGCTCTATGAAAGTTAAAGAACGAATGAAGTATATTGAAAGAATTGCAGATTTAATAGAAGAAGAAGCAGAGACAATTGCTCGACTAGAATCGCTTGATTCTGGGCTTCCAATTAGTCAAACACGCAAAATGGCAGCACGTGGTGCAGAGAATTTCCGCTTTTACTCCCGTATGGTGCAAGCGAGAATGCATGGGGATGCTTATCAGGTAGATGATGAGTTTATTAACTATACGGTCTATCAACCTCTAGGTGTAGTTGGTTTAATCACACCATGGAATGCTCCATTTATGTTGTTAACATGGAAGGTTGCTCCTGCCCTCGCTACGGGAAATACCGTTGTATTGAAACCGGCCGAGTTATCACCACTTTCTGCTAATATTCTAGCAAACGTGATTCGAAAAGCTGAGCTACCTAAAGGTGTATTTAATGTGGTACATGGTTTTGGTGAAACGGCTGGGGAGGCACTAGTAAAACATCCTTCGGTAAAGGCAATTTCATTTACTGGTGAAACGAGAACCGGAAAACGGATTATTAAAAACAGTGCGGACTCGTTAAAGAAAACGTCGATGGAGCTAGGCGGAAAATCACCATTAATCGTGTTTGAAGACGCTGACTTTGATAATGCACTAGATGCAGCTGTTTGGGGAATCTTTTCGTTTAACGGTGAACGTTGTACAGCGAACTCACGTGTATTTGTCCATAAGGATATTAAGGATAGATTTACAGAGGCTTTAAAGGCACGTGTCCAAAACATTGTCGTAGGAGATCCTAAGGCGAACGACACAGAAATTGGCCCGCTAATAGATACTGGTCACTATAAAAAGGTAACCGGCTATATTGAGCTCGCAAAAGAAGAGGGCTGTGAGGTATTTCAGGGGACTGTCCCTCCAGAATTAAAGTCTGGAAACTATGTACCTCCAACACTACTATTAAATGCAAAAAACGATATGCAAGTTTGTCAGGAAGAAATTTTCGGTCCAGTCATGGCTGTCATCGAATTTGAAACCGAAGATGATGTTGTTCAAATGGCAAATGATGTGGACTACGGTCTTGCTGGTTATGTTTGGACGAATGATATTAAACGAGGACACCGTGTTGCACAAGCCATTGACTCAGGGATGATCTGGGTTAATTCTCAAAATGTTCGAGACTTACGTATCCCGTTTGGCGGAATGAAATCTAGTGGAATTGGACGTGAGGGTGGACACTTTGCCATTTTTGAATTTTACACCGAACCAAAAGCAATCCATGTTGCAATTGGCGACCATCATATACCGAAATTCGGAATGAAAAAATAAGGAGGGAATTATATGCCAGCGAAAACAGGAAAAGCGTATATTGACGGATTAAAGAAGGCAAAAAATAATGTTTATATTCATGGAGAAAGAGTAGATGATGTCACCGAGCATCCGGCATTAAAAAATGTCATTAAATCAATGGCAAACCTATATGATTTACAGTACGAAAAACCAGAGAAAATGCTTTATACATCACCTACTACTGGTAATAAAGTTGGGATGACTTTCTTACAGCCAAGGTCGATAGAGGATTTAATTAAACGCCGGGAAGCGATGCAAGAGTGGGCAAGAACATCAGGTGGTATGATGGGTCGTTCACCAGATTATTTAAATGCCGAAGTAATGGCAATGGGCGTAAACAATAGCTTGTTTGCAGAAGGTAATCCGCAGTTTGCAGAAAATGCACGGAATTATTATGAATATGCTCGTGAAAATGATATAAGTCTGACCCACACGTTAATCCATCCACAGGTAAACCGTGCCAAAGCACAGCATCAGCAAAAGGATGCGAATGTCGCTTTACATCTTGTGGAAGAACGTCCGGATGGAATCATTGTGGATGGAATTCGTTTGCTAGCAACTCAAGGTGGAATTACTGATGAGATCTTAGTTTTTCCGTCTACTGTTAAAAAAGCTGGTGAGCTAGATGACCCTTATTCTTTAGCATTTGCTATTCCAAATAACACACCTGGCTTAAAGTTCATTAGCCGTGAATCATTTGATTATGGTAAGAACGAATGGGATCATCCACTTGGTTCTCGTTTTGAAGAAGGAGACGCTATAGTTTCCTTTGATAATGTATTTGTTCCTTGGGAGCGTGTCTTTGTTTGTGGGAACTCTTCTGTGTGCAACCGTACATTTAAAGAGACGAATGCAGTAGTCCATATGGCTCATCAAGTTCTAGCGAAAAATATCGTGAAAACAGAATTTGTATTAGGTGTTGCACTAAGTATGATGGACGCAATTGGAATCGACGGTTTCCAGCATGTACAGGATAAAGGTGCAGAGATTATGCTGACACTGGAAACGATGAAGTCACATCTATACCGTGCGGAGCATAATGCAAAGTTAGATAATTCTGGAACGATGACACCAGATTTTGCAGCACTTGATGCGGCACGTAACTGGTACCCTAAAGTTTATCCAAGATTGACGGAGATTGTCCGCGTATTAGGTGCGTCAGGTCTAATGGGTATTCCAACAGAAGCTGACTTCAATCATGACGAAATCGGCCCAATCATCCATCGTGGGTTGCAAGGGAAAAACCTAGAAGGATTTGAGCGAGTGCAACTGTTCCGCCTAGCTTGGGATATGACACTTAGTGCCTTCGGAAGCAGACAAACGCATTACGAATACTACTTCTTTGGCGATCCAATCCGTATGGGAATGACGTATTTCGATAACTACGATAAAGAACCATTTAAGCAATATGTGCAAGATTTCTTGAAAAAATCTAGTAGTGTCAAAGCTTCCCAATAAGGAGGGACCTAAGTTGGATTATAATGTGATTCGCTGTGCTAGAGCAATTCTGCATGTAACAGACCTAGATGTATCGAGAAAATTTTACGTTGACACGTTAGGATTTATTGAAACAGAGGCAGATGACAATCATATATATTTACGCGGACTAGAGGAACATAATCATCATAGCTTAGTTTTGAAAAAAGCCGATACACCAGTAGTCGAGGCTTTAGGCTACAAAGTTTCATCCGAGCATGATTTAGAAGCTTTAGCGCTCATGTTTGAAAAAGAGGGCTACGCGACAAAGTGGATAGAAAAAGGAGAACAACATGCCCTTGGCCGAGCGTTACGGGTGAATGATTTATCCGGTTTACCATTAGAATTCTTTGCCGAGATGGATACGGTGGAGTGGCTGTTACAAAGGTACGATCTGTATAAGGGATCCCGTATGCAACGAATTGATCATTTTAATTGTGCGGTAGCCGATGTCGAAGCGGCATACGACTTTTATAAAGAAAAATTAGGTTTCGCATGTTCCGAATACACGGAAACAGCAGAAGGCGGTGTCTGGGCAGCCTGGTTACACCGCAAGCAGAATGTTCATGATGTTGCTTTTATGAATGGCGTAGGGCCAAGACTGCACCATATTGGTTTCTGGTTACCAGACCAATTATCACTGATTCATACATGCGATGTCCTTGCAGCTAGTGGATATGGAGAATCGATCGAACGCGGTCCAGGAAGGCACGGACTATCCAACGCCTTTTTCCTATATTTACGCGATCCTGATGGACACCGAATCGAATTATATAGTGGCGACTATCTTACAAGTGATCCAGATTTTGAGCCAATACGCTGGGACATCAACGACCCAATGCGCCAAACCTTCTGGGGCCACGCCGCACCAGACAAATGGTTTAACGAAGCATCCACCGTATTGGATGTTCATACAGGGAAAGAAGTGGAAACACAAGTAGCAAAGCTGAAACAGCATAAGCCTACTTTTGTGATTTAGATTGTGATGCGCTAGGGTTGATAGAATTCTCTTAGACAAAATTACACGGAATTAAGTGGAATTGTCTGAGAGGGCATCGCTCACGGACAAAAATCTGTGAAATTAAGGAGAAATGTCTGAGAGCACGCTTCTCACGGACAAAAATCTGTGAAATTAAGGAGAAATGTCTGAGAGCACGCTTCTCACGGACAAAAATCTGTGAAATTATTGGAAAATGTCTGAGAGAACGCTTCTCACAATCAAAATTCTATGAAAATAAGAAAAAATGATTGAGAGAACGCTTCTCATAATCAAAATTCCGAGGAAATAAGAAAA